>NZ_CP022422.1 GCF_002222635.1 Pseudosulfitobacter pseudonitzschiae | reverse complement strand
CCTTTCGCCCCGCCAGGAACTCCGCAGCACCGGGCTAGCCGCACCTTTCGCGGAGCTGAGCAACTCCGAGCCCGCAAGCGAGGCCTTCGACAGGCGTACGAGCCCACCAGTTTCCTCGATGCGGTAGCAGCGGCGCTTTTGCCGCCCGCGCCTGTAGTGGGTCGCGGTGACAATCTGGCAGGTACTGCCATCAGTGAGCGTCACAGGTGCTGCGAGCTTGATCTTGTCGCCTTCCTCGTAGTCCGGGATCGCAGCCCAGTCCTGGCAGCGCTGGCGCCAGGCATGAGCATAGCTGTCTAGGTCTTTCAGCTCGGACAGCAGGGCCAATAGGCTCAGTGGCGCGCGGGATTCGACCGGTCCCGCGCTTTCCTCCATGTCCTTGTAGCCCCAGCAGCCGTCATCATATCGGGTAAGGAATACGGCGGCGAAAGTGATGGAGCCATCCGCATCGGTCACATAGGTCGTGTCTTCGACAGCGGTGCCGTCGAGATTGGTGACCCTTGCCGCCGCATACCAGGTGGAGGCGACCTTGCAGGCCTTGACCAGTTCAGTTTTGCGCGTGTCGCCCTCGAAGGTGCAGAGCCGTGTAATTTCCGCCTTCTCATCCGCGTAGGATTTGATACGGCGGTCGGTGTAGAAAAGCCATCCCACTATGCCGCCCTCCGATCGTCGATCTCCATCAGCGCATCCAGCGGCACGCGATAGGGCTGCATGGCGTCGAAATCCTCGCAATTGCCGCAGTTCTGCACGATCGCGAAGGTGTCGCAGGCATCCTTGAGAATGACCCGGAAGGTGCCGCCGAGGCCCGAGGGCACCTCGTAGGTCCCGCCGATGAGATAGTCCGAGGCCCGGCGCACGAAGACGCGGATGCTGTGGCCATCGGTGGCGAGCCGGATCGCACCCCGCCCCCGGTCGATGAGCACCTGCACGTCATCCAGGATGTCGGTGTAGAACTGGCCTGTCAGATCGCGAAACGCCATGCGGCGCTGCGCCATCCAGTCGGTATCCCGAAACGGGTTCATGCCGTCGGCGAAGGCGAAGGAGGGATCGGCCTGCTCGGTGGTGACGATACGGGTGGTCGTACCATCGATGCCGTTCGAGCACAGATGCACACCATTGCCAACGATCAGGATCAGGGCCGGCCTGTCCACGGACCCGTTCCAGTTGGGCAGGAAGGTCTTGCAGGCACGCGCATGTGCGATTTGCGCCGCGACAGCGGAGGCAGAGAACTTGAGAATAGCCATGGGGATGTCTTTCCGTTGGGTGTGGGAGGGTCGACCCGCGCGGGTGGCATGATCTACGCGCGGGTCGCGTGATGGCTCAGGCCGCTTGCGCGACCTCGCTCTCAGGCTCGGGGGTTTCCGCAGTGGGCTCCGCCTCGTCAAAGGCGACACCGGCGGTCTGCATCATCGGCGGGCACCAGGCGGCCACGGCAGCGCGCTGCGCGTCCGTGAGCGTGGCGAAGGGCTCGGCGAAGAGCTTGTCGCAGAAGGCGACGATCTCCTTCTTGCTCGACGAAGCCAGCGTCACCGCCTCCTGGGTCAGACCCAGATCCTCGCCGAGGATCTTCAGGAGCCAGGCCTTCTTGAAGCGGTTGAAGAGGGCCGAATTCGGTGTCCAGTGGGCGCGAATGTCGGGCATGATCTCGATCTCGAAGTCATGCATCAGGCTGTCGCGCTGGCGGTCCCGCGCGAAGCAGGACTGCGTGGTGCTGGCCGTGGCATAGGCCACAAGCTTGGCCTTCTCGCCGGCCTCCAGCGCGCGAAACGCCGCGAACTGATCCGCGGGCGCGCGGGTGTCATCGAGCCAGGACAGATCAAGCGCATCATGCGCCGCCGCCACCTGCTCAAGCGAGGTCTCGTCAATCTCGTCCATCTTGGCATGGCTGCGGTATTCCTTGCGGGCATCGATCTTGATCGCCTGCGTGACGCTCATGCCGCTGGCCAGAACGTCACTGACCAGCTTGAAGAGCGTCAGATCGAGCGTGGCTTCGGGATGCAGCGCCATCGCGGCGCCGAGGGCCATGGCCCGCTCGGTCTTGAGGTCCTCTGCCAGCGAGGCCGGGTAGGTGATTTCGCCGGCGTCCGGGGCCTCCCCCTCGGTCGGGTTGGCCGAGGAGCCCCGCGCGCCCTCCTCTTTGACGGTGTCCTCCGGGCGGACGAGGCCAACCTGGAACGTGATCTGCCCACTCTGCCACGACGCGATCACGCCTGCCCGCGCCAGGTCTTCGGCGCTGTAGGCCTCCTGCAGGTCGCGGGCTTCCTCTTCCAAGGCGTCCACGCGCTCGTAAAGGGCATTATAGGCACCGTCCTCGAGCCCCTCATCCTCCATCTCGAGCTGCAATTTCTCAAGCTCGGCGGTGATCTCATCGATGCGCTTCTGGGCAGCCTCATCCGGCTCGATCGGGCCGGGATAGACGCGGCCGTAGTCGGCCATGGTCGCGTAATCATAGCGGACCATCGCATCGGCCCAGGCAAAGCCCAGCTTTATGCGAGCCTCTTCGGCGGCGGCACCGAGCTTCTCGAGCAGGATGGTCTCGACCAGAGCCGCATCCTCAAGCACGGAATGCTCATCCAGCAGATCGGCTGCGACGGCGCCGCCGCGTGCCTCGTAGTCTTCGCGCACGAAAGCCCCGATGTCGTCGCTAACCTGCACCCCGCGGGATTTGAGCGCCTGACGGACGGTGTAGGCCTGCAGATAGCCGCCGTCTTTCGTGAGCGCCTCGAAGACCTCGCGCTGCACCTCCTGGCTCGGGTGCTCGGCGAAGGCCTTCATCGTGTCGAGCGTGATCACCTTGCCCCGGGCCGCGGCGCGGATGTCGGGGTGGATAAGGCCATAGCGCAACCGGCCTTTCACGGCCGCCACCGTGGCGCCGAAGGTCTTTGCGATCGTCTCGGGCGTCTGGCCGTCGACCTCCATCATCCGGGCGAAGGCCTCGAACTCGTCGATGGCATTCATCGGTGCCTGGGTGATGTTCTCGGCGAGCGACAGCGCCGTGGTGACGTCGCACTCCTCAGGGACAAGGCGGCAGTCCACCTTGGTTTTCGCAGTGAACCCCTTCGCGGCCTTGTCTGCGACCAGCTCCTTCAGCGCGGCATGGCGTCGGCCACCAGCGAGGACAGCGTATTTGCCGTCGAGCTTCTGGACCAGGAGCGGCTGGAGCAAGCCCAGAACGGCGATGCTGGCCTTCAGATGCGCGATGTTCTCGGGATCATAGGTTTCCGGCGAGTTGCTGCGCACATTGGCGGGATGCGGGACCAGATCGCCGATGGCGACGGTGAGAGGGGCAAAGCTTGTGGTCATGGGATATCCTTCCAAGTGGGTGAGGTGTGGCCCGCGCCCGCTTGCGCGTGACCAATCCCCGGCTTCAGGGATCACCACGACAAAAGACCCACTCTCCCTTTGAGGGGCAGCGGGCCTTCATTTCTTGACGTGTAAGGTTTGGGGGGTGTCCCCTCGCCTACCAGTCGCGCGTCAGCATGATGGTCAGCACGCGCATGGTGGTGGCAGGATTGTCCGGGGTCTCAGCCCCGTAGCGGAAATCCGAATCTGCCTCATAGAGATCGATTTTCCAGAACACGGTCTGGCCCCGGATCTCGACCGCGCCAAAATCGTGCCAGCCTTCCGGGTCATTCTCCGGCTCGAACGTGGCAAACTCACCGGTTGCCTTGACCGCCTCGGCCATGAAGCCATCGCCGACCTCCATAAGCGAGCGGGTGACATGCATGCGGCCCTGGATGGGTTGCGCGGGCGGCACTCCAAGGCACGCGAGCTTGCGAAACGCGTCGTTCTGCGCCGCGATCACACTCGGATCCGGACGGTCTGGCTGGGGTTGAACATTCATGGACATGGGGATCTCCTTTGAGAGGTTTGAAACACCCTTCTCAAAGCCCGCTTTTTCTTTTCCGCTTGGCGGATGAATCGAGGCCGAAGGCGCCCTACCCGAACAGCCCTTTGGGTCTGTAATTCGGGTTGGGGATGGTTTCGATCCAGCCGCCCTGTTCCTTGATGCTCTCGAGTGCCGCCGAGAGCGGGTAAGCGCCCTCGGACGGGCTCCACCAATAGGCACCGCGCTTGAAGACGATGATCTTGCGGCGGCCGTCCTCGAAGCAGGCCACCCGCAGCGTCTTGGATTCCTTGCGTGACATGCGAGTCTCCGTTCTCCGTGTGGTCAGGCGGCCTCGGCACTGCGCCCTGCCCTACCCGCCTCAGATTGTGCGATCAGATAATCACAGGCGCGCTGCGCGTCCGCGGCGTGCCGGAAGATCGCGCCCTTGTCCGACCGAAGGACCCGCAACCAGTTGTGCAGGTAGGCGGCATTCATCTCGAGCGTATGCGCCGTGAAGCCGAGCGTCTGACCCAGGAACACTGAGGTCAATTCCGCGACGATCTCCTCGCGCGCATAGGACGTGTTGCCAAACTTCGAGAACCCGAAATCACGGTTCAGCCGATGCGGGGCTTTCGTGGCATGGGCCAGCTCATGGGCCCAGACCCCGTAGAAATTGCGCGGGTCCTGGAACCGCGTGATGGACGGCATGTAGACCTTGTCCACGGGCGGCAAATAGTACGCCTCCGTGCCCGTGAAGACGGTCGTGATGTCGATGGCATCGAAAAACGCCTGCATGTGCGGGATTGGCTCGGACCGCGGATGCTCGGGCACGGGCTCCGGGTCCGGAAAGAAGCTGTCGGGCAAGCCCTCGATCTGGCAGGCATTGAACACGCGGTAGGATTTCTGGAAGCGGAATATACGGGCTTCCTCGGAGTGATCATCCCCGTCGCTGCGGTCATGCTCATATGCGCCCGCGTCTTTCCGGCTTTGACCGTAATAAACGACGACAGAGGACTTCTCGCCCTTGCGGACCTTTGCGTCCAACGCATTGGCTTGCGGCAGCGTCATCCAGAAGGGAGAGCTGTGGCCCGCCATCACGGTCCGCATCGTCAGCAGGAAGTTGTTCACCCCTTGGTAGGGTTCTCCGCCCACGCGCAGGGGACGAGAGCTGCCACCTGCGGTCCATGGCTTGCGCCACGGCAGGACGCCGCGCTCGATGATGCGGATGATTTCGTTGGTGATGACCTCGGAGGCATCGAATTTGGGCGTGCGGGATCGGGCCATGGCTGGCCTCCTTTCGAGTGTTGGTGAGAGGGAATGGTGATCAGGTTGACTGGCGGGGGCGCGGATCGTTGGCGATCCTGGCACCGAGGGCTTCGACCATGTCGATGTAGGTGGTCAGCGAGACGGACCTGCCAGGACCGGAAGGGTCAGGGTCGACCGATCCGTCCCGCGCCACGCACGGCAAGTTCGCGAAGGCGGTGACATCGGTGACGGATCGGATATCGATGAACGGCGTTCCTCGTGCGACCGCGAGGGCGGCCAAGGGAAAGCGCTCGATCGGCGCGAAGGTCGACACTGTGGTCCAACCGAGATGGATGAATGTGCCGCCATCGCCGCAGATCAAATGGGCGTTCGGCAGTGTCTCCGCCTGCCTGAGATAGCCGAGATCACGCAGGACGGTTTCGCGTTCGAGCTGCCGCGCCAATTTCAGCTGGCCAGTTCGGCGCAGCTCCTTGTTTCGCCACCACGAGGCAGCGGTCGCGCGCAACACGCGCAAGACACCTGTTTGCATGGGAATGTCCTTCATCAGGAACGGCAGACCGGAACCCGGCCCGGACCCATCTGAGGGACCCCAAAGGCCCTCATCCGTCAGTCACAAAACCCGAAGGACACTTTCTCTTTTTCCGGCCCCTTTGGGCACACAACAAAACCGAAAAGCCCGGCCCTTCTGCCGAAGCCATTGATTTCATGCAGCAATTCCAGATCGGCAGGCAAGATCGGCAACGCATATCGGCAAAACCTTGCTTGAAAGTACGAAATGTGTTTATTTTTCAATTACTTTGCAAACATGGAAGATCGGCAAAAATGCTGGAAACACCCGCCAGGATCGAACCCTGCTTCTTCGAGGAGCATATTCCCACAGAACTGGCAGACCTTTCGGTCGACATCCAGAGGGAAGCCACCGGGCTGGGACAAGGGTTGCATCCTGACAGCGCAGCCGAACTTGCCGATCTCGTCCGTGTGATGAACTGCTACTACTCCAACCTGATCGAAGGACACAACACGCGCCCCCGCGACATCGAAAGGGCGCTGGCTGGTGCCGAGCTTGAGGAAGAAACCCGTCCCCTCGCCCTTGAGGCCCGGGCGCACGTCATCGTTCAACGGGCCATCGACGAGATGCATCGCAAGGGCACCCTGCCCTGCCCCACATCCGTCGAATTCCTGACTTGGGTCCATAAGAGCTTCTACGACGAGATGCCGGATGAGTTTCGGGTCATCGAACATCCCGACGGCACACAAGAGCCCATCGTTCCGGGACGCATGCGCCAGGATGATGATCGGGAAGTTGCGGTCGGGCGCCACCTACCTCCTTCATCGTCGCGCGTCGCGGCATTCATGGATCACTTTGACAAACGATTTCAGATTGCGGCGCGGTCTTCGAGCGGACGGATCATCGCGATCGCCTCTGCGCATCACCGGCTCAACTACATCCACCCTTTCCCGGATGGCAACGGCCGTGTCAGCAGACTGATGTCTCATGCCATGGCCCTCACAGCGGGGATTGGTGGCCAAGGGCTCTGGTCCGTATCACGTGGGCTGGCCCGCGGGCTAACCGATCGGGGCGAGTACAAACGGATGATGGATCTGGCCGACAGTCCACGCCGCGGAGACCGCGACGGACGGGGGAACCTGTCAGAAGCGGCACTGAAGACGTTTAGTGAATGGTTCCTAAAGGTGACGCTCGACCAGATCACCTTCTCAGCAAGATTGTTCGATCTCGGCGGACTTGACCAACGGTATCGTCGTCTTGTTGCAGATACCATCGATGACAAGCGAGCGCCGGAACTAATCTCGGCGGTTCTTCGGCATGGGGCACTGGAACGAGGCGATGCGCAGATTGTGCTCAAGACGTCCGAGCGTACTGCTCGCAACACGCTGAGCAAACTGACCACCGCCGGATACATGACGTCCGCCTCGCCGAAGACGCCGGTTCGGTTGGCGTTTCCGTTGGATTATCGAGAGCGGCTCTTTCCAAACCTCTTTGGAGACGGTGACCTGACTGTGTGATTTTCGTTAGTCCGCGCTCTACGCAGGTCAGCGCGCCCAGAAAGAAAGTGGACGGATCCCCTTAGCAATGAGTTCACAGCTGTGAACCTGTCTTCTGCGCGACGAAACAAGACGCAGTTCACAGCTGTGAACTTTTCATGCAGCGTCCTTTCTCATAAGGGCCATGATCATGGGACCACAGGAGAATTCACCAAGAGCAGCCTTTGCAGACAGCGTCCGCAAATACCCACCAGGCGACCGGATGTCGCCGAAGCGTTCCAACATTACCAAGATGACCACCGATGCCTCTTCCGGGCCCATGTACTGTTTGGCCTCATCCCAAGCTGAAGGAGAGACGCCCATCATAGGCCTTATTACATCGGCAACCCTTACTAGATCATGCCAGTGGCGCACAGGTCGTTCAGCATAAGCTCGGTATTCAGAGCAAGCGGCCAAAACGAGACCGAGGGGTATTCTGGGTAGATTGTTGTCGACCGGGACAGGCTCATCGGTCCTACCCTCTGCAACCAGTGCTGTCGCCGGATCGGAGACGCTGCCCTCGTCCTGCGCTTTTTCTAAGCGTGGTTCAAAATCATAAGAGTCTTTATTTGAATTCTGATAGTGCTGCTCATTTGTGACGTCATTGGTGCTCATATCTTGTGACTGCACTGGTTCCAACAGGTCCCTAGTGGCGTTGAGTGCTTCGGACAACGCGGATTCAATCTGCTGCAACTCTGCAAAGTCGAGCTTGCGGCGAAGGTCACGCGCCGTCAGGACGCATAGGTCGGACGCCTGGTCCCAGATGGCGCGGTCAGGGCGCAGAGAGCGGCCGTAATCGACGAGACCCGCTAGATCACGGCGCATGAGGCTTACAGTGGATCTAAGCCGCTTGTAGCGCTCCTCCGCAGCACGGACAGCCTCTGCGGCTTCGCACACTTCGACGAAGCGTTGGGCGAGGGGGGCCAGATCGAAGCCGAAAGCGATCTTTTCGTCCCCATACCGGCGCGCGTAACGCTTGCCATTGGGACTGTCGCGACGCACGACGAAACCGGTTTGCACCAGGTTCGCCAGATGCCGCCGCATGGTCGAACAGGGCATGCCGTTCAGGCGCTCACAAATAGCCTTGTTGGACGGATGCACGACAGTTTCACTATGGTTCCCGCCAACGATCGTGGCCTGATGGAAACTGACCAATGCCTGAAGCACGCTCAAATCACGGTCGGACAAGCCGAAGGCGATACGGGCAGCGGCGAGTTCGCGAAGTGCTTCCCATTTGTTGACGCCGGAAGGCGGGAGGTCCTGTTGCGCCGCTGCCTGATAGTGCAGAATGGCAGCATTTATGGGTCGCCTGAAAGGCGTTACGGGGGTGTAGTCCATTTTACATTCACGACGGCAAAGAAATCACGGTCCGCGAATCACTTAAGACTTGCGAAAAACGGCGTCTGAGACTAACTTGAGAGTGCTAAGAACAAGTCAGGGTCTCGTAGGGCGGTCGCTTTGCGGGACCTTTTCTTTGGCTTTTTCGTGCCTCCTGTTTTTGGTTTCTGCTCTTCTTCAGTCTTCTGAACGCTGCTTCCAGCGTTCGTGAAGTTCTTCAATCAAATCATCGGCTTCAGACTCTACCCAGTCGGCAAACTTACTATTCTGCAACTCGATCGAGATCCCTTTGGCGGTGCGTTTGAGCGTGCCGCCACGTTTGCCCCCAATCCTGAGCGGCTGACTGGATGCAGCAGAAGGGGAGGGGGCCTTGGCCGGTTTGACTAGCCTTGTGACAACCTTCGACACGGCCTCGAACGCCTGCACAGAGGGGTCGTCGGTCGCAGGTGCGGCATCAATCACCATGGCCACATCGGCCTTGCCATGGGTTTCCTCAGCAAGGCGGATCAGGCTGCCCCGATCCAGGTCGTTGTCCGCGATGGCACGGCCCATGGCCTCCCACCGGGGTCGGCCGATGCCGTGTGCAGCACCGATGGCGCGGATGAGGTCTGTACCGACCATGTCGGCGATGGCGATAGCCATGGACACCGAAGATTTGGTCACGGTCAGAATTTCTGCAACCTGTGATTGATTTCCAAAGCCCGACGATACGAGTTCTTGCGCAAATATCGCCTTTTCAATGAAGGACAAATCGCGGCGCGCCATGTTTTCGGAAATCTGCGCACGCAGGGCACTGTCATCATCCAGATTGGCGACCAGTGCGCGCACCTTGGCGACCTTGTCGGACTGGCGGATCGCCTCGAGCCGACGGCGACCATAGACGAGCAGATAGCGGTCCGTCTCTGACGGGTGCCGGCGCACAAGAATTGGTACGGTCTGACCATTCGCCTCGATTGCGGCGCGCAGATCATGCACATCCGCCGGATCAAGCCGGTCGGCCATTCTGTCGTCGACGATACTGGCCGGGTCGAGTTCCCAGACATGATGTGAATCGACCGCGTCACGGGCCGAGCGCAGGGCGCGGTTGGACGTCATCATAGGGGTTACGGCGCCAGCCTGAGGGGCAGGGGCCGGGCCACCGGCTGCCGCGAGATTGTCGAGCATCGACATCCGTTTTTTCTTGCCACTCGTCATGCCCGCCCCCACGTTTTCTGAATAAGATCAGCGACTTCGTCGTTCAGCGCGTTCAGGCTTTCAAGGGCGCGATCGTAGGTCGTGCGGGTAAAGGCGCTGCGCTCGACTTCGTATAGGGTTTGCTTTGTCAGACCTGCATCGGAGATCGCCGTGGATTTGAGCATTGGCGAGTTGAGCACCGCATCGCCATACATGGTGCGCAGAAAGGCGACGATCCGGTTTTGTGGTGCATCCTGAGGTTCATAGCGTGTCAGCGCATAGCGCATCCAGTCGTGGGACATGTCCGCACCGCTTTCGGCGATCACGTCCATCAGATCAGCCGTCATGCGCAGAAATTGTGACATCGACATCACGTCGAGCATTTCCGGATGAATTGTGACCAGCACGCCGGTGGCGGCAGAAAGTGCGGACATGGTGAGAAAGCCCAGTTGCGGCGGGCAGTCGATGACCACAACGTCGTAATCACCGTCAACCTGGGCCAACGCCTCTTTTACGCGGAAAAAGAACAGGCCTGCGTTGCCTTGTGAAAGAGCACGTGGCGTTTCGTGTTCGAACTCCATCAGTTCCAGATTGCCCGGGATCAGGTCGAGGTTCGGGATATAGGTCTTGCGGATGACGGCGCGGATCGGCTCTGGGTCGTCATAGCGGATCGCGTCATAGAGCGTGCCGCCATCTGTCAGATCGAATTCGGGCTGTACGCCATGTAACGCCGTGAATGAGGCCTGCGGATCAAGATCAATGCCCAGGACGCGATAACCGCGCAAGGCCAGCCGTTGTGCAAGGTGTGCCGAAGTCGTCGTTTTGCCCGAGCCACCCTTGAAGTTCATCACACCGATGACTTGCAGGTGATCCCCGTCACGCCGTCCGGGGATATAGTCACCAGGCTTGCGCGCGGTCTTTTCCAGCAGGACACGCAGGGCCTGAATGTCCTGCGCGGAATACAGGCGACGATTGCCGGCCGTCAGTTCAGGCGAAGGGCCCTTGCCATCAAGGTTGATTTTGCGCAGGTATGAGTCGTTCACACCAAGAAGCGCTGCCGCCTCGCCGGAGGAGAATTTGCGCATTTCCTTTGTGGCGTCTGGGGGAAACAGGCTCTCGCGTTGCGAATGAAGCTGGTTGGCCAGCCACTCGGAATGCTGGCGGATGACCGCGTTCAGGTCCTGATGCACGAAAGTCTTGTTCATCTGCCCTCTCGATCCGCGCTACGCATCTTTGGCGTGTTCACGGTTATTGACGTTTTTTGCCTCGTTTCCGTGACTATTGCCGTAAGAGTCGGATTCGCGCAAGTTTTTTCCACATCTTGTGTGAGCTCACCGTCGAAACACAAGCCCGTTCGCCGTCGTCGTCGAATGCTGATCTTGGCAATTGCGTCAGGATGATATACATATAGGCTCGTATATCCACCAGGAGGGACGACACCGATGCAAGTTGCAAAATGGGGGAATTCGCTCGCGGTCCGGCTGCCTGCCGATCTTGTGCGCGAACTTGGTCTTAAAGAGGGTGACCAAATCGATCTGATAAAGGACGACGGTACTTTGCTTGTCCAGCGCCAACCTCGCGCCGATGAAGTCCTGCAAGGGCTAAGGCGGTTTCGCGGAAAGCTATCCAAGGAAGCACGCCTGAGCCGCGACGCTGCGCATGAGCGCTGAATTCGCGGATACAAATGTCGTCCTTTACCTTCTTGACGACGGCCCAAAGGCGGATCGGGCGGAAGACATCCTGGGGCAGGGGCCGCGGATCAGTGTGCAGGTCCTGAACGAAGCGATGGTCAATTGCCGGAGGAAAGCCGGTCTCAGTTGGGAGGAGACCGGCGCTTTTCTCGCAGGGGTCCAATCCTTGTGTCCAGTCGAGGACCTGTCTGTGCAAACCCATCTTGTGGGCCGAGCTTTGGCAGAAAAGTACCAGCTTTCGGTCTATGACGCGATGATTGTGGCGGCCGCTCTTATTGCTGGATGCACGACTTTGTGGAGCGAAGATATGCACGACGGATTGTTGGTCGAAGATCAGTTGCGCGTCGTGAATCCATTCACCTGACCAGAAAACGGGCTGCAACCTTGCAATTGTTCCATGAGTTGGAAGATTTGCAGGGTTGTGTTTATTGCGCGCACTTCAGCAAGCCCAACTTCTCCGCGCGTTCCAGCAGCATCCTCACGGACGACGGCTGCCAGCTGGCGCGTCCACGCGGGGTGCGTTCGCGCATGGATTCCAGCCGGTCACAGATCGCCTGGAGCGTGATGTCAGGGTCCGCACCCTTGATGCCAGCGACAATCGCGGGCAGGCGGTCGTCGGTTTCGCGTCTTCCAGCGCGACCAAGCACTTCATTGGGCAGAAACCCGTCGCGCACATAGGCTTTCACTGCGCGCAAAAGGCGGCTTTGCGTCCAGTGGCGGTCGTAGGGCAGGGGGCCATTGATGATCCGAAGCACATCTTCCCAGGCCATATCGGGTCGAAGTCGTCGGACATGTGGCACCCAGTCCTGAGCCGTCTCGTTCAGCCGCTCCATGTAGCCGTCTTGCCGCGCGAGCCGCACCTTGCGTAGCGCGGCTGGATCGCGGGCGCGTAGGCCCGGGTTCCCGCCGACCCGGCCCTTAGTACGGGCACTCGCCAGCCCCGCCTTGGTACGTTCGCGGATCAGCGCCCGCTCGAACTCGGCCGCGGCGCCCAACACCTGCAGCGTGAACTTGCCTTGCGGGGATCCGGTGTCGATCGGGTCCTGAATGGAGCGAAAGAACGCCCCCTTGGCCTCCAGCCGTTCGATCACCTCCAGCAGATGTGACAGCGACCGCGCAAGCCGGTCGATCCGAACGACAACCAGCGTGTCGCCCTTGCTAATTCGCTCCAGCACGCGGGCAAGCACCGGCCGCGCACGATTGCCGCCTGAGGCGTGTTCTTCATGGATTTCGACGCATCCCGCAGTTTGCAGGGCCTCAGACTGGGGCAGGGGAGTTTGATCCTCAGTTGAAACGCGCGCGTAGCCTATCAATGGCATCAAAACAGTCTTTTTTGCAGTTTGATATAGCGCCAATAAACGACGGTTTATAAACGAATGCAAGCAAGTGTTCTCTCGTTGAGCTGGCGTACAATGCCTTGGTTTTCTTGCGCAGAGCGCGATCTGAGAGGTTCCGCCGGCAGTCGCGCGCGCGTACTATATAAAGGGCGCAAGCAACGGCCACAAAAACGCTTGGGTAATGGGCAAAAAATCAGTATTTTGCACATATGAAATCACAAACATCTAATTTGACTAATGATTTTGACGACCCCTTCATCACAGTCGAGGGGGACGAAGAGGCTCACGAGGATGATCTCTGGTTCCTGCCTGGGCCACTCGAAGAAGAACCCGATGATTTGCCTCCCGGGCCGCGGGCGGAACCGCCCGACACCGCTGTCGTCGATGACTGGGCAAGGGCAGAGGGGGTTCACGCTGCGCGACTGGCAAGAGTGGCTGGACGCCTTGGAGCTCTGGATGACCGGCTGCTGCGCGGTCCGGAAGGCTGGCGGCATCGGCTCGCTCTCATCGAGGCGGCGGATCTTAGCTGGTTCGCAGGAGATCGGGTGAGTTCTGATCGGCTGGCGCTCTGGGTGTCGATGCGGCTCTCGGGCGCACAGGATGACACAAATGCCCTAGCAAGAGTTGGATGGGCCGCTCGGCGCCTGACTGGCGGTCCCGGACCAAAAGGTGACTTGGCAGCCTTCCTAGATCGCCGCGATCCCGAAAACATTGAAGACAGCACTGAGCGTTTCGAAGATCGCGCGGGCGGATGGCTGGACGTAATAGCAGCCGCAGCCGATCTCCACCCAATCACGCGGGCTTGCATGGGCTTTCATCTCTGGAGCCTGGCGGGCCTCGGACAGCACGGCGACCAGATGGAAGCCGCCGTCACCGCGTCCAGGATCGCGGCCAGTGACGGAAGCGGCGCCATTTTCGCACCGCTCGCTATGGGCGGGGCAGGGGGGCTGCGTGCTTCGGGCTTGCCACCCGAACGCTTGGCCCGCTGGTTGGATGGGATGAACAGCGCAATTCTAACGGCGATGCGTCATCTAGATGATACCCAGACATGGAGTGCTCGGGCGGAAGGAGCCATGTCTCAGCTTTCGGGGCGAACTCCGGCCGCTCTTCGTTCGGCGTTGACAGAGTGGCCTTTGGTGTCGGCCCCGATGGCGGAAGTCTTAACAGGCGCAAGTCGCGCGGCTGTTCAAAGGAACCTCGCTTGGATGGAAGAGAGAGGCCTGATCCGAGAAGTGACGCAACAAGGACGCTTCAGGATGTGGCGGATCAAGGACTAGACCGTTGTGAGTAGATCCAGCGGTAAGGGCCTTCTCAGTTCATTGAGGGTGGGGCGCGTGGCGCCGATGCCTACGTTCATCAGATTCGCCAAAGAATCCTGGGTTGGATATCGAACAAAATTTTCTCTCAGAATTGCTTTGTGTAATCCGGCAACGAGCTATCGCAGCATTTCGAAAAGATCCGGTGTGTCCTCGTCGCGCCGCCTGCTCAGACCTTCGCCAAGATGTAGGCAATGGTGTTTAATTCGTGTCAGGCCTTTGCCGCCCTCGAAATGGACCCAGCCCCCTCTGGGCATGCCCACACTTACGATCAGCGCCCCGCATATTGGACAAGTCCGCCTGAACGGTGCGCCCTTCTTGCTTTCACGGTCGCCCCGAACTGCCCAACCGCCGCGGACGGATACCGTGCGCCCCGTCGACAGGCGGCGGGTGTGCGCCTTACGGAAATACCAACGGTCCGTCATCCCAGCCCCCTCCTTTCCTCGACCCGGCTGCCGCTTGGGGTCGAACGCACATAGAAGCCTTGTGGAATAGCCTCCTGCACCAGCCCGACATGCGAGATCAGTCCCACAGCCCGGCTGCCCTCTGTCAGCGCAGCAAGAACCTGGATCACTTGGTCCAGCGTGCCCGCCCCATTCTCGGTGTCGAGGCTGCCGAAGCCTTCATCGATGAAGATCGTGTCCATTCGGATCTTGCCCGAAAGGCTCTCGACCACATCAGCTAGCCCAAGCGCGAGGGCTAGTGCCGCGATAAAGGTCTCGCCACCGGATAGCGTTGCTGTCGGACGCGCCTTGCCGGTGTTGATGTCGAAGACCTCGATTTCGAGCCCACGCTTGCCGCGGCCGCCAGATGCCTCAAGCCCGCGCGTCAGCCGGTAGCGACCACGTGTCATAGGGTCGAGCCTCATATTCGCCGCATCGAGAACCTGGTCGAACATTGCACCGATCGCGAAGGTCTCGAGTGTCATCTTGAAATCGTTCTTGCCGTTAGCCAGATCGGCCAGCCCCCGGAGCGGACCGGTCTCGGTTTCAAGCCGCTCGGTTTCGGCCAGCGCCGCCGCAAGCGATTCCTTGAATTTGGTCAGTGACGATACATCTGTCCTCGCTGTGGCGAGTGCAGCGTTGGCCGCGTTCAAGGTCTGGGTGGCGTCTGCCAACGCCAGCTGAAGCGGGGCAAGATCCGGGCGTTCACGATCTGCGCAAGCGGCTATGGCGTTCTGCAATGTCGTGTGAGCCGCGATCAGGCCCTCACGATGATCGGATACCGTCTTCTGGTCGGCATCGAGGGTCGGGAAATGCGCCTTGCAAGCATCATATCCCGCTTTGTCCAGCCCGACCTCGGCAAGCCGAGCACCAAAATCATCTTGCGCCTTTTTCACGCGCTGTTGCTGCGCGTCGCGCGCCCGCTTTGCTGCTTCCAGCTGCTCTTGCGCACGGGTGAGCATTTCACCGGCGGCTCGGTCCTGTTGCGTCGCCACTTCCAGCGCCTCGGACAGTTGCCTTTGCTCTCTCTGTAAAGCCTCCCGTCGAGCGACAACCGCCTCGGGCGTGCGCAGACCTTCCGGCAGGGCCTCGATCACTGTGTCCAGCTTGGCGCGCGCGCCGGCAAGATCGGTCTCGGCCTTTCCCGCAGCGGTGCGCGCCGTAGCCTCGGCAGCTTCAGCCTCAGTCAGTTTCAGCTTGAGTTGGGCCAACTGCTCCGCCATCGCGTCTAAATCGACCGCTTCTCCAAGCGCGGCGACGTCGCCTTCAAGCCGTGCGATTTCAACTTCGAGTTCCGCTAACGTGCGCTCAGGACTTTCCTGTTCCTCGAGCGCCCGCTTCTTTTCGTCGAGCCGCATTCGAAAATTGCCGAGTTCGCTTTCGGCCCGAACTCTGGCTTCGGAGGCAGTTCTCGCCTGAACCTGCGCACTCCGAAACGCTTCGGTCAAACCAGATTGTTCGGGCATACCATGGGCAGGCGCAGGATGATCATGGGAGCCACAGACAGGGCAGGGCGCTCCTTCGGTCAACTTTTCGGCCAGAATGATCGCTTGCGTGCGCGAAAGCCGTGCCTCGGCATCTACCAATGCCGCATCAGCGGCTTGCGCCGCGTCGGTTCTTGTCGCCAGTTCGTTCGATGCCGCTTCTACATTTCGTTGAGCATCCGCGACAGCCTCTTGCGCCTTAACATGCGCCGCTGCCTTGACTCTTTCTCGGTTGACCTCGGCCAACTCACCGGTCAGCTGGCCTCGCACCGTTTCGGTCTTTCGCGCTTGATCAAGTGCCAGATCGGTCGCATCGCGCTGAGACTTGAGCTTCTCTCGGGCATCTATGGCCTCGGTCAGAGCCTTCTTCGCCGAACCTTCGTCCTTCGCAGCGTCGTCAAACGCGCTTCTAAGAGCCGCTGCTTGACCGACCTGGTTCTCGATCGCCTCCAACCTTGTCAGGTCAGCCTGAACTTGCTGCCGCCGGTCCTCGCCCGACTGTGCCTCAACAAGTTTTTTTCCCGCCACCTCCTTCGCGCCAGTGGCGATATCTAGTGCCGCCTCGACCTTTGTGACAGCCTCCACCGCATTCCGGCTTTCCTGCTCCGCATCGCGCAAAGCCGTCTCAAGATCACGGGCCTGAATGGCATTCCGGACAGCCTCAATGCGCTTGGCCAGTTCTTCGACCTCGCCCGTTTTCTTTTCTAGATTATCGAATGCCTGCTGTGCCGTGTCGACAGCAGAAAATGCTTTCTCGATTTGCTCGCCTTCGGTCAGAGCTTTACGCGCGGCTTCGGTAGCCATCGCCGCGCCGTTCTGAACTCCCTGCTTTTCTTCGACTTTTGTTTCGGCTGCGGCAATCCCGAGTTCTAGCGCCTCCGCGCTCTCAAAACCACGTTCCTCGAGTCGAGCCACGTAGAGAGCGCGCTGGTCGCGCAACGCTCGTTCTGCCTCTGAGGCTTCTTCTTTCAGCCGTGCGGCGAGATCTCGATAGATCTTCACGTCGAAGAGATCCCGCAATATCTCGACCCGCGCATCCGTTTTTGCGGCCAAGAACGTCTCGAACTTGCCTTGCGGTAAGAGCACGATCTGTCGAAACTGATCTGCCCCGTAGCCAAGCAGCGCCTCGACTTGCTGCCCAACTAGCGAGACTTTCTTTTCCGCAATGACACGGCCAGACTGACTCGGACCAAGAATGTCCACCGGAATCCCGGTGACGTCGAATAACGAGGCTTCCGACGCGTCCTCAGTGGTCCCTTCACCGCGTGCCTTCGGACGTTCCTGCGCCGGACGACGACGGATCAGGTAGGTCTTGGCGCCCAGCTCAAAGACAAATTCAACTTCGGTAGGTAGATCCGACGCGGCGTGATCCGAGCGTAGTGAACGTGGTTCTTGATCAGTCTTGGTCGGCGCCCCGAATAGCGCGAAGGACATCGCCGAAAACAGCGTCGACTTTCCCGCGCCGGTCTGACCATAAATCCCGAACAGACCCGTCTCCAGCGCGGACCGGAAATCGACTACCTCGGTTGTCGCAAATGGCCCGAAGGCTTGAAGCGATAGGCGAATGGGTCTCATGTCTGCTCCTCCCCGGAGGTTACCGCGTGGAGCTTTTCCGCGATGATCGCGACTTCGGTGGCGTTTGGTTCCCGGCCGCGCACAACCTTCACGAAGTCGACAATCATCTCGATTGGCGTGACCGCGGTCCGTCCGCTGCCGAGCGCCTTGGTCTCCGCAGCGCGCTCCTGCCGGGCATAGGTCAGATGGCAAGCATTGGGATAGGTCGCGCGTAACCGTTTCATCGGATCGATCAGAGGGTTTTCATCCGTCAGGATAGCCTGGATGAAATCGTCAGACGGCGTTCCTTCCAGAAGATCCGAGAATGCCCCAGTAAGCGAGCGAACCTGCCGGATCGGTCGGAACGGTACGATGCGGATCTCGACCCCTTCAGCTTTAAGATCGACGACTGTCATGGATTTTTCATTTCCCGCCTCGTCGAAACCGAAAGCAAGCGGTGCGCCGGAGTACCGAATATGGCTCGCGCCCACTTCCTGCGGCTTGTGCAAATGCCCCAGTGCAACATAGTCCGCCCCATCGAAGACATCGGAGGGAACAGTTTCTATGCCTCCGACTCGCGTCAGGGCGCGCTCGGTCTCGCCGACCGCACCACCCGCGACGAAAGCATGGGCCACGACGACCCAACGCGCTCCATCAGGCACCTGCCTCCTTGCCGCAGCGATCTGGGCGGCAACTACCTCCGCCGGCGCATTAATGCTTTCATCCCTGAACACCTCGCGTGCGGCGTATTCATAGGAAAAGGGCAGTGCGGAAAAGGCGACCTCGCCCTGCGCGTCACGCAGCACCAGCGGCGCTTCCACCGCATCGGCAATCCCCCGCACCAGCACACGAGACGCGGTGGAAAAGACAGACATAGCCTCGATCCTGTCGCCAGAATCGTGGTTTCCAGAGATCATCACCACAGCGGCTTCGGTCTCCTCTGCTACACGCTTGAGGAAGCGATTGAACTGCCGGACCGATGAATTGGGCGGAGAGGCACGGTCAAAAACGTCCCCCGCGATGACAAGAACATCAGCTCGTTCGACCACAAGCGCTTCAAGGATCTGACCCAGGATAACCTCATGATCCTCCTCGAGGCTCAACCCCATGAACTGCCGCCCCAGGTGCAGATCTGCCGTATGAAGTAGTCTCATCAGATCAATCCATTTTCTATACGTATAGTAAATGTATGGACTATGCGAGCGGAGTCAAGTATTACTCGGCGTATGAGCCTGAAAGCCCTCAAGCACGCGCAACGTGAGCGAATTTTGTTCCTCGACCAATGTCTGACCTGGAGAGGTCAGGCGAACCGCCGCGACTTGATCGAACGCTTCAATATCTCGATGGCACAGGCTGCCGTTGACTTTCGAACCTATCTTTCTCTGACGAATACGCCGCCAGTCTACGATGCCGCAGAGAAGGCCTATTTCTCGACCGGCGACCACTGCGCATTGACTGAGGCTGGCCCGGAACAAGTTTTCGAATTACTTGATGGCAAGGCGACATCGCTTGGCGCGAGCATCCCGCTGCCCACTCGCGTGATGGATTCCACCGTTGTCGCACAGCTGTACCGCGCCAAGATGGGCGAACGCGACATCCAGATTACCTACACCTCGATGACAAGCGGCCTATCCGACCCGCAGTGGATCAGTCCAGTTCAGTTCCATTTTGACGGAGAGGCAATTTATCTCCGCGCATGGAGCTATAATCACGAGGCGTACCGCGATTATCTCCCAATACGAATAACGAAACAAATCGACATGAAAACGCGGGAGAGACCTGCTCCCCTGCCTTTTGACACGGACTGGAACAGCTTAGTGCGCTTGTGGATACGTCCGCGTTCAGATCTATCTGATGCACAAGCGCGAGCCGTCCAGCTGGAGTACGGATTTGACGACAAGACGCATTTACTGATCGAAACTCGCAAGGCGCTCGTGTTTTATGTCGTTAGAAGATGGCGACTGAACCAGGAGACTGCGCGGCTCGAGTTGGAAATGACGGAACAGTTGGATACCTGAACCAGCTTTTCAGAACCAACTCAGAAACCGCCCGCAAGCTGTTCACGCAGTCCCTACCACATCTCTAGGCCCGACCCCCGAATTTAGCCATCCAGGGGTCCCTCAAGCGCAGGGAGCGCTCATTGATCCAATCGCGCACTGCCGCCAGCGGATCATCTGGATATTTCCCCTGCCAACACCGCTCTTCCGTGCACGGCCAAAGTTGCTGAAAACCTCTGACACCCAAACTTGTGGATCACATCGAGTACACGCGCTTCGTAGGCAGCATGTCCGATCAAGCGACACAAGTCGGACGCGTGGAACTGGCGGTTCGCAGTTGGTGCGGCTTGCATCTGTCTCAGCAATTCGCGCTCTTTGGGGTCCGTTATTGGTCTCGCGGGCGGCTTGACCGCGGGACGAGTTGGAGTTCCCGACGAATTTCGCCATCGGCGCATAAAGCCAAGCAGGAAGCCGGCCGGCACCCTGCCGTGGGAGTGGGCAAAACTTGGTGGTTAAGCGGCCCGCTTTGAGACGCCTAGCCTTCTGTCAAGGACAGCGGCCCGAGTGACGGCAACCCGTTGCGCGCCCCGCGGTGACCATCTCATGCGCCGCCGCTTGCCCATGCGGGTGTTGCCGATGTCATCAACACAGCCTTCTGCCCGGGACGACGAAACTGCGAGGCCATTCCGGTGTCGATGGCCGTAGTCTACGAGCGCGTCGAAGTTGTTCGCAAGGTAGGAATAGAGGTCCTGGCACCGGGCTTTGACCCGCTTGGCCGCTTCTCGTAATTCTCGGGTTTCGGCGTGCAGACGATCGCAATCGATCTGAAGAACCTTGAGGATTGTCGCGGCGGTCATCACTTTGCCGTGCCAAAGGTGCCAACGCAGTGTATCAGCAGGTCGCTCGAAGAGTAGCGGCAACCCTGAAAAGCCCTTCGATTGCAGAAGTCCCCGCACCGCATTTTCAATGTGCTTGACCCGCATCGAGATATGCCACCAGTCCAGTATGTGGGTGACGGGACCTCGAACGGCACGCCTCACCAAATTCGGCAGTGCAGGTTCGCCGTCTGAAATCACGGTCACTTTGCTCTGACCGTCCCAGCCCTGCGCGATCAGGTCATGTCGGAGCTGCTTTGCTGGAGAACCGGCGGCTTGCTGCACGAGACCAAACCGCCGGCTCATATTGGGGCTTTCAACCTTGCCGACTACAACATCGAGGTGCCGTTTCTGGTATTCAGGTCGACATCGTATGTGCGCACCATCCAGGAAAACGGTCAGTGGTGATGGCGGAGCGATTGTATCCGCGTCTCCTTGGCTTACGTTTTCGCGGCCTAGCTCGTCGGCGATGCGACCCAAACGATTTCGAACGGTCGTGTTCAATTGAGCCGAACAGGGCATGAACATTTCGATTAATCGAGCGGCTTCCCGAAACGAGTGCCTGGCCCCCAATTCAGCCTGCAGGCGCCGAAGTTCGGCAGTCGCACGGTCAGAGAATAACCCGGCAAGTGGTGATTGTGGCCCAGATTTCGCGACCCCAGCCGGTTGGCACAAGCAGCGTCGAAGCCTTGGCCACTTCACCCGAATTCGCCCGAAAAGAGTGTCGAGAATACGGCCTCGATCATCATGGATCGCGCGTTGTTTGCCACAGCCATCGCATTTCCGGCGAGCCTCCATTGCTTCACCGACCTGATCTTGCACAATCGTCTCCTGCAAACGCCTCAGTAAGGTCTTTGCGTCATTGAGGAGAAGGCCCAAACTCTCGGAACCAAACTCGTCCGGCGCACGGCGAAGTCGACCGATATTGCGCTTCTTGGTTTCTCCATCGTCAAACGTCGTCTCGACAAAAATGTTTACTTCCATGGTGGGTCCCGCCTTGTTCCGATACCTTACCCTACCACGTCGACCACCAGGTTTTGCCCACTCCCGTCGTGTCTCAGATTTAAGGGCAACGCGACACAAGGAGACCAGATCGAAGCCGCCGTCACGGCGGCCAGGATTGCGAGCAGCAACGGAAACGGTGCTATATTTGCGCCGCTCGCCATGGGTGGAGCAGGGGGGCTGCGTGCATCTGGTTCTCCGGACGAACGATTGGCCCGTTGGTTGGCGGGGATGGAGAGCGCTGTTCTAACGGCGATGCGGCATCTGGATCAGACTGAGGCTTGGACGGTTCAGGCAGAGGCTGAAATGGCGCCACTATCCGGCAAAACCCCTCCCGCCTTACGAGCTCTCTTTGCAGAATGGCCCCTTGTGTCTGCTCCAATGGCTGAGTCCCAGATTGGTTCCAGCCGCGCAGCCGTGCAGCGAAACCTTGCCTTGATGGAGGAAAAGGACTTGGTTCGTGAGGTGACAGGGCTGGGGCGGTTTCGAATGTGGCGGATTGCAACTTAGTATTTGCCTGGAATGTGGGCAGAAACACGCATAAGCGCGCTTATGGCAAATAATGCGCAGGGACCCGCTGTATGTTGTAAAAGCGAATTTTACGTCCCAGCACTTTGTCGATTGTGTTTTAGAGCTAGCTCCATCCATTCGCTTCCAAATTATGGGTGTTTGCATCAACCAGCCATCTATTTGGTCGGTGCGTTGGGTTTCGGGATCACTTTTTGAAATTCAATTCATTGGCGAGCTTTGAGGTTTCTCGTAATTCTGCCAGAGCTTCCTCTCTTTCTTTTATCTCGGCGCGAAGCTTATTTTCGAGGATTTTTGATATCCTTGCCCATTCGCGAAGCTGCGCTCTTGAGCCCCTGTTTTTATATATTTCTAACCAAACTCTTATATCTTCAAGCTTCATTCCGAACCGACGACCTCGCAAGATCAGCTTGAACCGCGCGATCTGTTTGCGATCATAACTTCGTTCACGCCCTTGTAGCGTGGGTTTGAGAAGTTCGAGATATTCGTAATACCGCAGGGTTCGGGGGGTGACGTCGAATTTCCCGACCATCTCTTTGAAGGTGAGCGTTTCGTCATCGGACTTGTTCATGGCGTCACTCCGTTCTGATATATGGTCGTGTTAGCGTCTCGTCGTCTAATCCTAACGTGAACTGGCGAATAACCCTTTGCTGGTTTTTCGATATGCGGACGGCGAATCCCCTGAAACCCGCCGGAAAAATCGCGACAGGCTGGCAGTTTCCGAAAAACCGAGGCGATCTGCAACTTCAGCCAGCGGTAAGTCGGATGTATCAAGAAGCTCCCGTGCGCGGCGCAAGCGCACGCTATCGATAATCTGGCGATAGCTCATCGACTGACTGGCAAGTTTTCGATGTAAAGAGCGTTCTGACAAATGAAGCGTTTCGGCCACTTCCGGCGCATTGGGAAAAACGCCGCGCACCTGCATCAACACCTGATAAACCGAATTTGCTGTTCCGGTATGCTTGGGGCCGGTTTCAAGCATATTCTCGCACAAAACACGATAGTTTACCGCAAGAAGGGCATTCGCCAGCGGCAGTTTCAGCGCGCCTGTTCCAGGATGAAAGTGAATGCAACTGCGCGGTGCGCGATACACGATTTCGGTTTGCCAGCGCGCTTCTAGGTTCATCCAGCCTTTCGGGCGGTCCAACGGGCATTCGATCAGACGGATGGGCAGGTTTTCTTGACGCAGGTCCCGGAAGAAGGTCGGGCCGGACCCAAGCAGCCGTTCATGAACAAAATCCAGAAGATCGGGCGGTACATACTGGTCGTCGGCAACAAACCCTGTTGCAAAACCTTCATCGTCCTCTGTGATGTCATATGCCAGCAGTGCGTATCCCAGCCCCTGCATTTGCGTGAAAACCCTCAGCCCCGCTGTCACATTCTCTGAAACTAGCGTGGCAAGCCCGATAGGGCCATACGAGATCAGGCTGTAACGCAGACCGGTGACAAAAGCGACACCTTCAATATGCGCTGTACTCCGGCAAAAGGCACGCAGGAATGTGAGTTCCTGAATACCGTCCAGCGTGCCCCATGGATCCGAGAGAAGGCTGAGCTGCAAACCTGCTTCTTTGAGCAATGGGTCAGGATCAATGCCGTGTTCGATCAGCACGTCACACATGAACTGGATGCTATGTTTGGGAAGACGCAGGTTTTGGAGCAAGCCCACCTTCATGACGATGACCTCAAAATTCTACTGATGGGTAAATAATATCGATTTGGCAGAAAATGTCAAATTTGTGGCGTTTTCGGACATTCCCTGCCAGTCCTAACCCTGCGATGCTTGATGCAAGAGATGGGGGAGGGTTAGGGACACGGTCGCGATCAGATGCACTTTTGCGCCATTTGCAAATCCATGATTTGTTACCGCCCGATTGCTGATCCGACGTATGATAAAACCCGCCAAACTTGCTGATAGTATTCTGCTTTTCCGGGAACGATTTATCCCGGGCAGCGCATCATTCGCCTTGCAGGAGAAACTTCTTGGGGCGTGAAACCGGGAGGAAAACTATGAAACGTCGGAATTTTCTACGCAGCGCCGGGGCGCTAACTTTGGCCAGTACCTTGCCTGCGCCAATGGTTCTGCGGGCCGCAACGCCCGAAGATTATCACATTGCGGGCATTCTGTCTTTCTCGGGCGCATACGGCTTGATCGGCAATGACATGCGCAAAGGCGCGGAACTTGCCGTGGCCATGCGGGGTGGCGAATTGTTGGGCAAAAAAGTCCGCTTCAGCTGGGAAGACGATGAAACCAAACCCCAGCCCGCCGTACAAAAAGCAAGCCGGCTGTTGGCGGAAGGCACGCAATTGATGTTTGGCGCGGTCAGCTCAGCGTCGACTCTGGCACTGCAAAGCCTGTCCACACAGCGCAAGGTGCCGCATCTGGTCACGATTTCCGCAGACGACAGCATTACCAAGATGGACGGTGCGCGTTACTCATTCCGTACGTCCAACACGTTGGCCATGGAAATGAACATGTGTGTTGAATTCGTAAAGAAACGCGGGATCAAGAGAGTATACGCGGTCACGGCTGATTATCAGGCCACGCGCAGCGCCTTTGACGACTTTGCCGCAAAAGCAAAAGCCGCCGGTGTCGAGATCGTCGGGAATGACTTTGCCCCGCTTGGCAACCGCGACTTTTCGGTCATCATCGACAAGATGGCGCGTTCGGACGCCGATGGTATTCTGGTTGTGGCAACGGGCAATGACGGCGTCACCTTCTGCAAGCAGGCAGGTCAGGTTGGGATGGGTCAGAACAAAGTGCTGTTCGGCCCCGTGCTTCAGGATGAAATCTTTGCAGCCGCGACAGGCGAGGCCGCATTGGGCGTGAACTCCGGCGTGCGTTATCACTTCTCGCTCGACAATCCGGCAAACGCCGAATTCGTGACGGCCTACCGTGACGCAAACGGTGACTACCCTTCGGCCTTCGCGGGCGAGGCATTTGACGGTCTTCGCTGGTGGATGGATGTCATCGAAGCGACTGACAGCTGGGATGTGGAAACCTGGGTCGATGCATTTGAAACATCGGTCTATGAAAATTCGGTCGAAGGGCGCAAGGAAATGCGCGCTTGTGACCATCAGGCCAAACAGGTCGGTCTTTGGGGTGAAGTTGTGAAGGGCGAGGCACCATTGCCGGACCTCACCATGAAAATCACCGAAGAGTTTTCGGCAAATAGCCTGTTTAGCGACTGTTAATCGATCCTCCCTGAACTGGGCGGCGCTGTTCCCTCGCGACATGCGTCGCCCGCTTTTTTGGGGTGAAACTGAGGAACCCTGAATATGTCCATTATCGTGATCGGGCTGAGTCTCAGCTTTCTGCTGTTTCTGCTGGCAGCGGGCTTGACCCTTATTTTTGGCATGTTGGGGGTGATCAACTTTGCCCATGGCGCGCTTTATATGCTTGGCGCGTTTGTCGGGTATCAAATTGTTCATATGACCGGATCGTTCTGGTTGGGACTGCTGTTTGCGCCGCTGATCGTCGCCTGTGTTGGTGCGCTGATCGAAATTTTGGCGCTGAAACAGGTCTATGACCGCGACCACATTTTTCAGCTTTTACTCACTTTCGGATTCATTCTGGTCATCGACGACGCGACAAAGATGATCTGGGGATTTGACTATAAGCAAGTGCCGACACCAGAAATCTTCATGGCACCGATTTCCATGTTTGGCAGTCAAATACCGTCATACCGGCTTTTTGTAATCGGTTTTGGTGCAGCGGTTTCTCTGGCACTGTTCTTGCTGCTGGACCGTAGCAAATGGGGCATGATTATTCGCGCCGCCAGTTCCGATCCGGAAATGGCTCAGACACTCGGTGTAAATGTAAACCGGGTTCGCACCGGCGTCTTTGCGCTTGGTGCGTATCTTGCGGCTCTTGGTGGCGTGGTTAGCGCACCGTTGGTGCCGATCGAACTGGGCATGGGATTCAGCGTTATCATCGACTGTTTTGTCGTGGTGATTATCGGCGGGCTTGGGAACATTCGCGGCGCAATCCTTGCGTCGTTGCTGTTGGGCATGACGCGGGCGGCCGGATATACCTACGCAACTGAATGGGTCGAACTACTTACCTTTGCCCTGTTGATCGGAACGCTGATGTTCCGGCCTGCGGGCTTGTTTAGCACAAAGGGGCGTTCGGCATGACACGCAGGATTATCGGTCAGGCCCTGATGGGCATTATTATCGCAGTTATGATTATCGTTCCGTTTTTTGTGCAGGATGAGCAATGGGTGAACCTTGTCAGCCTGATCCTGATCTGGGCCTTGTTCGCAATCGGCTTTGATCTGGTCTTCGGGGTGACAGGTATGCTGTCATTCGGCCATGCGGCGTTGTTCGGGGCAGGGGGTTATGCGCTCACAATCCTCACCCTCAGCTATGGCGTCGGTTTTATACCGGGCCTTTTTGCAGCGGCGATTGTCGGAGCGGTGCTGGCTTACCTGATGGGGCTTTTTGCGCTTCGGGTTTCGGGGCTTTTTTTTGCACTGCTGACACTGGCCCTGGCGCAGATGATGTACATCCTTGCGTCCAACAAGCTGCGCGCAATCACCGGCGGATTGGACGGTATTCCAGGCGTGCCGCGGCCTGACTTGTTCGGGATCAATTTCTACGACAACCACAACTATTATGGGTTTATCGTGGCGGTTTTCCTGATCGGACTGGCGCTGATGGCATTGCTGCGTGGGTCGCCATTCGGGCGGGCATTGCGCGCGGTACAGGCGAACGACGTGCGCGCCGCGCAACTCGGATACAACGTCCATAGCTTGCGCCAATCGGCGTTTATCGTTTCGGGTGCGTATGCAGGTGTTGCAGGAGCCCTGCTGGCATCGTTGATCTTCTACATCTCTCCGCAAATGCTGCATTGGTCCACATCGGGCGACGTTTTGATCATGACCGTGCTGGGCGGCAAAGGCACATTGCTAGGTCCGATTCTTGGCGTGGCCTTGTTTGAATTACTGAAAGAAGAACTGAGCCAAATCACCCAATATTGGTACGGCATCCTTGGTCTGGTGTTCATTTTTGCCACCATCTTCCTACGCAACGGTATTGCCGGAATGTTCCAAGGTGATCAGGACGAAGGAGACATGCAATGACTGCCGGATCATTGAGTTGCAACGATATTCAGGTCTCCTTCAGCGGGTTGAAAGCTGTCAACGGTGTGACGTTCGACTTCCAGCCGGGTCAGCTTTACGGGATTATCGGACCTAACGGTGCGGGCAAGACCACGTTGATGAATGCGCTTTCGGGTCATGCCAAGCTAAGCGGTGGTCAAGTGATGCTGGACGGGCGCGATGTAACGGGCCTGTCGGTGCATAAACGGACCCGCATCGGTCTGGGCCGCAGTTTCCAGATCACCAAGATCTTCGCCGGCATGTCGGTGCTTGAGAACCTTCAACTTGCTGCTTTTGCGCATCTGTACAGGTTGCAGCCCTTCTGGCTTCCGGCGGGCCGCTTTCCTGCAGTCAGGGAACGGGCCGAAAGCGTTCTCGAAGAGATCGGCCTGACGGTGATGGCGCACCGCCCCGCCGAAACCTTGTCTCACGGCGATCAACGCGCATTGGAAGTCGGGCTGGCATTGCTGAGCAACCCATCGGTCCTGTTGCTCGATGAACCATTGGCCGGTGTTGGACATGACCAGATCGGGCCTGCGATGGAGCTGATAAAACGGATCGTCAAGGGCCGCACCGTGCTGCTGATCGAACACAACATGGACGTTGTAATGCGGGTCTCCAGTGCTTTGGTCGTGATGGTTCAAGGGCAAATTCTGGCGTCTGGCAGCCCTGAAGAAATCCGCGCAAACGCCGAGGTGCGAGCGGCTTATCTGGGAGAAGAGGAATGAAGCTGCTTGCGTTGGAAAGCTGCAATGTCACTTATGGCAAGGCGCAGGCGTTGCATAGCGTGTCGATCGAAGTCGCACAGGGCGAAGTTGTTTCGCTGATCGGGCGCAATGGCGCAGGCAAAAGCACCATTCTCAAGACGATCATCGGTTTAAAGCAACCGGTTTCAGGGCGCAGAGTCTGGAAAGGGGACGACGTTACCGCGCGACTCCCGAACCAACTGGGCCGTCTGGGCATTGGGTATGTCCCCGAAGACAGGCGCATTTTTGACAATCTGACAGTGCATGAAAACCTGCGCATCGCAACCGTCATGGGACGCACTGGCGCATGGACCGAAACCCGGATTTTTGAAATGTTTCCGGTGCTGCTTGATCGCGCGTCACAGGCGGGAAACACGCTTTCGGGCGGCGAACAGCAAATGCTGGCGATTTCGCGCGCGCTTTTGACTAATCCGGAACTGTTGCTGCTGGACGAACCGACTGAAGGCCTTGCCCCGCTGATCGTTGATGAATTGGTCGATTCGATGCGGCGGATCAACGAAGAAGGTATGACGCTTTTGCTGGTTGAACAGAACCTGCGCGTGCCGATGAAATTGGCCCATCGACAGTACGTTGTCGACAACGGGACCGTCCAGTGGAGCGGCACGACAGCAGATTTGCTGGCCAACCGCGAAGAGATCGAAAAGCTCATCAGTGTATGAGTTCAGACTGGCAAGGCGGGAAAATCCCGGAAACCAAGATAGGAAACCGTTATGCGTGTGATCGATTTCTTCGACAGGGGTGTCGCAATCAACCCTAACGTGATCGCTTTGGAAGATGCTAAAATCGGCCGGAGTTACGGCGAAGTTCAGGAACGCACATATCGTTTCGCCAATGCCATCACTGCCGAAGGGTACGGACGCGACAAGATGGCCGGCGTTTACAGCCCCAACTGCGTGAGCGGCCTTGAAGTTATGCTGGGCTTGTTTCGTGCCGGCACGATCTGGGTTCCCGTCAATGCCAAGAACGGCGTAGAAGAAAACGCGTATATCCTGGATCATAATGATGTGGAGATTCTGTTTTATCACAGCGATCTTGCACCGGCGCTGGAACAATTGCGTGAACTTTGCCCAAAGATACAAAAATTCATCTGTCTGGATAAACAAGACGGCGCGGCACCATGGCTGGAAGACTGGATGGCCGCGGCCCCTTCAACCGATCCCGATGTGCCGCTTGGCCCTGATGATCTTGTCGGAATTTTATCCTCTGGTGGGACAACGGGGCGGCCCAAGGGGATCATGCTGACGCAGTTGAACTGGACCACGCTAATCGCGAACTATTATGCCAGTTTTGATGCCGGACCTGACCCTGTGCATTTGCTGATCACGCCTATGACCCACGCGTCAGGGGTGCTTGCCATTGCGTTGATGGCCGCTGGTGCGCGCAGCGTCATCCTGCCGGGATTTGATGCCGCCAACGTTCTAGACACAATTGAAAGCGAGGGAGTGACCCATCTGTTCCTGCCGCCGACCGCCGTTTACATGCTGTTGTCGCAACCGGAAGTTGCGCAACGTAGCTTTCCGTCATTGCGGTTCTTTCTTTATGCCGCCGCACCTATGGCCATTGACAAGCTGCGCCAATGCCTGAAGATTTTTGGGCCGGTCATGGCGCAGTGTTTCGGACAAGCAGAATCGCCGATGTTCTGCGCGCTGCTGACGGCAGAGGATCACAATGTTATCGGAGATCCGGCCCGCGAACACCGGCTTGCAAGTTGCGGCAGGCCCGCACTTTTGACACCGATGGCGATCATGGATGATGACGGTAACATTATGCCGCGTGGTGAGCATGGTGAAATTGTTGTGCGCGGAAATCTGGTGATGAAGGGGTATTACAAAAACCCCGAAGCAACCGCAGAGGTTTCCCAGTTCGGTTGGCACCATACCGGCGACATCGGGTATCTGGATGACGAGGGTTACCTTTATATCGTGGACCGCAAGAAAGACATGATCATTTCGGGCGGCTTCAACGTTTATCCCTCGGAAGTCGAGCAGGTGATCTGGTCGCATCCTGCCGTGCAGGATTGCGCGGTGATCGGTGTGCCTGACGAAAAATGGGGTGAAGCGATCAAGGCGGTGATCGAACTCAAACCCGATGCAACGGTGGAACCCGAAGCAATCATTGCATTGTGCAAGGAAAACCTTGGCAGCGTAAAGGCCCCCAAAACGGTTGACTTCTGGGATGAACTGCCGCGCAGCCCCGTTGGGAAAGTGCGCAAAAAGGACATCAGGGATACGTTCTGGCAGGGGCAAGCGCGCAGAATTTAGGGAGCAGAATTATGAACATCGCGTACATTTTGACACAGTCCGCGCGCGCCTATTGCGATCGACCTGCCGTCTGCTTGGGGTTGTCGACGTTCAGCACCTACACCCAATTACAGGACCGCAGCGCGGCCTTGGCCGCTGCGCTGAAACAGCGCAATCTGGTAAAAGGTGACCGTGTTCTGATCTTCATGGGCAACCGGCCCGAATATATCGAGATCCTGTTTGCCATCTGGACTGCCGGATGTGTTGCCGTTCCGTTGAATGCCAAACTGCACCCTAACGAAGTGACCTATATCCATGCTAACTGTGATGCCGCACTTGCCTTTACCGACCGGCCGGAAGACGTCGAAGGGTTTTCAGCAGTCATTGCGGTCGGTGGACCGGAATATAATGCGGCGTTACAAGCGTCAGCGGATTTGCAGCCTGCACACGCTGCGCAAACCGATCCGGCATGGATTTTTTATACCAGCGGCACGACGGGCCGCCCGAAAGGGGCGATACTGACCCACCGCAACCTCTGGACCATGACCACGAGTTTTCTGGCCGATATGTGTCCGGTTACGGAAATGTCGGCGGCGCTGCATCCGGCACCGCTGTCTCATGCGGCAGGGCTGTTTATGCTACCGTTTGCGCAGCGGGGCGCGGCGAATGTTGTGCCGCAAAGCGGTGGATTCGATCCGCATGAAATCGTGACGTTGCTGCATGAATATCCCCATTCATCTTTTTTTGTCGCACCCACGATGCTGACGCGTCTGACGGCCTGTCCTGCGCTTGACACGGCGGCCATCGAAAACCTTGATCTGTTGTTCTGCGGCGGTGCGCCGATTTATGTCGCAGACCTGCGCCGGGCGATGGCGCTGTTGGGCAACCGCATCTGGATCGGATACGGACAAGGCGAGGCACCATGTACGATCACTTATCTACCACCGCATATATTGAGCTGGGAAATTCCGGATAGTTGGCTGGGATCCGTCGGCATTCCACGCACCGGCGTCACGGTCTGTGTGGTGGATGAAACAGGCACACAATGCCCCCCAGATGTCGCGGGCGAAGTGATCGTCAGTGGCGATGTGGTGATGGCGGGATACTGGGGCAATGAAACGGCAACGGCGTCAGCCTTGCGGGACGGCTGGCTCCATACCGGCGACATTGGCAGCGTGGACGCCCACGGTTTCCTGACGCTCAAGGACCGGTCCAAGGACGTGATCATTTCTGGCGGGTCAAATATTTATCCGCGCGAGGTCGAAGAGGTGCTGCTGCGTCATTCCGGCGTGGTCGAAACTAATGTTGTTGGCCGCGAGGAGGCCGAATGGGGCGAGGAAGTCATCGCGTTTGTCGTGGCAGAGCCGGGCGTGACCGCACAGGCGCTGGACCGTTTTTGTCTGGATAACATAGCGCGGTTCAAGCGACCCAAGGCCTATTGCTTTGTTCTCGAACTGCCCAAAAGCAGCTACGGCAAAATACTTAAGACAGAGTTGCGCCAGATGCTGACCGACCCCGATACACAATTCGAAAAACCATAAAAAAGGAGACCCAAAATGACTGCCATTATTGCCGGTGTCGGCATGATCCCTTTTGCAAAACCGGGCGCATCGGCACCTTACGACGAGATGGGCGAGGTGGCGATCCGTCTTGCACTGGATGACGCCGGTATCGCGTTCGAAGACGTGCAACAGGCCTATGCCAGCTATGTTTACGGCGACAGCACAAGCGGGCAGCGTGTGATTTACCGCGTGGGCATGACGGGCATCCCGATTATCAACGTGAACAACAATTGTTCGAGCGGTTCAACAGCGCTTTTCCTCGCACGGCAGGCTGTCGAAAGCGGTGTGGCAGAATGTGTGCTGGCGGTGGGTTTTGAACAGATGGCCCCCGGTGCGTTGGGTGTTGTCTTTCCCGATCGCCCGTCACCGCTGGCGGAATTTGATGCCGCCACGGACCGGCTGATAGGGGACGTCGATCTGCCGATGACGCTTCGGTATTTCGGCGGTGCGGGCAAGGCGCATATGGAACGATTTGGTACGAAGATGGAGACATTCGCCAAAATTCGGGCCAAGGCTAGCCGCCATGCCGCGAACAACCCACTCTCGGTTTTCCGCAAGGAGATGACCACGCAGGATGTAATGGGTGCGCAGGTGATCTGGCCCGGTGTAATGACACGGCCAATGGCTTGTCCGCCCACCTGCGGCGCTGCGGCGGCGCTTGTGGTGTCCAAAGGGTTCGCTGAAAAAATGGGCCTTGATACAACTGTACAAATCCGCGCGCAGGCAATGACAACGGATAAACTGCTGGACCCTGAAACCGGCGACATGATCGAAGTGGTTGGCGCCAGGCTGAGCCGTGATGCCGCGCGCATGGTCTATGAAAAGGCGGGCGTGGGTCCTGACGATATCGACGTGATCGAATTGCATGACTGTTTCGCGCAGAACGAATTGATTTCCTACGAGGCCCTGGGGCTATGTGCCGAAGGTGATGGCGAAAAGTTGGTCGATGATGGCGACAACACCTTTGGCGGGAAATACGTCACGAACCCGTCTGGTGGTCTGCTGTCAAAGGGGCATCCACTGGGTGCTACGGGGCTGGCACAGTGTTTTGAGTTGACCAACCAACTGCGTGGAAAGGCAGAGAACCGGCAGGTCGATAATGCGCGGCTTGCCCTCCAGCATAACGTTGGGCTGGGCGGTGCGGCGGTTGTTACACTTTATGAAAGGATTACAGCATGACAAAACCACCAATGAGAGATCGTGACGATTTCGGCGTGGCACTTGTCACCGGTGCAGGTTCTGGCATCGGACAGGGGATTGCTTTGCGGCTGGCGGAGTTGGGCGCGAGGGTTGTTGTCACTGATATTGCCGAAACAGGCATAGCCGATACGGTCAAGCAGATCGAAGCGGCAGGTGGTACAGCGCTTGGGCAAAAGCTTGATGTGTCGGATCCGGCATCGGTGAATGCGGCATTTGACGAGACGGAACGCTGGGACAAATGCGTGGATGTGCTGGTGAACAATGCGGGTATCGTCGGGATTAATCCGTTCCTCGATTTTCCTTTGGAAGACTGGAACCGCGTTATGGCTATCAACCTGACAGGCAGCATGTTGTGCGCGCAACTTGCTGCGCGTGAAATGGTTCGTCAGCGATATGGCAGGATCATCAATATCACGTCGGTCAGCGGCATCCGCGCAGGGGTCGGGCGCACGGCTTACGGCACGTCCAAGGCGGCCTTGGTGGGGCTGACACGCCAGATTGCGCTTGAAGTTGCGGCGCATGGCGTCACGGCAAACGCGATTGCACCGGGCGCCATTACAACTCCGCTCACCGAAAGCACCTATACCGAAGAAACGGTTGCGCGCCTGTTGCCGATGATTCCGGCGGGTTACATGGCCGACCCTGCGGATATCGCGGCGGCAGTTGCCTATCTGGGCTCGCCTGATGCGCGATATGTGAACGGTGAAACACTGGTCGTTGATGGTGGATATGTCTGTGGCGGCATGATGCAGACTGGCTCGCTGGATCTGGGCACAAAAAGTTCGTCCTGAACACAAGGTGTCGCGCGGCGAGGCATTTTTTCATGTCGCGCGCATCATCGGGGAACGCACTATCTTGATGTCGCCGGATTGCTGATTCTCCGATCAAATCGGACGGGAGAAACCGACAACCTACAAGCCTATGTAACCTAACGTAAATTAGTTCTTGATTTGATTATATATTTTTGATTACTTACTGGTAAGTAAATAGAAAGACGCACGCATGACTCAAGCGAATGTACTGGTCGAATACCGTGGTCCGGTTGCGTGGCTGACGTTGAACAGGGCCAACAGTCTTAATGCACTTTCTGTCGACCTCATTGGGGAACTGCGCGCCGCGATAAGAGAGATCGCTGTGGCAAAACAGGTGCGCGCAATTGTGCTGACGGCTGCGGGGCGTGCGTTTTGCGCCGGTGCCAATCTGAAGGAAGTCCTCGCTGGTCTGGATGATGCCGATACGCAAAAGGGTGATTTTCTTGACGCTATCGGCGCGACGTTTCAAGCGCTGCGTGATTTGCCGAAACCGGTGATCGGCGGGCTGAATGGCATTACCGTTGCGGGCGGGCTGGAACTCGCGATGTGTTGCGATGTGCTGATTGCGGGCGAGAGCGCCAGAATTGGCGATGCTCATTCGAATTTTGGTGTGTTCCCTGGCGCAGGCGGCGCTGCTGTCTTGCCGTGCCGGATCGGACTCGCAAACGCGAAATACCTCTTGTTTTCGGGCCAAAGTCTACCAGCGCGCGAATTGATGCGCATGGGGCTGGTGCAGGAAGTGGTTGGTGATGACGCGCTTGAAGCGCGGCTGCACGAGTTCAGCCAGTTGCTGGCGACCAAAAGCCCGCTGGTCCTGTCGCAGATGAAGCGGGTAGCCAATGCATCCATCGAAATGACGCAGGTGGAGGCGCTGAAACAGGAACTTGCCGTGCTGCGCGAACATCTGAAATCCAACGATGCGGCCGAAGGACTTGCCGCATTCGGTGAAAAACGAAAGCCGGTTTTCACCGGCACATGAGCGGAGATTGAAATGACAAAAATTTACATTGCCGGGGTCGCGATGACCAAAATGGGACGCCTCGACGGGGCAACGGTAAAGTCGCTGACCTGCGAGGCTGTCGATGGCGCGATGGCGGACGCCGGCATTGGCAAGGATGACATTCAGGCTGCCTACTACGCGAACACAACACAGCGACATCTTGAGGCGCAGTTGATGATCCCGGGCCAGATCACCCTGCGCGAGATGGGATTTGAGGGCATCCCGATGGTAAACGTCGAAAATGCATGTGCCAGCGGGTCAACCGCGTTGAACCTTGCGGCTCAATTTCTCAAAGCAGGCGAGGGTGACGTGGCTTTGGCCGTTGGGGCCGAAAAAATGTGGACAGGTGACAAAGCTAAGATGTTCAGCTTTTTCGATGGCGCGTGGGATGTGTCCACCGTTGAGGAAAATACCGAAAAACTGATGGCGCTGGGCAAAGGCATCGACGTGCCGAATGACACCACTTCGGACAAGCCGTTTTCAGTCTTTATGGCGATTTACGGAGCGTTCGGGCTGGCGCATATGCGCACGTTCGGCACGACCCAAAAACAGATTGCTGCGATTGCAGCAAAGAACCACATGCATTCGGTTGAAAATGAAAAGGCGCAATTCCGCGCGCCTTATACCGTTGACGAAATATTAAGCGCACCACCGATCACTTATCCTTTGACCCTGCCAATGTGCGCCCCGATGAGCGATGGCGGTGCCGCTGCGGTTCTGATGACCGAGGCCGGATTGAAAAAGTTCGGGATCAGCCGGGATCGTGCCATCGAAGTGCGCGCCAGCGTGATCCAGACCGGATCAAACCGCGCGCCGGAGGATTATGAGAACCACCTGACCGCGATTGCGGCACGGCGGGCATATGAAATCGCCGGTATCGGTCCCCAAGACGTATCAGTTGCCGAAGTGCATGACGCAACAGCGGTGGGTGAGTTGATCCAGATCGAAAACCTTGGGCTGTTCCCATTTGGCGAAGGGGGTGCTGCATCCGAGCGCGGTGACACCTCCATCGGCGGGCGGGTGCCGGTGAACCCGTCGGGCGGGCTGGAATGCAAAGGCCACCCGATTGGCGCGACTGGGTTGGGCCAGGTTTACGAACTGGTATCGCAACTGCGCGGTGAATGTGGACCTAGACAGGTCGAAGGTGCGCGGATCGCCATCGCGGAAAATGGCGGCGGTTTGATCGGTATCGAAGAGGCCGTGGCCTCCATCCTTATTCTCGGGCGCTAGGAGCGAAAGATGTTCAAAACCGAAGAGCAGATAATGGCTTGCGATTCCTTGCGCCGGTTTCTGGATGACCAGATCGAACCGGAATACCTGAAGGTTAAGGATGCGCCGTTCGAAAAAGAAGTCATTCAGGGTTTCATGACGCGACTTGCCGAGTTCGGTCTGACATCGGCCCCGCATCCCGAAGAAGCGGGCGGTATGGGGCTGGATTGGACCACCCACCTGATGCTGTTCGAAGAGGTTGGTGTTACGGCAATAGATATCGCGCTGCCCATTCTGATCAACGTGGTGGCAGGTGAGATTCTGCTGAAGCTCGGGTCTGATGAGATTCGCAAAAAATATATCGGTCCGTTGCTTGCCGGTGAAATTACCGCGTCGATGGGCATATCGGAACCAAATGTCGGGTCCGATGTGGCCGCTGTCAAAACCCGAGCGCGGCGGGACGGCGATGACTGGGTGATCAATGGCGAAAAGACCTGGATCACCAATGGTCGCTTTTCGGATTTCCTGATATGCACCTGCGCCACCGATGAGGGCCTGACCCATATTCTAGTGGATCGCAAAGAGCATGGCTATGAAACCCGCGACATCAAAAAAATGGGTCTGAACGCACAATCCACGGCACAGATCTTTCTTGATGACGTGCGTGTGCCGATTGCAAACACGATAGGCGAGGTCGGCCGCGGCTTGCAGCAAACGCTTGTGGTGTTTGAACGGGCGCGCGTTCACATGGCCATGTGGGGAATCTCCCTGGCACGGCGCGCGTTGGAAGAGTCGATCAGATATGCGCAGGAACGCAACCAGCACGGCAAGCAGATAGCGGGTCACCAGCTCATCGCAGACAAGATCGCCGTAATGGCCACAGAGATTGATGCTGCGCGGCTTTTGACCCTCCGTGCCGCTGGCATGATCGACCGCGGCGAACGCTGCGACAAGGAATGTGCCATGGCCAAATGGTACGGCACGGAAATCGCAGTGAACGCAACGCGCCAAGCAGTGCAGATCCACGGTGGCAATGGTGTCACCACCGATTTTATCGTCGAACGGCTGGCGCGCGAGGCCATTATCGGGCCGATCCCGGACGGGACTACAGAAATACAAAAATTGCTGATCGCACGGACGCTTACCGGCGTGCAGGCATTCAAATAGGAGCGGTCATGGAAATCGAAGGCAAGACAATCATCGTCACCGGCGGGGCATCGGGTCTTGGCGCGGCGACGGCGAAATATCTGCGAGCACGCGGTGCCAAGATTGGTATTTTCGATATGTCGCAGGGCGCTGGCGATGCGCTGGTCAAGGAACTGGGTGCTTCAAACGCAATGTTCTGCAACGTCGATGTGACCGACGATGAAGGCGTGGACGCGGCAGTTGACGCCGTGGTTTCAAAATTCGGTGCGCTGCATGGGTGCATCAACTGCGCCGGGGTCGTCAGCCCGATGAAAGTGATCGACCGTGACGGCAAGGCCGCGTCGCTCGACACATTCCGCCGCACGGTTGATATCAATCTTGTCGGCACATTCAACGTAATGAGCAAAGCTGTTCAGCGGATGTTGTTGAATGAACCCGAAAACGGCGAAGAGCGCGGTGTTGTTGTCAACGTCTCCTCTGGTGCTGCGATGGAAGGGCAAATCGGCCAGCCGGCTTATTCGTCGTCAAAGGCGGGGGTGATGGGCCTTAACCTGCCTGCCGCGCGCGAACTGGGTGCCAAGGGCATTCGCGTCAACGCGATTGCACCCGGCCTGTTCGGCACGCCGATGGTCATGTCGCTGCCCGACAACGTGATCGCAAACCTCGAAGCCTCTGTCGAAGCGCCCAAGCGTGTCGGCCGGATGGAAGAATTCGCTCATTGCTGCGCCTTTCTGATCGAGAATTCATATATGAACGGCGAAACCGTGCGGCTTGATGCTGCCACGCGCCTGCAGGCGAGATAGGGCGATGCTGCAACGCTCAGGTCCCCTCAAAGGTGTACGCATTGTTGAAATGGCAGGTCTTGGCCCTGCGCCGTTTGCTGCGATGCATCTGGCTGATCTGGGCGCTGAAGTGGTGCGCATCGCGCGGCCCGGTCAGAAATTTCCGTTGCCGATTGATGCGAAATACAATCTGTTCAACCGCTCGCGCCGCAGCCTGACACTTGACCTGACAAAGGCCAGAGATGTCGACCGGCTCTGGCAGTTGATCGAACGTGCCGAGGTGCTGATCGAAGGGTTCAGGCCGGGCAAAATGGAAAAGCTGGGATTTGGTCCGGAACAGGTGCAGGCGCGCAATCCGGCCTTGGTCTATGGCCGATTGACCGGATGGGGACAGGAAGGGCCGCTGGCACATGCAGCGGGCCACGACATGAATTATGCCGCCATAACCGGTGCGGTTTGGGGTTTGGGCGATGCGGACCGCCCGCCACCTGCACCGATGAACCTGATCGCGGATCAGGGCGGCGGCGCGATGATGCTGAACGTTGGTATCCTTGCAGCCCTGACTCATGCGCGCGCCACGGGGCAGGGGCAGGTGGTCGATACGGCCATGACGGACGGGGTTAACCTGCTGATGACCATGCAGCACGGGTTGGTCGCATGTGGCGCTTGGTCTGATAAACGGTCTGGCGATTTTATCAACGGCGGCGTTGCGTGGTATCGTTGTTACGAAACGGGCGATGGCAAATATGTGTCCGTTGGATGTCTCGAACCGCAATTTTTTGCCGAACTTCTGGCACTTCTGGGCCTCACAGACGATCCGCGCTTTGCCGATCAATACGCACCCACCGCGCAGGCCAGTATGATGGACGCGCTTACGGAGATTTTCCTGACTGCGACCCAACAGGAATGGTGCGATATTCTGGAAGGCAGCGACGCGTGTTTCGCACCTGTGGTTTCTCTGGCTGACGCATCGGATCATGCGCATAATCGCGCCCGGGGCAGCTTTGTCACAGTAGGTGGCATCGAGATGCCGACGCCCGCACCGCGATTCTCGCGAACACAACCCGACACACCGACGACCGGAGATGCGGGAGAAATCAGCCTTGATGAAATCCTTGAACACTGGGGGAACAACGCATGACTGCCTTGTCTTTTGCCGATGCGATGCAGCTTTTTGTGGTCGGCCTGTCACAAGGGTGCCTTTATAGCCTGATCGCGATTGGTCTGGTGCTTGTGTATAAGGCGACTGAGCAGGTGAATTTTGCCCAAGGCGAATTCATGATGCTGGGGGCATTTGTCGGGTATCAGTTCATCGTGCTGATGGGGATGCCCTACTGGCTGGGTGCGATGTTGACATTGGTCTTCATGGGCGCATTCGGCTACGGCGTCGAAGCGCTTGTGGTGCGGCGCCTGACGGGCCAGCCGGTGTTCACTGTCTTTATCCTGACGCTGGCATTGGGTATCGCGCTCAGGGCGGTTGCAGGGATAATTTGGGGGTTTGGCAACTATTCGTTGCCTGCTCCGGTTGATGGCAATCTTACACTGGGCCCAGTGATCATTTCTTGGGCCAGCGTGTTGTCGATTGTTGTCACCGCGGTTGTCGCCAGCGCGCTGTACCTGTTTTTCCGTTACGCTCGGCAGGGTGTCGCCATGCAGGCGTTGTCCCTGAACCAGTTAGCAGCGTTCTACATGGGTATTCCTGTGAAACGGCTGACATCCTCGATCTGGGCAATGTCCGCGATCTTTGGCGGGATTGCCGGACTGCTCCTGGGGCCAATGACGTTGGTTTCGACGCAGATGGGTTTTATCGGGTTCAAGGCATTTGCAGGGGCAATTGTCGGTGGTTTCGGCTCCATCCCCGGTGCGGTGATCGGTTGCTTGCTGATCGGTGTGACGGAACCGTTTTTCGATATCATGTTCCCGACCCTCAAAGGAATTGGTGCCTACTTGATCATGTTCCTTGTGCTGTTGATCCGTCCGCAAGGCCTGCTGGCCCAAATTTATGCAAAGAAGGTCTAAGCCATGCGCGTAATTTTTCGCAAATCCTATGTTCAGGACATCCAGCTTTTCCGCGACCGTGGACAGGCATTCTGGTATCTGCTGTTTGCCGCGATCGCACTGGCCGCGCCGCTGTTTCTGGACGGCTATTTTCTGGATGAACTCTCATTCGTATTCATCTATGCTATCGCGGGTCTCGGGCTAATGGTGCTGACCGGATTTTCCGGGCAGGTGAGTTTCGGACAGGCGGCGTTTGTCGCAATCGGTGCCTACACTCACACGATCCTGCTGACCCGTTACAGCGTGCCGTGGCTTTTGTCGCTGCCGATAGCGGCGTTGGTGGCTGGGCTGGTCGGGTTGGCCGTCGGACGGATCTGCGGAAAGATGCACGGGCTGTATCTGGCGATTGCCACGCTTTCGATTGCGATTGTGACCGAACGGCTCATCGGTGGTGCGGGCGATTTCACAGGCGGTCATCGTGGCCTTTCGGTGCCGGAAATCAATATTCTCGGGCTGGCCATCGACGAAAGCTGGAAAGTTTATCTGCTGAATTTTGTCATCTTCGTGGGTTGTATCCTGATCGTTCGCAACCTGACACGCACAAGGTCGGGTCGCGCCATGATTGCGATCCGCGACTCCGAAGTGTCGGCGCGGGCGTTGGGAACCAATGTGGCCTTCTTCAAGGCATATGCGTTCTTCATCTCGGCAGTTTTTGCGGGCCTCGCGGGCGGGCTGCTGGCGCACGCCTTCTTCTACATCACGCCGGAAACCTTCGGAATGGGGGAATCCATCCGTCTGCTGTTGATGATCGTCGTCGGCGGGATCGGAACCATCCACGGCGCGGTTTTTGGGGCGTTCTTTATCGTGCTGCTGCCAACCGTGTTGAGCTGGGTCAAGATCGTGCTGCCCAGTGCAGTCGCCACGTCCGGCGGTTTCGATAGTCTTGCATTCGGTCTGATCCTGCTGGGGTTCATCCTGTTCGAACCTGACGGACTTTATGGACGCTGGACCAAGATCCATCACTATTTCAACGTGTTCCCGATGTACAAGAAGCGCAGTTTCCAGCGTCAGAAGACATTCCTCAAAACGGAGCGTTTAAGATGAACGGGTTGGAGATAGATAACGTATCGCTTTCCTTTGGTGGTTTGAAAGCGGTGGATGGCTTGAGCTTTTCAGTTGAACCGGGGTCGGTGTTCACCATCATTGGCCCCAATGGCGCGGGCAAAAGCACGGTGTTCAACCTCATCTGCCGGATTTACGATCCGTCGCAAGGCGACATCCGGTTCAACGGCAAAAGCCTGCGAAAAGCGAAATCCCATGAGGTAATCAACCACGGCATTGCGCGGACGTTCCAGAATATCGAACTGTTCGAACATGCGTCATTGCTTGATAACTTGCTGATCGGGCGCATCCGTCACGGCAAATTCGGGCCTCTGAGTGAGCTGTTTTTTACCCGTTCGCAGATGCGTCAGGAACTGGCCCACCGCCGCAAAGCCGAAGAAATAATCGAGTTTCTTGATCTCGAAGGCTACCGTCATGCACGGGTTGCGGATTTGCCGTATGGCGTGCGCAAAAAGACCGAAATGGCCCGCGCGTTGGTGTCGGAGCCAAAGATCCTGTTGCTGGACGAACCGTCAAGCGGACTGACCAGCGAGGAAACCGACGATACTGCTTTTGTGATTGAAGATATCCGCGAGGTCCTGGGTGTCACCGTTGTTATGATCGAACACGACATGAAACTGGTGAACAAAGTTTCGGACATGGTGCTGGCCATCAACGAAGGCCGGTTTCTTGCAAGCGGCAGCGCATCCGAAGTTCAAAGCGATCCCGATGTTCAGGCGGCATATCTGGGAGGGCAGGCAGCATGACCGAGGTACTGCGCGCCAGCAACGTCGAAACGATGTATGGCAGGGTGATGGCCATTCGCGGCATCAGCCTGACGGTCAAGGAAGGGTCGGTCGTTACGGTCATGGGCTCCAATGGGGCGGGCAAAACGACGATTTTGAAAACCATCTCCGGCGCGCTTGATCCGTTCAAGGGGCAGGTGGAATTTGAAGGGCGCGATATCACCGCGCTTGACCCAGATGTCATCGCGCGCGTCGGCATCGCCCATTCACCCGAAGGGCGCGAAGTGTTTTCCCTCTTGTCGGTCAAGGACAACCTGATGATGGGTGCCTATTGCCGCAAGGATCGCGATGAAGTGGCGCGTGACTTGGAAAAGGTGCTGGGCTGGTTTCCCGTGCTGCGCACCTTTCTGGAAAAGCAGGCGATCTATCTATCTGGCGGGCAACAACAGATGTTGGCTTTGGGTCGCGCGTTTATGCAGCGTCCGCGCGTGATGTTGCTGGACGAGCCGTCGCTGGGCCTGTCACCGCTCCTGATTTCCGAGATTTTCCAGATCATCAAACGGATCAACGTCGAAGAAGGCGTGACCATGTTGCTGGTTGAACAGAACGCCAGTGTTGCGCTGCCGGCCGCCGATTTCGGGTACGTCCTTGAAACCGGCCGGATCGTTATGGAAGGTGAACGCGACGTTCTCATGAAAAGTGCTGACATTCGCGAATTCTACCTTGGCATCAAAGCAGAAAGTGCGCGCGGCGACCGCCGCTGGAAAGCAAGAAAGACGTGGCGATGAACACAATGCAAGACCAATCCACCGCAGGATGGACGCCGCCGCCGGTCCAGATTGACGGCTGTGACACGTTCTCCAAACTGTTCCGGCAGAACTGCAAGAAGTTCGGCAACAAAATCGCAATCCGCGAAAAGGATTTCGGCATCTGGAAAGAATTCAGCTGGCTGGACTATTACGCATCCGCGCGCAGGGTCGGGTGTTCACTTATGGCGTTGGGCTACCGTGAAGGTGACGTGGCCGCGATCATTAGTGAAGACAACAAGGAGTGGGTGTTTGCCGACCTTGGCATCCAGTGCATCGGGGCCACGACTCACGGGCTATATCCTACTTTGCAGGAAAAGCAAGTTGCCTATCAGTTGAACGATAGCGGAGCGAAGGTGCTATTCGTTGAGGATGAAGAGCAGCTAGATAAGTATCTGGGTGTGGAGGACCAGCTTGATCATCTCGAAAAAGTTATCGTATTTGATATGGAAGGGTTGCGCAGTTTCCAGCATGACAAAGTCATAGGCTGGGAAGAATTTCTCGCACTGTCGGACGCTAAAATCGAAGAACTGAGCGTTGAATTTGAGCGCCGCGTTGATGCGGGCGATCCCGAAGATATCGCAACGCTGATCTATACGTCCGGCACAACCGGTGCTCCCAAAGGTGCCGCGATGTCGCACCGCTTCTTTCTAGCGCAATCGGATAATTACCCCGAATTGCCGCTCGGACCGGGCGATGAAGTTTTGACGTTCCTGCCGCTGTGTCACGCGGCCGAACGGATCCTGTCTGTCTGCGTGCCGATCCGTCACGGCATAACCATCAACATCGCGGAAAGCGGCGATACATTTGCCGCTGACATTCAGGAAGTCGCGCCAACATTCATCTTTGCGGTGCCGCGCGTGTGGGAAAAATTCTATTCCCGTATCAATTTTGTGATGAATGATGCCACCGCATTTGGCCGGTTTGCCTATGACCAAGCCCTGAAAACGGCTGGACGCAGGGAGGCATTGATTGCTGCGGGAAAATCTGTGCCGACGATGCTTAGGCTTAGGCATAAGGTGCTGGACTTTCTGGTGCTTCGAAATATCAGGGTCGAACTGGGACTGGCGCGCGCGCATACGATCGTATCGGGTGCGGCACCGATTTCAGCCCGACTGCTCAGCTGGTTCAATGCCCTTGGGGTGACAGTACAAGAGGCATATGGCCAGACCGAAACCGGCATTGTGACTGCAACCATACCGGGCAGATCACCGATCGGTTCCATCGGCCGGGCAATGCGCAATGTCGAAGCGAAACTGGCCGATGACGGTGAAATCCTCATTCGCTCATCCAGCAATTTTTCGGGTTATCTGAACCAGCCTGAAAAGACGGCGGAAACCGTGGTCGATGGCTGGGTCTATACGGGTGATGTTGGGACGATGGATGCCAATGGTGACCTAACTATTCTGGACCGCAAGAAGGACATCATCATCACCGCAGGCGGCAAGAACATTACGCCTTCGCAGTTGGAAAACGAGCTCAAATTCTCGCCCTATATTTCTGATGCGGTGATCATCGGGGACAAGCGCAAATACCTGAGCGTGCTGATCATGATCGACCACGAAAACGTTGAAAAATACGCGCAGGAAAAGCGTATCCCGTTTTCCAACTACAAATCCCTGTGCGCAAACACCCAAATCCAGGACTTGATCGAAGGCGAGGTGGAACAGGCGAACAGCGGTTTCGCGCCGGTCGAGCAGGTAAAGAAATTCCGGCTGATCGACGTACTTTTGACAGCCGAAGACGACGAGCTGACTCCGACGATGAAGCTTAAGCGCAACGAGATCGAGCGCAAATACAAAGACCTGATCGAAACGATGTATTGAAACACCAAAGGGAGAGACCAATGAAGAAACTAGCAACAGCACTTGCGTTTACCGCAATGACAGCCACCGGCGCGATGGCCGAGGGGCTGCAGGGCGTGACCGACGACATGATCACGCTTGGCACCTATACGGACCTAAGCGGGCCGTTGGCAGTCTGGGGTGTGCCCGAGGCGAATGGCCTGCGCATGCGCGTGGACGAGATCAATGCGGCGGGCGGCATTCACGGTCGCCAGCTTGAGATTATAATCGAGGACACGCAATATCAGGTGCCCCGCGCGATTCAGGTTGCAAACAAACTGATGCGCCGCGACCAGATTTTTGCGATGGTTGGCGCGCTTGGCACACCGATGAACCTAGCGATCATGCCGCAACAAATTGAAGCGGGAATTCCCAACATGTTCCCGATGTCGGCCGAGGTCGAGATGTATGAACCATTGGATCCGATGAAATACGCATTTTTTCGCAGCTATACAGACCAGTTTCGCGCGGGCGTTGCATACTTCAAGGAAAATGGTGATTTCTCAACACCCTGCATTGCGCAACTCGCAAATGAAGCTGGTGAATCAATGGCGCTTGGCGTCACGCAGCAATTGGCAGAGTATGACATGAAAGTCGCGGCCAAAACGGAGCATTCGGCAACCGAATCCGATATGCTCTCGTCTGTAACCACATTGAAAAACGCCGGTTGCGATATCGTGTTTCTGGCGGGTGGGGTGCGCGATACAATTCTAGTTGTTGCAACATCTAAAAAGCTTGGTTTTGAACCGACTTTCGTGACTGGAATGGTGTCCTATATGGATGCAGTTGCGACTGCCGCTGATGGCGCGATGGATGGTCTATATCTGGTATCGCCTTTTGTTTTTGCGAACGCAGGAGACTCCGAAGGGGAAGCAAAACGTATCCTGGAGAGTTACAGCGAAATTTACGGTGAAAAGATGGCCCCACAAGCGCAGCTTGGTTACGTTTTCATCGACCTGATTGCCGTGGCGCTCGAAGCTGCTGGTCGCGATCTGACGACCGAAGGATTTCTGGCCGCAACCGAAGCGATCACTAGCTATGTTGATCCGATCGGCGGCCAGTCGGTCAGCTTTGGCCCGGAAGACCATCAGGGCATCGAAAGTCTGATTATGGCAAAAGTCGAAGACGGTAAATGGACTATTGCGGCCCGCGGGCTCGACTACTAATCTGTCAGTGATAAATGCGGGCGGTGCTTCGGTTCCGCCCGTTGGTTTTGAAAGAGTAGCTTTGACTAGAATCCATTGGCACAAAAAAACCAAAGATGCCAAAGGCCAGCAAAAGCTGAAACGGCGGGCCATGCTCAATCTGGCCGCGCATTCGTTTTCAACAGTCGGATACAAACAGACATCGATGGATGACATCGCAGCGGCACTCGCAGTCACCAAGCCCGCGCTTTATTATTACGCCAAAAACAAAGAAGATATCCTGATGCAATGCGCCCGCATCTCGCTGGAGCGGGTCGAGCTATGCTTCACATCGGCAAAGGAAGTTCAGGGTAACGGGCTTGATCGTATCCGCGTATTCTTTAGAGTCTATGCGAACATGGTTGTGAGCGAATTCGGCTCTGCCTTGATGCGCGAAGCGCGGCGCAATCTGACCGGAGAAAATCAGAAGAATTTGCGTCAGACAATGATAGACGGTCAGAATTTTCTTGAAAGTATTATCGCAGAAGGGATCAAAGACGGTTCTATCCGCGATTGCGACTCAAAGCGCCTCGCACATGTGCTTTTTTCGGCCTTCAACCAGATGCCGATCTGGTATAATCCGAAAGGGCCGCTTAACCCAGAGAGTATTGCAGATGAAATGCTGGAACTAATCATCCATGGCGTGGGTGCGAAGAATACTTGATTCTAAATTTGTTGCCTATTCAAACAGCGCCGATTTTATTAAAGATTTAACATAAGATGGACTCTCGGATTTTTGAAGGAGCACTTTCATAATTAACATAAACTTCATTATGCGAATCTATCATGTACGCGGGTGCGCGCTACCCCCGACTGCGACTCTTGTTAGAAAACAAAAGGCGCAAGATAGAAGGTTGGCGGTACGCTGGGGTGCCGGTGAACGTGATGGCGCTCGACCATATTCCGCGAGTTCAAGCGCAATCCTTCTCCGATCCATGCATCCCGCTGGTCGAGGTGCCATAGAGTGTCACGCAGCATCTATTGCGGCATCTCCCCCGAAATCCGTTTGAGTCCGGCAGCGCGGGGATCATAGTGATAGCCCGTTATTGTGCCGTCCCTGATCTTTTCGACAGCGTCGTTGATTACAAAGAGAGGAACGAGGAACCATTCTCGCGGGACCACAGGCCTTCCAAAGCGATCCATGATCTCGATCTCGAGCCGTGCAGGTTCGAAAATGCGGTGGATCAGGTTCTCCAACTTGGACCGATTGATGTTGTAGAGCTCGTATGTCGCGACCACCTCGACATTCGCCATCAGAAACGTCGGCTGCAACTGCGCGCCGGCGATCCGCTTCTCGACGCTCATATTGGTAACGCCGATCTTGTGCACCAGTTCCCGGTTTTCCGTGACGAGTGGATGATCGGATTTGCTGCGAAGCACATAAATGATCCCGCTCGCCTCATCACCATCGATTGTCTGGTCCGAAAAAAGTGGGCCTGCCGATGGGTCAGTGATTCGGCGTCCCGCGCCGTCCTTGTTCAACGCGCGCTGGAGCGAGCGCATCAGCATGTTGCTCTCGGTGCCGTTGTCAAAAATCACCCGCAGACGAGCATCGGTACGACCTTGCTCATTCGTGATGGTCTCACCCTTTTCAGTAACATAGGCTTTCTGACCGCCGACGATGAAAAAGCGGCCCTTCTCAATCTCGGCTTTCATCTCGAAAGGGCGGGTCTCCCGCAAACCGCTATCCAGTTCTTTCTGGACCATCTCGAACAATGGCTTGAACTTCGAAAAATCTTCGCATTTTTCGCGATTGGCGACCTCGTCGGCGGCCTTTTTCTCGGCTGTAGAGCGGACATGCTTCAATTCTGTGAGTGGTGACTTGGCTACTTCTACGCCCAACTCAGCGAGCAGGGCATCGTCTTCTAGATCTTCGGCGCCCGACGTTGAGGCCGCAAAGGTTTCTGCAAGAAGACCTTGCTCGTCCAGTGGGGCAAGGAGATCGCGGCACTCCTGCAAGTCGCGGATCCGATCAAGACGCACGGCGTAGAGGCGTTCAAAGATATCAAGATCCTCCCCGTGTTGGGGAGGCTGGCCATGCTCCTCTGCAAATCGCGAGATTTCCTCAAAACCTGCGACGATGCGTTCTTCGCGTGGTGTGCGGCTGAGCTGCTTCTTGACTTCGACCTCGACGCCAAGCTCAGCAAGGAGGGCATCATCTTCGTCGGTGAAACTCTTAGCCATTGGCAGCTTCCTGCTTCATGCGCGCGAGATAAGCCACACCTTCGGCCATTTTCTTTTCCCACGGGTCCGGTGAAGTAATCGACGGCAGGCGGCCTCGCTCTTGCTTGAACTTGACGGCTCGCTTCGCAAGATCGCGCGCCTCATCCGGTGACAGTTGCACTTTTTTCGCCGAGATGACGGCCTGGACCTGCCGAAGGCTTTCCTCGCTCATAGTCTTTGCCAGAATCGAGTAGGCTTCGCCGAACGGGTTGATGCGATCAATCAGGTCGATGTCGAGTTCGCGCACGTCCATTGCGAATTTGCGCACCCCGTCGATCAAGGCGGTATTGCCGGTTGTTTCTGTGTCATCGCGGTTCGACAGCGCGATCTCTTTTGCCTTTTGGGTCAGGTTCAGCGCAGCAACTGCGTGTTGGCGCACCGCTTCCTGATCCTCTGCATCTAGCTCTGGGAACCTAGCACCGACAATCTTGCCCATGCGGACCTGCGTCAGTTCCTCCGGCACCAGCTCTTCGTCGAAGAGACCCCGTTCGATCGTAGTCTTGTCCTGAACGAAAGCTGTGATGACCTCATTGAGGTCCTCTTGGCAGATGCGCTTGGCTTCCTTGCTCTTGGGTTCGACCAGGCCTTTGATTTCGATCTGGAACTGCCCGCTGGCCTCGTCGAAGCCGACGTTTTCCTTGTTGGGATCATAGCCGCCCTCACCGTAATCAAACCCTTCGACAGGGCCACTTTTCACGGTCTTGGGTGTGAAGTTGAAACGCGGGGCCAGCACCTGTTCCATCAGCAGGCTCGCTGCGATCGCTTTCAGTGTATCGTTGACTGCCTCGGTCACGGCTTCGGCCGCGGCGTCGGGCTCCGCGATAAGGTTGGTGAAGCGCGCGCGCATCTTGCCCTCGGCATCGCGGGTGGCACGGCCGATGATCTGCACGATCTCCGTCAGGCTGGCGCGATAACCCACCGTCAGGGCGTGTTCGCACCAGATCCAGTCAAACCCTTCTTTCGCCATCCCGAGGGCGATGATGATGTCGACATGGTCGCGGTTGTTCTTATGCGCAGGGTCCTTCAGTGCGTTGGACACCTTGTCCCGCTTGGCCGGTTCATCATCGACCAGATCGGCGATGCGCAGCACCCGCTCCTCGGGCGTCTTGACCAGCTGAAAGCCTGTGATGGGATCCGCTCCCTGCCAATCGCCCAGGGCGTCAATGATATGCTCGACCTCGCGATGCTTGTCCTTGGTGCTTTCGCGCGAGTTCACGTTCGGGATGTGAAGGATCGTCTTCTCGGTCGGATCCAAAACCTTGAGAATGTCGTCCGCATAGGACCCGGAATAGAAGAAATAACCGATGTCAAGCGTCTTGAGGTATTTGTAGCCATTCAATTGCTGATAGTAGGTATAGGTGAAGGTATCGAACTTTGCCTCATCTTCGGGCGACAGAACGGCTTCGGCATCGCCGCGGAAATAGGACCCGGTCATCGCAACCAGATGCACCTTGTCGCGCGCGACAAGGGCGCCCAGATGCGTGCCCAGCTTATTATCAGGGTTGGCAGAGACGTGGTGAAACTCGTCTACCGCGATGAGCCGATCGTCAAACGCTTCAATCCCGAACTTGTCCACGGCGAACCGAAAGGTCGCGTGGGTGCAGACCAGAACCTTGTCGTCGCTCGCCAAGAACTTGCCGACAGCGCCCACTTTGCCATCATCCCCGCCGGGAGCGTTGCACAGGTTCCATCGCGGTTGCACGGTCCAGTCTGCCCAGAAGCCGTACTTGCTCAGTGGCTCGTCGTTGAAGCTGGACCCGATGGATTTTTCTGGCACCACGACGATGGCCTGACGCAGGCCCTGGTTGTATAGCTTGTCGAGTGCTATGAACATGAGCGCGCGGCTTTTGCCAGATGCCGGCGGCGACTTGATCAGCAGGTATTGCTCGCCCCGCTTCTCATAGGCACCCTCTTGCATTTCGCGCATGCCAAGCTCGTTCGATTTGGTCGAGCTTCCATTGGCCGCGTAATTGACAGAGACGGAAGGAACTTGCTTTGTCATGATGTTTTCCTTCTGAGGGGCGCAGAATCATTCGCTTTAGGGCAGGCAATCAAAACCCGATCAAGTAGCGATACCGCACCACGCCTATCGTAACAGTATGATTTATATGTATTTTCCAATTTACGCCCTCTAGCCCACATACGCACAATCAAAACCCGATCAAATGTTATCCCTGTCACGCCCATGAGGGGACATAGCCAGCACGAGGGCGTTCAGCATCCGCAGGACGGATCAGACCAGCATCCAGCGTTGCGCGAATAACCCGCGACGCCTGCGCAGCGTTCTGGTCGTCGATGCCGAGCCGCTCCCGAAGTGTCGCGTTCGTCATCTTCTGACCGCCTACGTATTTGAGCGCGGCATGTTGGTAACACGCTCGCACGGCTTCTTCCGGTGTCATGTCCGCAAAGCGGCGTGGTGCAAACAGAACCACGCGCACGGCGTCTCCCTCCATGCGGAAATCCGGTGGGGGCAACTGGTGTAGCTCAACCGCCGAGATCACCTTGTCGATGCCGGTGCCTTGTTCTTCGCAAAGTTTCATGCGCCGCATCAAGGAAGCAAGAGCTTCATTTCGGGAACGCGGGGGCGAGTCCAAAAACCGGTCGGGGCTAACCAAGGGGGCGCCCGGGTTCGTGATCTCCATGCGATCGCTGAATAACTCGATGAGTGGACCGGCACCGGTGATCGTCATGTCCTGGTGGATCAATGCGTTGGCGATCAATTCGCGGATCGCTATCGACGGGTAGAGCGGACGCTCCTCGCGGAATGCTTTACCAATCAATTCGTTGCGGGGCAGAAGGCCGTCGATGTAATCCACCAGCCCCTGAAATCCCGCTGCATAGCCGCGCTGGCCGTCCTGGCGGTGGCTCACGTCATCTGCACGTCCGGTGCCAGCATAGGCCACGAAACGAACCCCTTTGCGCTCTACAGAGGGGCCGAAATCGGAAAGTTTCTTGGCATACAGGATTGCGCCCAGATTGGTAATGTTCCAGCGGTCGCTTACATCTTTCTGGATCAGACGATCTGCCAATAGCTTGTCGAAGATCCCCTGCCTGTTATCCGGCAAGGGCTGGCCCGTAAGATCGAAGTAGTTGGCGTAATTCAGCCGCGCAAGAACGTCGTCGCCGGACAGGAACTGCGCCGCGACGCCTGTCTCCCAAGCGTAGGGCTGCAACTTGCTCCAGAGGGCACGCAGGCGTTCCGGATGGTCGGACAGGCGCGGCGTGGCACTGCCGATGCGCAAATAGGCGGTCCGGTCAAACTCTACCGGAGCGGTTGCGGCGGCGGGGATAGTCAGCAGGATCAGGCGCTGCCCGTCATGATCGACCTCTTCGAACCGGAACTCGATGCCCGGCTGGAGGTGGTTGGCCACCCACAGTTCGAGCGGCTGCCCCTTCTCCTTTTTCACGGTCGGCTCGAAACTCGTGCCGACAACCGCATGATCGCCGTCTCGCACCCCCCAGACCACATAGGCATAGTGCTGATCGGCCAGCCGTGCAGCATTGGACAAGGCAGAGATCAGCTTGCCGATCAACGGCCCGTCGGCATTGTTTTCCTTGAACTCGATCCATGTGGTTTCCGCTGGTTTGGCACGCAGATCGTCCACCAACCTGCGGGTGCGTTCCGCGCTCATGACAGGGTCAAGGGTCATAGTGTGTCCACTTTCTGACCCACCACGCCTGGGTAGCGTTTGTCGTAGGGGCATTCCTGTATTGCTCGCCGGCCCAGGTCGTTCGGCTTGGCCGGGCTACCGTTGGTGGCATAAATAATCGAAATGGAGGGAAAACCTTTGATCATTGACCTCTCACCCGCTTATCAAAACGTCTTAAAAATATGCGGGCTGTGATCAGGATTATTTGAAACCGAAAAGCACAATCTTCTTCATCTGACAGGCCCGGATGGCTGCCGTGCGGATGCAATCTTGCCCACAACCCCAATACGTACGCAGGTTTGCCTCTGTCGTTCTCCCACTCATTGTATTCGTGAAGTAGGAACGGTCCCGATTTTGTATCTGCAAGATATTGCCTCTTTGCGTCATCGCTAACCTTAGGATCACATCCAAAATACTCCGCAATTTTGTCCAGCAGTTCCTGATAGAAATCTCTGATCATCGCGTTGGCGGAAGACCAGTTCCCTTGCGAAAAGTTCTGAATCGCTTGATCCAAATGCCCCTTGGCGGCGCCCAACCCGTGCCGACCAAGTAAGGCCTCAATTTCGCTGGTCGCCTCTCGAAAATCTGTCTCAGGTACATCCTCAGGCAGCATCCGCCTGAGAACAGTCTGTGTAATGACCCTTGGAGCGTCATCGAAAATGGAAGATCTGCCCATTGGGTCTGGAACCTCCTCTTCCACAAGTGTGAAGCCATCCATTTTCAGACCAGCAAGAAGACGCAACCAGACATCTGGCTTGTTGCGCTTGCTTTGCTCGGATGCCGTAATTGCATGCTCAATCATGGCTCTGCTTAGGTCACAGTTTCCGTTGACCGTCGGAACAGAACGTCCCCCCATACTGCTTCTTGCGAACCGAACCATTTCAATGGCCTTCGATGCTACCGATCCAGAACCACAGAATTCGTCAACACCCCACCCTAGGGTGAGAGACGAGAAAGCGGTTTGTGTCGACATTTCAGCAATCATCTCGCCCGCTGCCATCAACGTCATGCTGTTAAAGTCGCTCATGCGCTCACCTTCGTCGTCATCTTCGTGTACATCTCGAACAGTTTTTCCAGCCGTTCGGTGTCGTTGCGGAAACGGCGGCCGATGTAGATGCGTTCCAGCACCTCGTCGTTGTGGTCATGCGCTGCGCGGAGGTTGGCGGGCATTTTTTCGGGGTCGTAGAGGTCGGCGATGGTGGCGGGGAAATGCGCCTCGCGGGCCAGAAGGATACCTTCGGCCGCCGCTGTCAGGTCGGCGCGGTTCTTTTCGGTCAGTTTCGGGACGGGGAAGGTGTTCCAGCCCATGGTGTTAGAGTAGCGATATCGAGTTTCCAGCTTCCCGCAAACCGTGGCGATCCAGACCAGATGCAGGCGCGAGGCGATCAGCGCCATGTTCCAGAGCGGGGCATCGTATAATGCGAGAGCGAGATTGGATACGCGAACGTCACTGGGCATCAAGCCACACGGCAGGTATTCTCGACGTTCAGAGGATACGCTTGGAACGACGATGGAATTTACTTCTCCAATGATTGTTCGCTCGAACTTGTACGGCGTCAGCAAGCCCGCTTTGCCGCGCTCGCTCCCACCCTGTCGGTAGATTCGAATGCGCTCCAAACGTTCCGCAATCGGAGGTATTGAGAATGCAAGTTCTGCTTGGTGATCTTCAATCCAAAGACAATATCTTTGTTGCCCATTGATGAACTCGCTCGATCCTACAATTGGCTTCACGAGAGGAGATGCCTGAGGGAAACCTTCCAAGAGATCGTTCGCTTCGTCAGGCGACAGTAACAGGTTGCCCTGATCCCGCGGTATGTTGCCGCCGAACATTGTCGCTATCTCTGCAATTGGTTCAGAGGCACGTTCAACAATAATATTGGCCCCTTCGGTGAGGTATGCATTTATGGCTTCGACTGACTTCATGAAGTCAGCTCCATAAATAGCTTTGGACCGTTCACCAACAGCGGCGATCCCAACGATCACACAGGTGACCTGAGCATTCTTGCTCGCATTATTGCCCCAAAGAAAGTTCTGATGTCCGAAAAATATTTCTTGTCCGTTCTGAAAAATTCGGGGCCAGATCAACGGAACTTGGACACCTTGGCAAATCGAGTTTGTAGAAACAAACGCGAAACAGCCGCCATACTTGATGAAGTCCGATGCCTTCCAGAACCAACCCGCGATGTAGTCAATTGCACGTACTTTTTTGTTTCCTGGTAGCAGCGCGTTCAGATCGTCCTTTTGCTCCTTGGTCTGATATTTGTCGCCGACATAAGGCGGGTTTCCGCAAACATACGTCTCGCCTCCTTCATTCGCGAAATCGATCTGCGCCTGATCCAGCGGCGACATGAACAAGTCATCCGCTTGAAACTTCACCCCCGTCCCCGTGGGCGGGCAGACCGACAGCCAGTCCAGCCGCAGGGCGTTGCCACAGGTGATCCAGTTCTGCGCGTCTAGCGGCAGGAACTCGGCCAACGCCTCTTTCTGGCCGCGATAGGTCACGTCGCATTGATATTCCGCGATGATCAGCGCCAGCCGCGCGATCTCGGCCGAGAAGTCGCGTAGTTCGATCCCGCGATAGTTGGTCAGGGGAATGTCGGTGCGGCGCAGCGGCTCGCCCCGGCGCTTGTTGATCTCATACTCGATCGCGCGCATTTCCTTGTAGGCGATCACAAGGAAGTTGCCCGACCCGCAGGCGGGGTCGAACACGCGGATCTTGGCCATGCGGGCGCGCAGATTGGCCAGCTTGCGGGCGTTGTCGCCCGCCGCCTCCAGTTCTGCCCGCAGATCATCTAGGAAGAGCGGGTTCAGCACCTTCAGAATGTTCGGCACGGACGTGTAGTGCATGCCGAGGACCGAGCGTTCCAACTCATCCGCGACGGCCTGGATCATCGAGCCGAAAATATCGGGGTTGATCTGTGTCCAGTCGAGGCTGCCGATATGGGACAGGTAGCGCTGCGCGATCTTGGAAAAGCGCGGCACATCGGTGCTGCCCGAGAAGAGGCCACCGTTCACATAGGGAAAGGTGTCGGCCCAGCGGGGCAGCTTGGCCTCGGCCCGTTTGGGGATGGCGGTGTTCATCGCACGGAAGATCTCGCCGATGACTTCGTGCGTGTTCGACCCGTCGCGGTTCGCCATCTGGTCGATGGTGGCGGTGAACAGGTTGTCGCTGACGAAGATGTCGGTGTCTTCGGCGAAGAAGCAGAAGATCAGCCGCGCCATGAAATGGTTCATGTCGTGGCGTTTTTCGGCGCTGCCCCAGTCGGGGTTGTCCTTGATCAGCTCGACATAGAGCCGGTTGAGGCGGCTGGTGGCGCGGATGTCAAACGCACTTTCGCGGATCTGCTTGACGGTAGAGATGCCGGCGAGCGGCAGGAAGAAGCCGAAGTGATCGGGGAAATCGGTGTAGCGGCAGGCGATGGTCTCGCCGGTGGTGATGTCCTCGGCCTCGAGGTCGATGCCGTCAGTGGCGAGGATGAACTTCGCCTTGGCGCGGGAGGTGGCAGGGCTTTCGCGCAGGGCGGCGAGGGTTGCCGCGATTTCGCCCGGGACGCAGGTCGCAAGGTGGATGTTGTTGGTCTGCAGGACGCCGCCGATGTCGGACTTGTTCGATGCGCCGGTGCGCAGGCGCTTGATTGTCGTCTCCTTGTTTCCGAAGGCCATGAGGAAGGCATAGGGGAACTCTGCCGCATCAAAGGGCTGCTCGGCGAGTTCGGAAACGGCTTGTTCAATCTCAACGGCGTTCATGCGGTAGTCCAGGGGTTGATCAGGTCGATCTCGCAACCCTCGAAGTCAGGCGTGTTGCGCGTGGCGACGGAGGCACCACGGGTGTGGGCAATTGAGGCAATCTGGCAATCGGCCTGGGTGATCGGTCGCCCGGCGGACCGTCGTGCGGCGGAGATGGCGGCATAGGACTGCGCGGCGGCGCTGTCGAAAGGCAGAATGCGCCCCGCAAGGTCCTCACGCAGGATGCTGTCCACTGCATCAACCAGCGCGGCGCGCCGCTTGCCGTTCCCCATGATCGCGAGGCCGTAGCGCAGTTCCGCTTCCGATATCGAGGTCAGGTAGACGTTGAGCCCGTCCTGCGCCGACAGCCATTGCTCGACCCTCGGCTCGGGAGCCGGGCGCAACAGCTCAGAGAGGACATTCGTGTCGAGGATGATCATGCGTCAGGCCTGGTCGAACGCGGGCGGTTCACGCATGGCTTCACGCTGCGGAAGGTCGAGATCAACGCCACCCAGAGGCGCGACCCGCTCGCGGATGGCCGCGGCAAGATCGTGGGATGGCTTCGCTTCGCCGACAACATGGCGCAAGATCTCGCGCGCCTCCTCTTCCATCGAACGGCCGTGCTCAGCCGCACGGATGCGAAGGCGGCGCTTCACGTCATCGTCAAGGTTCCGGATGGTAATGCTTGCCATGATCTCCTCCTGATAGGAGTGTAATCATCGCAATCAATGCGATCAAGGCTAATCGCTGGAACGCATGGTTTCCTCAGGGTGGGCAAGCCGACGCTGTCAGCTCGCGATCTTGCTGATCACCGCAACTGTTATACGCATCATCAATGTTGCAATAGTATATTTTCGTATGTATGCTGGGTGAAGATTGTCAAGGGTCCTTGCCATGCGTTTCGAATTCAAAAACCTCGCTCTGGCGGCCTTTTTAGCTCTCGCCTTGTCCGGCCCAACAGTTCCCACGCAAGCCCGCGCCCAAACCTATCCGATCGACTGCGCCATCTTGCTGTGTTTGTCCGGTGGCTGGCCGGCTTCTGTGCCATGCGCACGCGCGCGGGCCGAGTTCATCCGGCGCATCACACCTTGGCCGGTGGAGCCGCCGCTTCAGATTTGGCGCTGCCCCATGGGTGCGTCTTACGATGGTCCTGCCAGGTCGCGCCCCACGGACCGGATCTTCGATGCCCTATATGGTGGTTCAGGAACCCCACCAAACTCTTCAACCCCGCTTTTTGATCAGGCAGCCGAGGCAGGCGGAATGCTCGGGCTGAAAGGCTCCAACGCGGCTTGGGACAACCTCGTAAGGGCTGATTACGCCCTCCAGCTCGTAGAAGACCGCGCCGACATCGATATCAGCGGGCCGGAATTCAATTTCGTGCGCTCTATTCGCGTCTTTGACGTTCGTTATGCTCGCCAGCACGAATCCGGGCGAGATGGCGACTGCAACCGCAGTGCCGTCGTTGTCCTCGGCACCTACGGGATCCAGGGCGATTTTTCCTGGAGGGCGTCGTCACCCGCAGCGCTGCCTGCTGCGCATGCCGGTCTCGAGCGATGGGGCGAGCACTGTCCGAGCATTTATCACAGATCCGTCTTCGCGGAGTGGCGTGACTATAGCGGGAATTACGGCTTCGAGCAGGTCAATTACTGACTGTTGAGGCGCCGCGACGTCGCACAGAGCCTTGTAAAGATTAAACCTGTAACGCAGGCACAAGCACACAATCGACGGCCATAAAGGCCATAGTCTTCCATGTCAGTCGTCGCGACAGGGCAGCTGCGTGAGAGACGCGAAGTCGATTTCAGCTTTATCGGCATCGCTAAGATCCGGGTAAATCCTTGAGACGCGCTGTGGGCCATGCATGTCCCACCGGATTGCCAGAGCACCTGTGTTCCAGCGATATACCCAGCCGACAATGGTTTTTTCATCGGCTGCGATCAAATTGGCGATCGCGACGCCTTCGACCTCATTTTCGTTCACTGTTTACTGACTTCCTGCAAATTGGCGTTGCGGATAGCAGCTCAGATCCAAAGCGTTTGCTGCAACCATATGCCGGGCCTCGTTAAAATCGGTTACTGTTCGTCCTCGCGGTAACGAATTCACAACGGGAGAAGTCAGCTCCCGTGCTCTCGATTGATGAAATTGCTTAAATCCTGTGGTCGGGCTCCGTGGCGGCTTCGACGATCGCCAAAACCTCGAAGGGGTCAAAGCCGATGGCGCGCGCCAGAACGACCAGTTCGACGACGTCGATCCGGCGTTCACCGCTTTCGAGGCGTGCCACGAGAGATTGATGGCACTTGAGCCTGTCCGCCAAGTCGTCCTGGCCCAAGCCTGCGCTTTTACGCGCGTCGACCAACGCCTGGCAAAGTGCCACCTGTCCCGTGCTTCTGATTGTCTTTGCCACGCGTCACATACCTTTTGTGACGTCGCTAGCGGATGAAATCTGTTATCTAAAAAGTAGATATATGAGGGTGTTATCGGCGTCTGGTTTCCATGGGCTGCAAGTCTGATGCTCCCGAGGTTGCCCATCAATCCCCTACCGATTGTAGAAATCGGCCATATTCCTCGCTGACTTCGCGCGCTTCCTCGAAAGCGCGGGCGCGTTCGCTGTCGAGGCAACGGAAGTAGCTCTGGATATCCTGGATGTAGTCTTCGAAATCGCCACGGATGATATCCGCATAGTCCCGCGCGGCCTGCGAATCGCTTGGCAGGAAAGGGCGGGATGGCGCAAAGCAGGATTCCGCCAAAACCGGTCCGGGAACGCAGATCAGAAGGGCCATAGCTTGCAATGGGAGCAGGCATGTCAACCTTGGGTTTCTCAAACCTGTTATCTCCTTGATCGCAGACACTGGCCGTGACTAGTGTTTGCGTGACCAAACTACAGCTAAAGCACGATATTACATCTTGCGGTTGATAATATACTATCGTAACTCTGGGCTTCAAGTAGGAATGCCTGGGGTCGCGCCATTGGAGAAAGCGTGAGCCGGGCCATGAACTGGGACATCGAAGCACCAAATGTGGTTACGGAAGCCAGGTTCCGCGAACTCGTGGAAAGCGGCTATAGCGCAGAAATCCTGTGCCAGGAGTCGGCACACAAGAAAGGCCCCAGCTATTACGGGGTCTGGATCATGCGTGTGGTCTCCAACGAAGGCGTGGAAAAGCTCCTCGTCACCGCCCGCACTCGGACGACCTACAACGATATCAAGATCCGCGAGTTCAAGACGATCTCCGGCGTGGTGTCATTCTTCATTGGCCTTGGCTTTGCGCATGTCGATCTGCCGCTTGAGGCGGGCACAAGCCGTACGCACAAACTTGCGCCGTCAGAAAAAGCCCCATCAGACAAGGGCGCTGACACCTAGCCTTGTCTGTCTCTGGCTGGTCGCCGCGCCAGCCTCAGCGCAAATGGTCCTGGTCATGGAGAGCGACGGCTCTCTGACCCCATCCCGGTCTCAGAGCGGTTTTGCCCGGAACTACAATGACGGCATTGGTCAGGGTTCGGCCTACGATGGGATCGCTATCTTCGGCGAGTTAGAGGCCGAGCAAGAGGGCGTCCAAGTCGCGGCCCTTGCCCGCCCGACTCCCCTGCCCCACGCAGATGTCCTCTCCGGGATTCAGACCACGGCTTTGCGCTATGCCGGCCATCCCGGCCTGCGTCGCGCGGGGCTTTCCGTGACGGATTGGCTGGCTCTCTATCGGGCCAATATCGAGGTTGAGAGCGCCTACCGGCAGGATGCGATTTCAAGTGCAGGTGCCATCGGCCTCGGTCAATTGATGCCCGCAACAGCGCGCGACCTCGGCGTTGACCCGCGTGACCCCCAACAGAACCTCGACGGCTCTGCCCGCTACCTCGCGATGATGCTGGAGACGTTCGGCGATCCGCATCTGGCGCTGGCGGCCTACAACGCTGGTCCCGACGCCGTGCGCCAACACGGTGGCATTCCCCCTTACCGAGAAACCCAGAACCACGTGGCCCGCGTCATGGCTGTCGTGGCCCGATTGGAAGGATCAAATTCATGAAACAGATTTCAAACCTCTTTGTCGCCTCGCTGGCGCTATTCCTGTTCATTGCCGAGCCCGCCCTTGCACAGAGCATCGATCTCTCCCCGATCCAGAGCTTGTTGCAGGGCATTGTCGATGCGCTGACTGGCCCACTTGGCGTTGTCATCGCGACGCTTGCCGTTCTCGGGGTCTTTCTCAGCTGGTTCTTCAACATCATCGATCTGCGCCAGGCGCTTTGGGTCCTCGTGGGCATCGCCGGTGTTGCGGCCGCCCCCACCATCGTTGCCGCGGTCTTTGCCGGTGGCTGAACGCTCGCCTCTCTTTCTCGGGCTCGTGCGCCCGCCGAAGCTTTTGGGCCTGCCCATCATGTACGCGATGGTCTGGCTCTTCGGATCGGTGCTCTTGTTCGTCTGGGTCCAGCACATCGCGGTGCTGGGTGTCGCGGCCCTGCTCTACCCGTTGCTTTGGAAGGCCGCAGATTGGGACCCGCGTTTCATCGACGTGATGGTGACGGCGCTGCAGGAGACACCGCCCACGCGCAACAGGTCCATTCATGGCGGGGACAGCTATGCCCCGTGATGACGCCCGTGATGCTGCGCTCGATGCCCGCACAATGACGCCAGACTGGTATGCGCGCGAGACCCGCCTCGCGCATATGCTGCCCTATGTGAGCCTCGTTGACGACCAGACCGTGCGGACTCGGGTGAACGAACTCTTCCGCTGCATCCGGCTCGAGGGGATCAACAGCTACACGACGGACGATGCCTATCTCGACAAACTGACGGCACTTTTTGCCCGCATCGTCGCGCAGCTCGGGCCGGAATTCAGCTATTACGTCCACAAGGTCTCCAAGGCCATCAAACCTGATCTCGACCCGATCCGTGAGGACAGCTTCGCTGGCGAGGTTGACCGGCGCTGGCGCGCGAAACTCGAGACCAGCGGGCTCCGCGACAAAACACTGACGCTCACCGTCATTCACCGCCCGCCGCACAAAAGCCTCCTGCCGTTCCTCAGCCGCAGCGCACCGGACCGCCTGAGAGAGGAGACCCGCAAACGCCAGCAGCGCCTCAGCGAGGCCGTGAACGTCTTCCTCTCGGGGCTGACCGAGCTCAAGCCGCGCCTGCTGTCAGCCGGATCGGGAGAGTTGGTGGGATTTTTGGGCGCGCTCAACACGGGCACCGAGCTGCCGCTCTACCCGGCCAACACCTACGGCTTTCTGTCCTTCAACGTCGCCAATACCCGCGTGACGTTTCACGGCGATCATTTCGAGCTTTCCGAAGGCGTCGTGGGGCATCGCTACGGCAAGAGTTTCACCATCGGGGAATACTCGGAAGGCACCTCCTGCACCATGTTCGACATGCTGAACCTGCCGGTCGACATGATCGTGACGCACTCCTTCACGCCGATCAATTCGAACCTCATGGCGGGCCGCATCAAGCGGCAAAAGCGCCAGATGCAGGCCAGCCAGGACGCAGCCCTCTCGCTCCTGGAAGCCCTCGACATCGCCGCCGATGATCTCGAGGCCAAGCGCCAAAGCTTCGGCGAGCATCACATGGTCGTGACGCTCTTTTGCGACACGCTCGAAGAGCTGCAAACCCTCAGCGCGGAGATCGTGAACGCCGCCGCGACCGAGGGCGTGAAGATGATCGGCGAGCGGGTCGCGGCCAAGGCGCATTACCTCAGCCAGCACCCCGGCAACCAGCCCAAGCGCGTCCGCGCCAGCGCCGTCACCAATCGCAACTTCGCGGATTTCGCGGCGTTTCATCGGACCCAGCTGGGCAAACCCGCTGAGAAAACCCCATGGGGCCGGGTCGTCACATATTTGCCCACGCCGGAGCAGAGCGCCTACCGGTTTTCCTATCACGAGCAGGGATCGCCCGACAAAGAACCGACCAGCGGCCATACCCTGATCATGGGGCGGCCCGGGTCCGGCAAATCGGTGCTGTCGGCCTTCCTGATGACCCAAGCCCGTCGCGCAGGGGCGCGGATCTTCGTCTTCGATTACCGTCTTGGTATGGAGATGGCGGTCCGCGCCAATGGCGGGCGCTACGCGTCCCTGAACGCCGGCCAGCCCACGGGTCTCAATCCGCTCTGGACCGAGACCGATGCGCGCGGCACCGCCTGGCTCTCGGACTGGCTTGCCACGCTACTTTACCGCGCCGACAAACCCCTGACCCCGGCGCAGACCAACCGCATCCAGGAAGTGGTGCGCCAGAATGCCCAGGCCACCAATCCGGCCCTGCGGAACTGGCGGGATTTCGCATCGCTTTTTGTGTCTACGGATGACGGCGGCGATCTGCACCAGCGCCTGCTCGAATGGACCGAAGACGGCCGCTATGGCTGGATCTTCGGGCAGAGCCTCGAGGACACGTTCTCGCTCAAAGGCGATGTGGTGGGCTTCGATCTGACCGGCATTCTCGACAGCGAGGCCGACAAGGAGCGGATGGCGGTTCTCTCCTATCTTTTCCGCCGGGTCGAACGCGAGATCGAGGATCGCCGCCCCACCATCATCGTGATCGACGAGGCCTGGAAGGCGCTCGACAACGCGTATTTCGCGGAGCGGCTGTCGAACTGGCTGGTGACAGCGCGCAAACAGAACACCGTCGCGGTGATGATGACGCAATACGCGAGCCAGCTCGAGCGCACCCGGACCGGCAAGACCATCATCGAGGCGGTGCCGACGCAGATCCTGCTACCCAATATCCGCGCGCAGCCTGCGGATTACGCCATGCTGAACCTCACGGAGAAGGAGCTCGACGTCCTTCTCAACACGGGCAGCAACAGCCGCCTCGCACTGATCCGCGACGATCAGGGCTCGATCGTCGTCGATGCCGATCTGAGCGCACTTGGGCCCAATCTCACCATCCTTGGCGGCATGGAAAAGGGCGAAGCGCTCGTCGGCCCCGATTACCGCGACCGCCCAGACTTCTGGAGGCTTTCATGATCCGTATTCTTGTCGCTTTGGCTGCGCTCGGCGCGCTGGCCTCCTGCACCCAGTACCGGGAGCCGCAGGCGAACTGCTTCACATTCCTCGCGTCCACGGCATCTGTCGCGCCTGATTGCACCTTTACGCCTCTAGATGCGCCGGAGGGCGACATTGAAGTCTAGCCTGCCTCATATCCTGGCACTTTGCCTGCTGCCCGGTCTCGCCTTGTCTCAAGGCGTGCCGACCAATGACAATGGGCTGACCGCGCGTGACATCGTCGAGACTGGCGATCGCGAGGCTGACTTGGCCGTTCAGGCGGACAAGCTTGCCGTGCGCGAACTCATTGCCGAGATCGAACGGGAGCAGCTGGAAACCCTCCGACGCATCCTCGATGCCCAGACCAGCTTCGGCGGTCAGGGCCTGCCCGCCATGGTCTCGGGGCTGGAAAGCGGCAGCGGGGATCCCGACCGCTCGGTGGCGGCGGTCTATGGCACGGGCCAGATAGATCCCAATCCCGGCGGTGAACAGATGTTCGGGGATGCGTCTGAGACCATCGAGCAGCTCATCATCCGCGTGGCTCAGGAGACCAGCGGCTTTGCGGGTGTTGGCCGCGCAGGGCTCTCCCCCGTCCAATGGCGCGCGCTGCTGCAAGCGCTGATCTGGCAGGAAAGCCGTTTCACCATCGGTGCACGCTCTCCCGTCGGCGCCTATGGCCTCACCCAGATCATGCCGGGCACGGCCAGCGATCTGGGCATAAACCCGGAATACTATGACAGCCCTTACCTGCAGGTGCATGGCGGCGCGCGCTATCTCGCGACCCAGCTCAACACATTCGATGGCAACATCATCAACGCCCTTGCGGCCTATAATGCCGGACCCGGCCGGGTTTTCGAGTATGGCGGCGTGCCACCCTTTCGCGAGACCCAGCACTACGTCCAGGTGATCCCCGAACGCTATAACCTCTATTTGACCCGTATCGGCGGGATCGAAGCGCTTGGCACGATCGACCCCGCGCTTCTGGCCAATGCCAACCTCTCGCTCACTGGGCACGGCGCGGCCTTCTATGGCAACAACTCACCCGCCGCGATCAGGCAAGCCGCCCTGCGTATTGCGGATATCGTCGAACGGATTTCCGAGACAGAGGATGTGCAGGAAAGCGTCGCGCTCAACACCTATGCCCGGGCCGAACTCGTGCGTCTCGTCGCCGCTCGCATCCGGCTTAAGGCGGCGCGGACCCGCGCCCTCTCCGCCGAGGAACTGGCCCAGGCCAGCGCCCGCATGGCCGAGGGCGCGTTCATGGATTTTACGATCAGGGAGATTGAATGATGGGACATCTGCTCTTGAGGACAGCTTTGGCCACGACACTTGGGGTTGGTCTGCATCTTGGCGCCCTATCCCCTGCCCTCGCGCAAGGCGTGCCCGTCGTCGATACCCAGAACATCGCGCAAAACATCCAGCAGCTCCGGCAGATGATCGAAGACGAGATCCTGCAAAACGAGCAGCTGACGCAGCTCCGCGAACAGCTTGCCACACTCACGGATCAACTCGCGGAGCTGCAACGAACCTATGAGGCGCTCACCCGTCTTGCCGAACTGCCGGAGATCATCCGCACGGAAATGGAAGACGAGCTGAACGGACTGCTCGATCAGGAATTCGGCGACATCCTTGCGACGATTGAGGCCATCAAGACGGGCGATTTCTCCGGACTTTCCGGGTCCGGCGCAGGCGAGATTGAAACCCAGATGGACCGGGTGCTGGCCGATCTCGGCTTCGACGAGGACACGCTCTCGGAAATGGCCACCAGCGGAAATCCCGGGGCCAATCGTGTGGCGACGCAAGCGACGACCGGCGCGCTCGTCTCGGCAGCTGCCCAGAACAGTTATGAAGACGCAGGCCAATCGCTGGAACGCGTCGACAGGCTGGTCGGGCTGATCGATGACATGGATGAACTGAAGGAAAGCATCGATCTCAACACGCGGGTGACGGCGGAGCTTGCCATCGCGCTCGTCGCCATGTGGCAGCTCGAAGCGGTGCAGACCGTGGGCGACGGCACAGGCGGCGTGATCGATGCCGCAACCATCGCCGAGGAGCAGCGGTTTATGGACTTCACGCTGCCGGACCTGCGGGCAGACTGATCAAGGGTTGTGACAGGTGGCGAGTGAACAAGAAATCATCGAGGAAGAACTGGTCTATGGTGCCTTACGCCGCGAACGGCTCTGGCAACGCCTTGGCCTGATGGGCCTTGTCTTCGGTATCATCGGCTGTCTGAGTGCCGCGGCTGTCTCGATCCTCGATGTCGACCCGCCCCCCGTCGTTGTCCCCTACGATCCCGCCACCGGCTTTGCACTCCCCGAAGCCTCGGTGGGCGCTTCCTCGGTGACCGCCAACCAGGCGATCATCGAGGCGGAAGTGTTCCGCTATGTGACCGACCGCGAGGTCTACAACCAGCTCGACAACGACCTGCGCATCCGCAGCGTCCTGCGCCGCTCTGACGGGGCTGCCGAGAGCGGGCTGCGCCAGATCTGGAACAGCGCAAATGAAAACTATCCGCCGACCGTCTATGGCCCCAATGCCCGGCTCGACGTGGAAATCCTCAGCATCAACCGGATCGGCACCAACCGCGCCACGGTGCGCCTGCGCAAGCGTCTGACCTCCATCAACGGCACCCAAACCGGCCTCTTCACTGCGACGCTTCTCTTCGAGTTCCGCCCGGAGACCCGCCGCTCCATCGACGAGGTCTGGACCAATCCGTTCGGCTTCACGGTCCTCGAATATTCCATCCGCTCCGACAGATTGGAGAATTAGTTTGATCAATAAGTTCTTTGTTGCTGCCATATTTGTTTTGCTGCCTGCCCTTGCCTTTGCCGAAGCGATCCCGCGCGGTGGTCCAAATGACAGCCGCGTGCGGCTGGCAACATATCAAGAAGGTCAGGTCTACCGCCTCAGCGTCTCGCTTACCCATGTCACCACGGTCGAATTCGGTGAGGGTGAAAGCATCCGCTCGATCATCGCGGGCGATACCGAGGGCTTCGAGATCGATGGCGTGCCGGGCGGGCAGGCCTTCGCGATCAAGCCCGTCGCGCGCGGTGTCCATACCAATGTGACGGTCTACACGAACAGGCGCAGCTACTATTTCAACGTCGAGGAGGTCCGCAGCCCAACCTTCTACGTGGTGCAGTTCCGCTATCCAGACGACGCTGCGCGCCCGACCCGGGCCATCGCCGCCCAAGCGCCGAACTACAACTACGGTGCCAGCGCGCGGACCGAGTTCACGCCAACGCGCATCTGGGATGACGGGACGTTCACGTATTTCGCGTTTCCAAGAAACGCGCCTGTGCCCGCGATCTTCCGCTACGCGGGTGGCCGTGAACGCACGGTCAACACGCAAACCCCTGAGGACGGTGTGATCCGCGTCAGCGGCGTAAACCGCCAATGGGTCCTGCGACTTGGCGAAGAGGTGGTCTGCATCGAGGCGATCCCGCCCGCGGAGGCCGCCTCATGAGCGATACCGAGAACACCGAGCTGGAAAAGCGCCTCGCCGCCCTTGAGAAAGGCAGTGCCCGCGCCCCCACGGCGGCGCAGCGCCGGTCGCCCCTTCTCGCGCTGATCGTGGTCCTCGTTATCGGCGCAGGTGGTGCCCTGCTCTATCTCCTCTCACAGCCCGACGAAGAGGTAGCCTTGCCGACGGCCACCCCGGACGTCTTCCAAAACGAGGGGGACGGCTTTGGCGCCATCGAGACCTTGCCCCCGCCCGAGCCCGAGGTTGTGTTTGTCGGACCAGACCCCGTCGAGCCCAACGCGGAGCTTCTGGCGCAGATCACCGCGCTGCAGGCTCAGATCGAGGAATTGCGCAACGCCCCCGAACCGGTCGTCGAGGAAGACACCGCCGCCGCAGAGGCGATCGACGCGCTGACCGCTCAGATTGCGGCGCTACAAGCCGCCTCGGAAGCCGCACAGCAACGATTCCAGGATGAACTGACGGCGCGGGATCGAAGTCTTGAACAACTCCGCATGGATCTGGAATTGGCCCAACTCGAGGCCAGCCGACCCCAACCCGCTCCGGCGGGCCCCACGGAAGATGAGCTGCGCGCACGCGAGCAAGAGCGACTGCGCCGCGAGGAAGAAGCCCGGCGCATGGCCGAGCTGGAGCGCCGCGCCGCGGAGGAACGCGCCTTCCAGGAGCGGCGCATCGCCTCGCCCACCATCGCGTTTGGCGGTGCCTCCGGAGCGAATGAAACGGCTCTGACCGAACGCACTTTTGGCGAGGTGACGGATTTCGTGCTGAACGGGGCGCTGCCCTCTACCGTGACGCAGGCCGAGGTGATCGCCAATCCCTCCAACACCATCATCCAGGGCACCATGATCCAGGCCGTCATGGAAACTGCCCTTGACAGCTCCCTGCCCGGCCAGACCCGTGCCGTGGTGTCCGAGGATGTCTACAGCGTCGATGGCGTGCGCCTCTTGATCCCCCGCGGATCCCGTCTCGTCGGGCGCTACCGCGCTGGCGTCGATATCGCGCAGCGCCGCGTCACGATCGCCTGGGACCGGATCATCCTGCCCGCGGGCCAGACCGTCCAGATCAGCTCTTTCGGGGGCGATGAACTTGGCCGCTCCGGCGTCACGGGTTTCGTGGACACACGCTTTGCCGAGCGTTTCGGGTCGGCCGCCCTGATCTCGCTGATCTCCGCCGCACCAAGTGCCGCCGCATCCGAGGTCCAGGATGAGACTGCCGCCGACGTTCTCGAAGACGTGGGCGATGATCTGGCAGATGCGACGGACAGCGTCATCGGCGACTATCTCTCAATCGGCCCCGTCATCTATGTCGACCAGGGCGCCCGCGTCACGGTCATGGTCGACCGCGATCTGGAGGTATTCTGAGCCCATGTCGCTGAGCTATCTCCAGACCTCTCTCGACCGGATCGATGCCGCCGCCCGCGACGATGTCATCGAGATCTGTATCAACCCTGACGGCAGCTGCTGGGGAGAATTCCAAGGCGATCATTTCATGCGCAAGCTGGAACGGGCGTTGACCGCAACCGAAGTGAAAGACCTCGGCAACCAGATCGCCTCTTCTGCCAATACCACGATGAGCAAGGACCGCCCCATCGTCTCGGTCTCAATCACCTACAAGGGGCGCCCGATCCGCGCACAGGTCATCACCCCGCCCGCCGTGTTAACGGCGATGTCGATCAGTCTTCGGTTCTTTTCCAGCTTGCCGCTCGACGGGATCGCACTCGACTTTCTCTATGGCAAGGAACGCAAGCTTGAAGAACTCCGCCTCGAGAAAACCCAGGAACTGCGTGAAGTGGTGGCCGCGGGCGTGATCGACGATGCGCTGGCCTTTTGCGTCGACAACAAGCTTAACATGATCGTCTCTGGCGGCACCTCCACCGGCAAGACCGTGGCTGCGCGCAAGATCCTCTCGCACGTGCCATCCGAGGAACGCATCGTCACCATCGAGGAAGCCGCCGAGCTTCTGCCGACCCAGCCCAATGCCGTGACCCTCATCGCCAATCGCGATGCGGAGTTCCAGACCGCCGATGTGCTGCTCACCGCGACGTTGCGCATGCGCCCCGACCGGATCATCCTGGGCGAGGTGCGAGGCAAGGAGGCCATGACCTTCCTCGAGGCGATCAACACTGGCCATGGCGGCTCAATGACCACGCTGCACGCAGAAACCCCGCAACTTGCCGTGCAGCGTCTGGCCATCGCCGCACTCAAGACCGAGATCCCGATGACCTATGCCGACATGATCCAGTACATCGAGAACTCCATCGACGTAATCATCCAGGCCGGTCGCCATGATGGCAAACGCGGCATCACCGAATTCTACCTCCCCGGCACCAATGAGATCGGAGCTTCCCAATGAAAACCTTTGAATACGATATCCTGTCCTTTCCCATGACCCGCAAAACCAGTCTTGCCGACATGCAGGCCAGCCTAAATGTGAAGGGGGCCGAAGGCTGGGAGGTCGTGTCGATCAGCTCCTCGGAATTCGCCAACGTGGGACACACTGTCTTCCTGAAGCGCGAGACCACTCCCGCCAGAGCCACGGCATGAGGCAGGCGGGCTGTACCCTCGTACTGACTGCGCTGGTCTTGGGCCTGACGTCGGCACCCGGCTTCGCTGAGCGCAATCTCGTGCCGACCCTCGAGCGCAGTTTCGACGTCTGTCCAGACCGGCCCGCTGAACCCATGTGGATGCAGGAGATCCCCCTGCGCCAAGCCTATCAGCGCGTGTTGGTTCAAGACATCTACCGCGCCCAGAATCTCGAGCGCATCGTCGAGACCGAAAGCTGCGACTGTGAAACCCGGTTCCCCTCTTGGGACGCTGCCGAGGCGGTGTTTCGGGAAAGGTACGCGAGTGACGAACGATGGGAGATGCTGCAAGCCTCGGACGCCTACAACCGCCGCGCAAACGCTGCCCGCCCTGCCGCCAAGGCCATCTGCGAAGCCGCGGGCAATTGGTAAGGCAGCCCCGTCATGAGCGTCGTCACCTATTTCGTTGAAACCTCCCAGGGCTATCTCGACACCGCCGCAGAAACCCAGTTCGGATCGGTTGCGGCAACGGTTGGCACGCTTCTGGTGCTGGGAACAACGCTGGTGGTGGTTCTCGTTTTCCTGAACATGATCTACCAGTACAAGGCGATGGACGGACGCACGGCATTCTGGCTCGCGGTCAAGATCGGGCTCATCGGGATATTTGCAACCAACTGGGTGCAGTTCAACGCCCTCTCCTCCGCCATCCTGGCCGGGATCGACAGCATTGCGGGTGCGCTGGTTGCTTCCGTTGGTGGTGGAACTCCCGGCCCTTCTGGCACTTTCGCAGAAGAGTTTGACCGGCTAATCGCGGAACTAGGGGACTATCTCAACGCCGCTGGGTCCGAGCTGAACTGGATGGCAGGGGCCATGCTCGACATTGTCGGGGTCCTCTTGCTCTCGATCCTCGGCGGGCTGGCCGCCTTCATCCTCGTGGCATCCCGCCTGATGATCGCACTTCTGATCGGGATCGCACCGGTGATGATTTTCCTGACCCTCTTCGAGGTCACCAAGGACTATTTCGCGCGCTGGCTGTCGGCGCTGGTCTCCTTCGCGCTCTACCCCATAGTCGTGGCCGGTGTGTTCGCGACAATCACGGGTGTCTCCTCTGCCCTCATCGGCGAACTCGGCGACCCGGAGGGAGCCTCAAACATCGGCGCGCTCATTCCCTTCTTCATGATGGTGCTCATGGCCAAGGGCTTCATCATTGCCACGCCCTTCATCGTCCGCGCGATCTCCGGAAACATTATGATGCCCGCCCTCTCCGGTGGTCTCGGCGGCGGCTACAGCTTTGCCCGCGCCGCCATGGGCAGCCAGCAGGCCTACAATCGCTACCTGATCGGAGGCGCAAGTGGCGCAGAATACGCAGCCCTCAGGGCGCGGCAGTTCTTCGGCGTGCAGCAGATGCCCGTGAGGCAGGGCATGGGGCAGACGGGTTCCGCAGGAGGCACAGGATCCGCAGACTCGGGGTCAAAAATGCTGGCGCAGCTGGCGAGACTGGGTCGACTTGGCCGACGGTGACGGCCCTTTGCTGCCATTCGCGCTCCGTCCTAAATCGTGCATCTTCACAACTGTTTCCTGCCGTACATTTAGGCGGCGTGATCACAGGCGCTCGTCCCGACCTGAGTGCGCGATAGACAGGACGACAACAATCGCCAGCTGACTGATTGCTTTCGAACTTTATGCGCGCGCAGCTTTCTTGATCAGCTCCAGTTGGCCGACCGCATAGCGCTCCACAACAACCAATGTTTCCCTGCAGGCGAGAACTAGATCATCAGGCGGCGGCGTCTCGTCATAGTAGGTACCGTGGCATAGGGAGTTGATCAGGACACTCTTGAGCGTCATGTCCTCCTCGCCCGCAAGATGCTTGACGAAATCCGTCAGGCTGTCGGACTTGTCCGGCCTGCAGAAGCGGCCAATTGCCTCCAGCACCGAGCGGACTGAATTTGCGGTCCTATGATCAGGGTCTTTGCCGTTCGCCACCTCGTGGATGTCCATCAATTGCTCCTGGAAGGGGGCGATGTACTTGTTCAGGCGTGCAAGACTGTGGCTCTTGCCGTCGGTGTGAAGTGCAAACGCTGCATTATCATCGACCACACGGTTCGTAAGCGAAATATTGAAGAAATAGCTGCTATGGGTAAGCAATAGTAATTCCGGCCTCCAGCACTTTTTGCCATCAATCTTTCCTGGATTTATCGAAATCTCACCCTGATCCGAAATGTTCAGGTTCTTGAGAGTTTGCGCAATTGCGAAGACAAAATCATAAGACATTGACGTAATCGGATCGTCAAAGACGAGAAACAGCTTCTTATAATCGCTGCCTGTTGCTACCTTCTTGTGCGTGCATGCAATGAAATAGCAGAAAGAAATTGCTGTCTTCTCGCCGTCACTCAACGTCCGATGCGGCCCACGAACCATTTCCTGTTCACCGCGCTTCAGCACAAACTTGGTCTTGTCGAAAACGTATTTGTCGGCGAAGAACTCTTTTAGGAGCAATTCAAAGGTTTCGGCAACACGATCCCGGGCTTGTGCCGACGGACTTGCCTTTTCCAGCTCACCCAAAGCGTTCTGCTTCAAGACAACATCGGCATGAAATCTCCGCAGGTTTTCGATGTCGGGCCAATTTCCGATAGCGAATTCGCGCTCAAACACCGCGCAAGCCTTGCGTTGTAGAATCTTGCGCTCTTCATCAGCTTTCTCGACAGCTGAATTCAGCGCTTCCGCTTTCTCGTTGTTCTCGCCGATGACCTTGTTGATCGCCGCGATACAAGCGGACAGGTTCTCGGCAGGAAGCGCAGCCGCGGTTCCAAGTGCTGAGGCCTTCTGTTCGATCACCGACTTTACAGCCGCGATCGCTTCCCGCACGCTCTTCAGCGCATCCGCGCCGTCGCTGACTTCAGTATCCTTTTTCGATGGCACATGCCGCTTAAGCGCGTCGTAGCGGGACTTCTGCCTTGCAAGCTGGGTTGCCGTCGGATCCAGCTGCGCTTCCTTTTGTCTGAGCTTTCGAAAGAAGTCCCTCAATTCCGCTTTGTGCTTCTCTTCTTCGTCTTCAAAATATTCGATGTAGGCATCAATTACCGCCTTGGGATCAGGGTCCGTGATACCCTGTTCGCAGAAGGGGCATACGGTCCGGTGCTCATCTCGAATGATCTTTGCGCCTTCCTCGTAAAAGCCGTGATGCGCATCGATCTTCTTCTTGATTGCTTCGGAGACACTTGATGGGGAGGTCGGGCGCTCAAGCGAAGCAGCAAGGGCGTCGAGATCGACATCATTGGTTGCAATGGGTTCGATTTGCCTAGGATAGGCAGGTTCTGCAGGTATTGCCTTGAGGCTATCGAGGTCCCTGATGATGTCGGTGAGAGATTGCTTCGGCGCTTCTGGCTTCTCTTGAAAGGTCTCCAGAAGTTTTTCCAGAGAAAGAGCCTTGTACTCTCTCAGTTGTTTGTTGATGCCTGCCTTCTCGTGCAGCTCGGATTCTTTCGCGGCGGTAAATTTGTCGTCTAGCGTATTGTATGCCTCGGAAGCCTTCGCCCTTGCTTCTTCCAGCGTCTTCTTCGCATCATCGAGCTTGATGTTTTCGCTATCGACGGCGATCTGGTTTTCAATCTCGCCATCCAGTTCGTATTTTCGTTCCCGTAGCTCTTCTTGCACGAAATCCTCGGAGAACACGTGGAAGATTGTGTCATTGACCGTTGCTGTGACCGCATCTCCAGCCTTTTGAAGGTCGAGAGTTCCCATTGCCGTCGTACCGCGAGAAAACGCGAACGAGCCGGAGCCATCTGTGGATTCGTCAGAAACAAGGTTGAGAGCGGCGCCTGACACATCTTCCTGCTGGCCGTAGAGATCAAGATACCGGAAGGCGCGCGACAGGAAGGACTTGCCGATACCGTTTCGCGCGAAAACCAGGTTTTGATTGCTCTTCGTCAACTCTCCATCGAGAGTGAAGACGGGGCCGAGATATCGGGCGGACACGGAAAACTTTGGTTTTGGTACTGTATTCATTTTTCAAATCCATCAAATCAAGAAAACTCGAACCCTTGTGTCCAGCTTCAATATCCTTTGGCACAAGCGCCGATGGATTGGCGCTCACTCGTGATTGGTGCCTGCGGGCAGCCATAAGTCAATATCATCTGGCACAATGCTGAACCCCCTAGCCATGGCTCTGCCGAACTCGGTTGTTGGCCAATGAGGTGTCTCGAGCTTCCATTTTCTTTTTCGCAAACGGATGTGCTCGCACGTACACTGAGCATCAGCTTTCCGCCCTCTATGACCGTCAGACCATGCCCACCGCCCTACCGGTGAATTGGCTTTTTGCCACCCTCCTCCTCTCGCAGCATCTCTTCCATTTCATCCAATCCATCGACAGCAGAGCGCATCTGCGCCTCATCATCCACGCCCACTGTCTCGGCATCCGCAACCTGGCCCCCAAAATCCATTTCCATCTGTCGCTGTTCCTCGGCGATTACGGCTTGAACGACAGGCGCAGTCTTCTTTGGGGTGACATCGGTTTGCCCTGACGATTGGCCATCAGCAGCCTGGCGTGCGGCCTCAACGTCGGCGTCGGGTCCGCCTGCTCCGTCCGAAGGCGGCGTCATCGGCATGGCGCGCACACTCAGCGGCAGCGTGCCCTGCGGCCCCCCTCCCCCCGGCTTCGGAAACGGCAACTCCCCCGTCTGCGCCGCGTGGATCGCCTTGAACAGCCGATCGTCAAAATATTGGATCCGCTTCGCGCGGACCGGCATCTGGGCATCGATCACCATGACGATCTCGTCGAGCGGCAGGCGGCGCGCCTCATCCTCGGGCAGGAGAGAGCTTTCTTCGGTCCGGGTGGACTGGCTGCGTCCTTCAAAGGGGTTCTTGCCGATGGACTGGGAGCGCGTGATGACGGTTTTCGTGGTCTTGCCAACCGCCTTGCTCAGTTCCTCGACGGTTTTTTCATCCGAGGGCGTCAGGTAGAGCTTCACGCCCGCGTTGCCCTGCAGGGCGCGCCGGGTGTTTTCGCCGTAGATTTCATCGAGGGCGGGGATAGTTTGGGTGACCACGGCCAGGTGACCGCGATAGGTCCGCAGGGTCTCGATGCTCTCGACCACGATGGGCATCTTGCCCAAGCGATTGAACTCGTCGAGCATGATCATCACGGGCCAGGGCTCATCCGGCCCTGGGTCCTTTTCCTGCATGGCGGAGAGGAGATCGGAGAAGAAGAGCCGGATCAGCGGTGCCAGCGGCTTCACCATCAGCGGCTGGACGACAAGATAGACCGAAAAGGGCTTCTTGCGGATCGTCCGGAAGTCAAAGTCCGACACCGCCGTCGCCTCATCGATGGCGGGGTTTTGCCACTGGTCCAGCCCCGAGGTCATCAGGAGCGAGACATAAGAGGTCAGCGTGTCGTTGTTGGTCGAGGCCAGCCGGGTGAAAATCAGCTTGGCGGCCCGGTTATCCACCTCATGGCCCCGCGCGAAATATTCCTTCTGCTTGTTCCCGCCCGAGGCGGCGATGCGGTAGATCTCGCCCAGGGTCGGACGCTTGCGCTGGAAGGCCAGAAGCCCCGCCGCCACGAAGAGATCGATCCCGCCTTTGAGGAGGCCCTGCACCCGGTCATTGTCGCTCTGCAGGAACAGCGTCGCCAGGAGCTGCAGTTCCATCTGCTGGCGCGCGGGATCTTTCAGCTCAAAGATGCGCAGGAGCGGGTTGTAACGATGCGTGCGCTTGCCCTCCCAATCGGTGGGGGCAAAGCGATAGACCTTGTCGCCTTGGGTGGCGCGGTGCCGGGCCGTTGCTTCGAAACATTCGCCCTTTACATCGAGCGTCACGGCGGAGCCTTGCCAGGTCAGCAGGTTCGGAATGACAAAGCCCGTGGTCTTGCCGCGGCCCGTGGGGGCCACGATCAGCGCATGGGGGAAGACCTTGGAGCAGATGTAGTTGGCGCGGGAGCCCGGCGGCCCCAGCTTGCCGAGGATGAACCCGGTGCCCGGCGCCCCGAAGAAGCCATTGGCCTTCATCTCGCGCGCGGTCTGCCAATGGGTCTGGCCAAAGCGTGTCAGGGCGGACCCCGAGAGAGCAAGGCTCAGCATCAGGCCGGCAGCGGCAAAGCTGCCGATGATCAGGTGGATGAGTTGGGCGTCTTCCGGGCGGCGATCGAGGATCGCCAGGTAGTTCTGCGCGATATAGGCAAAGTCGATCTCGGCCCCGAAGCCGAGATCCTGGTAGGTCAGCACCGCCGAGGCGATGGTATAGCCCATGGCACCGGTCACAAGCGTCACCAGCAAGACCCCTGTTGCGATCCGCGCTTTTCCCATGGAGGCGCTCAATGGACCTGACCCCGCTCGGTTTCGCCATCCACGTCTGTCGCGCGGTGTTTTTCGTATTCGGTGTCGGCAAGATCATCGACTACCTGGCGCAGGGCCTCCGTGTTGGCCGTCGCTGCATCCGATTGCAGGTAGACCTTGGCGACATAAAGCCGGTCGAGGCGGTCCTCGAGAACCTTGTCCAGCGCATCGGCATCACCGGATGTGAGCCGCTCAAGTTGACGGTCATCCAGCACCCGCGCGATCTCGGTTCGGAAAGCGTCCCGCTCCGCCTCGGTCTCGAAAGGCGCGGACAACTCCCCCGCCCGCTCATGCTCCAGAACACGCGCAATCTCGTCTGCGAGGCGGTCGGCACGGTCAGACTGCGGCGCAGTTTCATCGCGGGTGGCTAGACGTTCGTCACGCGTGCCAACCCCAAGCCCCTCGCGCAACTCTTTGTCGCGGCGAACCTGATTGATGGCCTCCGTGTCCCGGATCTCCACAACGGCGGCATAGGTCGCGCCGAGCCCACGGGCGAGGTGGGACGGCATGTCCGGATAGCGCGCGCGCAAGTCATCCGCGACCGCATCTGCAACGGGCGAACGGAGGTCGCGTCCCTCCATGATCCGGTCGACCTCGCGAGTGATCTCGCTGGCGCGGGCCGCATCGGTGATGGTCTCCCTGTAGGGCTCGGACCGGTCGATCACATCGCCCGGCCGTGCGATCAAGTCCGGATGCGCCTCGAGATAAATGCGCTGCTCCGTCTCGATCCGACGCTCCGCCCTTGAGGCAACCTCCCAGTCCCGATCCTCGATCTGCTGTGTGGTCAAACCCTCTGCGCGCATCTCCTGACGGAGTGTCCCTTCCATCGCCTGCACCGCGTCCCGGTGATAATGGAACCGCTCGCTGACCGCTTCTGCTTCAATGACGCCATCCTGCCGCAGCACGTTTTCCCGTTCCAGAAGCGTGCCAAGTTCGACATGCACATCGTTGAGAATGTCGCGCGCCTGTTCCAGATCCGCGCGGCGTTCGAGGTTCAGATCGCGCGCCTCGGCCACCTTGGAGAGATCATCGGCGATCCATTGATGCTCGAGAGCTGCATTTGAGGCGCCCGTCTCGATCCGGGCCACCACTTCCGCTGTGCTGATCCCCGTGCCCCGCAGCGCAGTGTCGATCCGCGACCGCAAGTCCGTCTCGGCAAGACGGTCCAGCTGACTGGTGTCGATGTTCGCCTCGGAATAGATCCCACCCTCCGAGGGGTCGTCTGATAGCGTGGATGATCGCAAACCGAGAGGCTGCATGTGCTGGACCTGCGTCTGGATCTCGATGAGGCGTTTTTCCAGCACGGGACGTTCGGCGTCAGACTTCTCGGCGATCATGCCCTGCACCCGCGCCAGCTTCTCCGCATAGAGGCTTCTCAGATCCTCGAAACTTTGATCCTCGGCCATATACACATCTCCTGTTCGGTCCACCTGCCCGCCCCGCGCCAGCACCTCGCCCGCGCGGAAGAGGGCCGCGGCGATATCCTCGCGGGCCTCGCGCGAAGCCTCTGCGGCAAGCGAATGGTAGACGGTCCTGGTGTTGGCGATCTCCGCCAGCGTCCGGGTCAGGTCCTGCCCCACGCGCTCCCGCTCGCGGGGTGCGCGACCCTCTTCCTTCGCGGCATAAACTTCGCGGGTGGGGGCCGGGTAATGCACAACCCCGCGATCCACCCGGCGCGTGGCCTCCAGGCGCACACCATACTTCTCCGCCTCTTCGACCATGGCGAGGCGGAAGTCGTCATAGTTGAAGCGATGGTTGCGCCCCAGAAAGAAGAACTCGCCTTCCTGCGAGCGGCGGTTCAGCACCAAATGCGCATGCGGGTGATCGCGGTCCTCATGCACCGCGATGATGTAGTCGAAATGCCCCGCGTCGGTCTGGAAGAACCGCTCGGCCACGTCCGTCGCAATGTCGCGCACATCCTCCCCACGCGTGCCCACGGGGAAGGACATGAGCATGTGGGTGGTCTGTCCGAGCTTGGGCCTGAAGCCCGCATCCCACCGCTTGGCAAAGCGCTCGGTCAGGTCCTTGATGTCGCCGGCCTCGAGCTTCGCCTTGCCATCCAGAAACCCGCTCGAGTCGACGATATGGGTCGACTTGGTGGTGAGGTAATCGAGCTGGTTTGAGAGCTGCGATTTGGTATGCGTACCCCCGCCCCGGATCGCCTTGAAGACCGCTGGCCGATGCCCCGCAGCCGCGCGCACAAGCTGGGTCTGCTTGGCCACATGCAGCCCCTGCATCGAGCCCCGGACGCGGCTCCAGCCATCCCGGAAGACCTCGCCCGTGACGGCATGGACAGCATCATTCAGCCGCATGGGCAAACTCCCTCAGCGCGGCCGTGGCCTCCAGCTGCATGACGTCGCGCCGACGCCGCAGCAGCAGGTCGATCTCGTCAGCGGAATCCAGGATGAACCGCGCCAGCCCGCGCATCTGCGCAAGGCGCAATTCGGTGAACTCGGCACTCGTGCCTCCCCCGGCCCCCTGCCCCTGCCGGTTGGCCCGCGTCATCTGCTTGGCGATCTGCGCGACCCCATTGCCGACCTCGTGCAGAGAGGCGCGGTAGCGCGCCATCTCTGCTGCCATCTGCGCGTCCGGAACGAACACGCCGCCCGCCGCCTGAATGAGCCGCCGCAGCCCTTCGGCCCGGCTCTCGATCCCCGCCTTCGCCAGCACCGCGTCGAGCGCCTCAAGCTCCGCAGCCGTGACCTTCACACTGACCGCTGAGACCGGGATCGCGGCATCCGTCTGGCGCTCGGCATCGGCTTTCAGGACATAGCGCACGGCCCGTGATGTGACCTCGAAACGCTCGGCCAGCTCAGAAGTCGACACACCCTCCGCGGCCTCGCGGACGATCTGCATCTTCTCCATCTCTGTCAGGCGTTTTGTTCGGGACATGCGGAAGAAAGACCCCCTATTTCCTGCCACCTTCCACCAAGGCTGCCCCTACCTTACGATAATATACCGACCTGTCAATTATATACTTACGTCGCATTCAGGCTCAGGCAGCCTTGGTGTCCGCTTCACGCCGCGGCCCGCAGGGACGCGGCTCTGCCGCCCTCACCACCGGGCGACCCACCTGTCCTAGGGGTCCCCTTCCCCAGCACCGCCCGAGGGTCTGGCCGAACACGCACGTGTTCGGACGGAACCGCGGGCGGGCGCAACCCCTCCGACAGGGCGGACAGGCAGGGTCAAGGAGGGCCAGATTTGGCTTGCCAAATCTCTGCCGCAAAAACCGGGAGGCCTTGGCCGATAGGTTTTTGTGGATGGCCCCCTTGAGGCTGCCTGTCCGCCCTGTCGCGGCCTGATCATTCTGGGGGGAGTGCGTCCCTTGAACGCGCAGCGACCGGCACCAAGAGGAGGTCGCTGTAGGCGATCACACGCGCCGGTGACGGCATCCCTGGAACAGGGATCGGGCCGCCCCAAGATCGTCCTGGGGCGGCCCATCCTCGTCAGAGGATTTAGTCCTGGGGATCTTTCGCGCTCGGTGGGAACATCACCAGCTCCGAGACCGCAACGGGAAAGTCGAGCTTGAGGCTGAAGAACTCCGATCCATCCCCGTTGCGGGTGTTGCGGAACATCGCACCCACGCGCTGAAAACGGGTGCGCTCCTGGCCATCGGTATCGGTGAACTTGACGGGGACGGTGGCGACGTAGTGGTTGGTCATTTGGGTTACTCCTTGTTGCGATGGGGATCACCCGGCACGGGGCAAGAGGCCCGGTCGCAAGCGCAAATGCGGAGGGTCCGCGGCTAGCCGTGGAAGCCGTATTTGTGCTTGCCGAAGCGTGAGCTGAGGGCACGAACGGGCCGACCCCGTGCGATCCACATCGATGAGCAAAAAGGAGAGACCCAAATTTGTGCCGCCACTTTGCAGTTGCGTTCGCACCCGTCGATACCGGTCTGAGGTGGCTTGGTTCGTTCTGATCCAATGCATCTGGATAATGATCCGTCACGCGCATCACGCTGCGGGTCAGCGTTCAGCCGCGCGCGATGATCCGTCGTCTGTGTTGGGTGAGTGCCCCTGCTATCGGCACCAGGATTGAGGGGGTGGGGGACAGCTGGTGCGGCCACATCGGTATGGCACGGCCAAACCTTCAGCAATGAGCGTACTGCCCACGTCCCGACCGTCAACGAACAACGAGCCACAAAGCCGCCCGAAATTGCATCGATCGGTGCCTTCAGTCCCGGGCCGGCAGGAACAGGCCACGCGCTCAAATTCAATTGACGCCGCACCCCGCACCAATTGACCAAGACGCGCTGTTGCCTGTTCCCCGACCTGGCGCTCTGCAGTGCAGGATGGTCTCCATGTCTCAGGCGCGTTAAACCCGACGAGACGCACGTTCGCTGTCATGCCTCGAATATCAATCGTATCACCATCAATGATCCGCACATCGCTGGCTCGAAGCGACCGGTCTTGCGAGGCGGGTCGCTCTGCAGGTGGCGCGACCGGCGATAGGAAACTGGAAGACATCCAGCCCACTCCCAAGTTAGACCGAATTTGGGTCCATTGCCCTTCATCGCGAAGCATTTCGACGCGAGTCCCTTCGCTCAAGACGCCCATCACAGCGTTCGCGGTAGACGGCTCAGAACGTTGGTTGACACGTGTCCCTGTCACATAGACGTAAGTGGTGTTTGTCGTTTGCGATGTGGGAATTGCTGACGGACTGTAGGGCGTGGATCGTGAACTCGACGTCTCAAACAATGATCCAACCAACGCGAAGAACCCGACAGCGATCACCAACGGCACCATGATTTGGCGTTGAGCCTTGCGCACGGCACGCCGAGGTGCGGTGATTGCGCGGCTCACGGAGATCGAACGGGGTCTCGCCTGAACGGCTCTGGGGCTGCGCTTTGGTGCTGGTTTCGAAGTGCCGTCGTCGGCAGCTGCCCTTGTCTGGGCCGGTTTTTCCCCTTCCAGTTTCAGGACTTTGTGCAGGCTGGCGTACTGAGCTTTGCTCAGACGCGTCTCCGTCCCGTGACGCTCAAACCGTTCAGCCATGTTTGTGAGAAAAGACACTTCCCAATCGTTTGCCTGCCCGGACCGCAAACGCGCATCAATGCGTGATTGGATCTCTTTGGTGCGTTCCGGAGAAAAAGGCATTGAGGAAAAACCTGTTCGGGTGTTGAGCTGCGCAACAAATGTCTTCTGCCGCACGGCCACATTAAGCTGTGATTGCATCGAGATACCATCCAGCCATTCCCAAAAACAGATTGGCCGGATTGCGATCACCAAGCCTGTCGATGCCCGTTGCTGGAGCTCACTGCGATACCGCCGAGGTTCGCACACATCTGGGAAAACAACGAAATGGCCGCCCGAAGGCGACCCTCTCTCTTCAATCCTGCGACGCCTTCTTCGCCGGGTCCGCAACCCGCATGACCGTCAGACCTTTCGCTTCCGCCTTCTGCCCGAGGTTCAGCGCGACCCCGTTGCCGCCGAAGAGTACAACCCCCGTCGCCGCGAACTTGTCGTCCAGCATTTCGTCGTTGCACTTGAACGGTGCCGCCCGCCCGTGCGCGGACCAGCGCGGATCGAAGCGCGCCTGCGCGACCCCGCGTGCCCGGGCCCACCGGGCCGCAATCATCTCCGCCCCGTGCTTGCCACCCTTGTGGCAGAGGAAAATCTCCTGGTTGCGGTTCTGCTTGATCCGTTCGCGAACCTTGTCGAGCGTGTTGAAGATCACATCGACATCGGTCCAGTCGGTGGCGCCTGAGACGATCAGGGGCACCCCCTCGACTTTGGATTTCTCGGCAGTCTCGCGGTCGTGCTGCTCGAGGAGCTGCCGCGCCTCGAAGACCGCCCCGGTCTCTTGCGCCCGGACGCTTGCGCGCGACCCGGCTGACGGGATGAAGGCGTGGCCCGTTTCGCTCTCGTAGCATTCCGCCGCCGCCTCGCTCATCACCTCGATGGCGCTGACGATCTCGCGCAGCTGCACAAAGCGCGCCTGCGCCTCTTCGAGCGCGGTCTCGGCGATCTCCGATCCGTCGTGGGATTTTGCCAGCGCGCCGATCTTGTCCGCGGTGCGGTCGACCTCCTTGCCGAGTGCCACCTTGCGGCGCTGCAGGATCGTCGCGAGCCCATGGGCCAGCGGTTCGATTTCGGCTTCAAGCCCGGTCCCGCGTAGCTGACCGAGCAAAGCCTCGAAGCTCTCGCGGATGATGCGGTCGGTCAGGATGTGATCCTCCGGGATCGGCAGCTGCGCGTCCTTCTCGGTCAGCCCGAAAAGTTCGATGGTCTCGTAGGTGTTTGCAGTGTCGTACGCCATTTCTGGTCTCCAGTGTTCGGTTCCAAGGCCACCACGTGAGTGTGGGGGCATGGCCGAATGCCTGGTTTCCGAATCTGCCCGGGTCAGGGACGGCGCAGCCGCCGGCTTGCCGGGCGCAAAAGTTTTCCGCGCGCAGCACCGGACACATGCGCGCGCTCACGCACGGGACCGCCCCGCGCCACGGGCACCGCCCTCGCCGAAAAGTTTTGCGATCCTTGACGCGGGCTGATTTGGGGGCCATCCGGAGGATATGCTTCCACGCTCATGTGTGTGTGTTTTGACGGTAGGTTTGCCCGACCCGAGCAGGCAAACGACCCGACCGGACGCGGGAGACGGATGGAGCGGCGGGATCGTTTTGGCCTCGGGCCAAAACAGACCAGAGCGCAATCCGGCGGAGCGGCCGGGGAGGGACGTGCTCGCGAGGCGGGCAAACCGGGGGCCTGGGTGCAACGCCGCGGTGAGGCCGCATGGCCGAATGCGCGACGGACCGAAGGGCCGTTCTCCCCTGCGACACGCGAAGCCGAGCTGGGGAGGCCGCAAGGCTGGGACTCAGGTTGATGGTCGAGTGCACAAAACCGACACACTCCGCATGCAAACCGTGCAAATTGTCTGGTCTATTAAAGGGTTCGGATGTAGAAAAGACCCTATCAACGCTGAAAATGATCATTTAGAAAGAGCAGTTCGACTTTGGCTTCCGCCCAACAACTCATCGGTCTCGTCAAGAGCCACGCAGAAGGGGACGCTGATCGTTTTTACGATCTGGCGATGCAACTCTCGGCGGCCGAAGAGCAGAAGGGACACACCCGGCTGGCTGAACAGTTGCGGCAGTGGGCTGAAGCGGGGCAAAAGCCGCCAGCAAAGCGAACCCCTGCAGTCACCCCTATCGCAACGCCTCGCGGCGATCTTGCAGAGTTTCTTGCCGCGTCCTATCCGACGGAGCGACTCGTCGATGTAATCTTACCGGATAGGATTGGGAGTGAACTGTCGCATCTCGTCTTCGAGACGCGTATGCGCGAAAAGCTCGAGGCAAAAGGCCTGAAGCCGCGGAGGCGCGTTCTCCTCTCTGGTCCTCCCGGTACCGGCAAGACACTGAGTGCGTCAGCACTGGCCGGGGAGCTGCAGTACCCCTTATTTTCGGTCATGCTCCACGGTCTAATAACGAAGTTCATGGGCGAAACGGCGCAAAAATTGAAGATGGTCTTTGATGCCATCAAGACGACACGCGGTATCTACCTGTTCGATGAAATTGACGCTTTGGCTGCGGCCCGAGGCGGTGAGAACGATGTCGGCGAAGCCCGGCGGGTTCTGAACTCATTCTTGCAGTTCCTGGATGAAGACACAGGGCCTTCGATCGTCGTCGCCACTACAAACTTGCCGGGAATTCTTGACCGCGCCGTGCTGCGCCGCTTCGATCTCGTGTTGCCCTATGTGATGCCCGATGGTCCCGCCATCCGACAGGCACTCGAACGCCGTCTGATCGGTTTCTCGTTCAATCGAATAGGATGGAAGCGGGTGACGGATGTCGCCACTGGCCTCTCAACGGCCGATATTGTGGCGGCGGCGGAAGATGCCGCGAGACGTGCGGTTTTGAATGATACTGACAAGATTGCGACACAGGATTTGCTTGACGCCCTCGAACGCCGACGGTCGCTCCAAGATTTAGGGACCAATGACAATGGCACGAGAGCTTCCACACTTCCACCTTCGCAATCTAGGACAACCTCGCCCATTCAAGGCAAAGGGCAGGGGCGGGTCCAAAAGACCAAGTGATGTCCCCAATCGCGCTGCGCACGCCCAAGCGCTGCTTCAGGCCATCGACGCGTTGCCGGATATTTCGGCCACTGAGCTTCCCGGCGTTTATCTCGAAATCAGCTCCCGTATCGACGAGCGCCTGAAAAAGGATAGCCTAGACGCCAGTGGCCTTATGCTTCTCCGCATCGAAGATTTTCCTATTCCAGGTGGCGCCCAAGAGCGTGCGACGGTGTTTGCAACAGCCAAGGGTATTGAGAACCTGCGCAAGAAGGTCGACCAGTTTCGGACGGAAGACACGCCTGATCGCGAAAAAGATGGTGAATTCATCCTGGGCCGACCAAAGAATGCAGACTTGGTTCAAAGCGTCACTGCCATTACGGAAGCGGGATTGCGTGCCCTCTGGCGCAGCCCGCCGGGCAAGTTTCCCGCGGCGGATATTGCGGCAGTCTGGGAGGTTTGGCTCGAGCCCCAAATGACCGAGGCCTTCGTTGCAGCAGCGCCTAACTATGGTGTGACTGTGGGCGCGGATCGGCTGGAGTTTCCCGAAGATACAGTGGTGGTCGTCCAGGCCGATCGCAATCAGCTTGCCCAAGCCGTCCGGCGACTGGGTGGCGTACGCGCACTTGCCGCTCCGACAATCACTGCAGATTTCTTTGACGGCTTGCCGGTGGTCGAACAGGCACAGTGGGTTGATGAGCTTTCAGGCCGGACCACCTATTCGGATCACCCCAATGCTGGCTACGTTACGCTCCTGGATACTGGTGTCAGTCGGGCGCATCCTCTGATTCAGCCGGCGCTTAGCGTGGATGATCGACATGCCGCAAATCCGGCTTGGGGATTGGAGGATGTGAAGGGCCATGGAACGCAGATGGGAGGACTCGCGCTCTTTGGCGATCTGACGCAAAAACTTCATCAGGCGAACCCAGTTATGGTCATGAACCGTCTGGAATCCGTCAAACTCCTGCCAGATGCCGGCATGAACCCGCATCATCTCCTAGGCGCGGTGACCAGGCAGGCGATCAATGCGGTCGAACAGGTTGGTCCCCGACGCCGTACTTTCACCATGACGACGACGACGGGTGAGGACACGCCGCACGACGGTGCCCCGACCTCGTGGTCGACGGAAGTCGATCAGCTTGCCGCCGGTGTTTCAGGTGGACTCAGACAGCAGCGCCTGGTGCTGGTTTCGGCAGGGAATACCGACAACTTCACCTTTGGTGCCGGAAACTACCTCGACCGATGCGATCACGAAGACAACGAGATCGAGTCGCCTGCCCAAGCGTGGAATGTTTTGTCTGTTGGAGCCTTTACCGAGAAGACTGTACTGCCAAACGGAGACCCGGCCCAAGCGCTTGCACCATTCGGCGATCTATCGCCAGCTTCGAGAACTGCATCGTGGTCGTCCCATTGGCCGAACAAGCCGGACGTTGTCCTTGAGGGCGGAAACTGGGCGCTAAGTGCCATGCCTCCGCCAATGCGGCACGGATGGTTATCGCTCCTTTCGACGCACCATAATTATCCGGTCCGATCTTTCACATTCACCTTCGACACCAGCGCTGCGACAGCGCTTGCAGCGAAGGATGTAACGGAACTCTGGTCGGATTATCCGACACTTTGGCCCGAGACAGTCCGTGGTCTCTATGTGTCTTCCGCGCGTTGGACTCAGCAGATGCGAGCACATTTGCCGGCCCAAGCGAACAAAGGTCATTACATGCCGCTTTTTCAGCGCTATGGATTTGGCGTTCCGGACATGGCCCGTGCCCGCCGCAGCGCGTCGAACGCGCTGACACTCATCGTGGAAGACACGATTACACCCTACGGAATCTCCGAAAAGACCGGCGGTGATGTCCACAATGAGTTGAAGCTTTTCGCACTACCCTGGCCCGTTGAGGCTTTGCGCGCGCTCGGCAATGCCGACGTTACCTTGCGGGTGGCGCTAAGCAGCTTTATTGCTCCAAACCCGTCAGAAGCCTCACGCGGCGTTCGTTATCGCTACGCATCCCACAATCTGCGGTTCCAACTCAATCGCGCCGGCGAGAACGAAGCCCAATTCCTAGCTCGGATCAGCAAGGCGGCCGAACAGCCCGACGGTCCCGCAAACGACGAGGATGATCTTTGGGAATACGGTAGCAATCGGCGCCATGTCGGATCGCTGCACATCGATCAACTGACTTGCAAGGCATCAGATCTCGCAAGGCGAAACTTGTTGGCCGTTCACCCAGTCACTGGATGGTGGAAATCCAAAAAGCTTCTCGCCGAAGGTTTGCCTTCTGTGCGCTATGCATTAATCATAGAAATTGATGCGGAAGGGTTGGACACCGAACTCTATGCCGAGGTTCAAGTAGCTGTCGAAGCCCTAATTGCCGCTCAAGCGGTTGTGCAAGTTTGACTCTATTGGAGACCCTGTGCAGCGCTTCCAATCTAGACAATGCATCTACATCGGACCGCCTCATGCAATCGCCATTCGATCGCTCGACTGACCCAGACATGGAAAAAGGGGAACCGTGGTCCCACGGCTCCCCTTTCGGTTCAGATCGTCTCCCCCTCGCGCGCCGATTAGGCAACCAGCGACAGCCCCGCGCCTGCGTCCTGCGGTTGCTCACCGCTGTCGATGAACGGGATGATCGAGAAGGTCTGCCCGCCGCGCTGTTCTTCGTTCTGCACGGCGTTGACGCGCAGGTCGCCATCAGGCGTGTTGATCAGCAGCGACAGGTAGTCATTGCCCGTGCGGCTGCTTTTGGCCATCCAGGCCGAGCCAACGCGGATCGGTGTGCCCCGGGGCGAGCTGACCTCGATCCGGTAATCGGGGTGGGTCTCCTCGGATTTGTAGCTGTTCTCGATCAGCATGAACTCCAGATCGAACATCATGTTGGCGATGTAGCCGGTGAAGGCGTTGTCAGCGTCCATGGCGGTGAGCTCGCCCGAGATCGAGCCGGATTTCATCAGGCCGTTCGAGACCAGCGGGATGATCTCGAATTCGCCGCTCTGGGCCGCGCGCGCCTCTTTCGTCTGCACCGCGTTGACCCGGAACGGGCCGAGGCCGACATCGATCTGCATCGAGATGTAGGGGTTGCCGCTGGTATTCCCGGTCTCGTTCCAGGCCGTGCCGATACGCACCTTGCGGCCTGATTTGTTGACTGCCGTCACGTCGTAATCCGGGCTGCGAGCGGACATCTTGGCCCGTGCCTCGAGCTGGATGGCGATGTCAAAGCGCGTCGAATGGATCATGCCGGTGTACTCGGCGGCTGCGGTCTCGACATTGCGGGTGAGGGTTCCTGCGAACATGGGATGGTTCCTTTTGGATTGGCCGGTGCCTGACGTTTTTGCCAACGCATCCGGGATTGCTTTCTCGACCCCTTGAGGGATCACAAATCAGAAAGCCTGCTTTCCTTTCAGCCCCGCCCACGGGTCAAAGCTGCCGTCCGAGTGGGAATGCCCCCGCGCCTCCGGGTGCTACGCCCCTCCCCTGCCCGTCTGGTCTTGATTGGTTGCCCGGATTTTCTGCGGCGTCCTTCGATTGCGCGACGAAGAACTCCGTTTCTTTTCCGTTCAACCGGTGCCCGCCCCGGTCGGTCAGACCGATGCAGCTACCATTCGGCACATAGGTGATGAGGTACTGACCGAGCCGGTCCTTGTGGACAACGTAGCCGGTATTGGCCCAATGCACGGTCTGGCCGGCATCAACGGCCGCCTTGATGTCTTCGAGTGTCATGCGAACCTCCTTAAGAAGAATGGTGGGGAAACGATGCAAGACGCCCGGTCGTCCAACCGGGCTTCCATGCAAGATTTGTTTGGCAAACGGCCGAGAGCTGTCAGGCGCTTTGCGCCGCTTGCATCGCGCGCGCCGCCATCCAATCCTTCAGGCCAAGAACCGTTCTGCCGGCGGCGACCTCGGATGCCCAGGCAACCCTTGGTTCGCCGCAGGGCTCGGAGCCGACATGCCGGTCGATATGGCCATTGGCCATCCATGGCTCAGGTTGGATCCGTCGCAGCCAGTCCGCCAGGCTCGGAATGCGGCCCTGGCAGTCTTCGCGGATATGCTGCTCGCCGATCCAGCGCACGGGAATGTCCCGACCTGCGCTATTGGTCAGTGTCAGGCCGAAGACACGTTCGGCCTCGAACAGGCCTTGGGCATGGTGGCGCATGGCGCGGTGCGTGAAGAGCGCCAGGTGCTCTTTCGAGGCGTCAAACCAATCGTGCACAGCCTGATAGTCAGACGGCACGCCACCGAATTTCCGGGCGGAACTTTCGGCATGATGAAGCGGATGGGCCATCTCAAAGACCCTCGACATAGCTGTGCGAGCATTCGACATAGCAGTCCGCGTGATCGAGGGTGATGCTGTCGGCTCCGATGTCCCAGGTCAGCGTGCCATAGCCACCCTCGTTGTTCTCAAACCCCGGGTGATGGTGATAAGCGAGTGACCAGGCGAAATCGCCGACCTCGGTGGAAAGCGGCTCCGGTAGTTTGACGTCCGCAGGCTGCACCGTCACATCCTTAACATTGCCGGAATCGCCATAGCCTTCGTATTCGGCAGTGACCTCGCTGATGCCAAGCGCACGTAGTTGCGCGAGCAGCTCCACTCTGGATGCCTTCAAGGTGGTTTCGCGCTCTGCACGCCACTGAGCCGCCATTGCGGCATAGTCGATCTGGGGATTGGTCATGGGTCTGTCCTCTTATCTGAATTTGGGGGGGCCGGGCGCGGCATTGGCCCGCGCGCGCCCGGAACGCGCAGACCGGCCAAATCCCGATCCGCGACGCCCGACCAAAAGCCCGCTTTGACTTTTCAGGCGGCTTGGTCCGCCGTGATAGCAGGCCCCTGCCCCACGATCCGGGCCAGAATGCTGCCCGTGTCGATCCCGTCCCCATGCGGCAGGAACACCCGCAGCTGGAAGGAAATGATCTCCGTGAAACACCCCATGGCCTTGAGGCCTTCGATCATGCCCTTGTCCGCGCCGCCAAGCTCGAGGCGCATCTCGCCTGCGACCCGGCGACGGGTCAGGGTCAGTCCCCGGCCCAGATCGACAGGTTCGGTGGTGCCGAGGGCGGCGGTCAGCATCTCCTGCGGTGTTTGCGGGTTGGAGACGAGGAAGCGGGCGCGCAGCGCTGCCGCCCCTTCTTCGCTCAGCGTGCGCCCGATCATCGCCGTCGTCCCGTCAGGCGTGACCCGGTAGATGCGTTCATTGGTGGTCGGAATGTCCTTCCAGATCGGCAACAAGAGCCCGGTCAGCAGGTAGAGCTTGGTTGTGGTGGTTTTTGGCAGGGACGCTGCCTCGGCATCCCAAAGCTTTGCAAACTCGGGCCTTTCGATGTCTTCCCAGGCCGAAGACGTGAACCGCGCCTCCTCCAGGTAGCTCGACCCGTTTGGCCGCACAACCTTGCGCATCAGCGTGACGATGTCTTCGTCATACATCTGCATGGGCCGCGCCGAGATGAGCGCCGCGCGACCGGAGGCGCGATTGACCATCGGCAGCTTGTCCGGATTGCGCGATATGGCGTCATCCGCCGACAGCACGTGGACCGGGTCCGTCACCTCGAGCCCGATGATCCGCGTCACGGCGCCAGATTTCGGGCAGGTCCAGAGATCCTCCATGGAGACCTGTTCGATCTTTTCGCCACGCAGGGTTTCGACGCCGAGATCGAGCGTGCCTGCCGCGCGCGCCCTTTCCGTCTGATCGGTGATCCGGCGCATGAACTCGGCAAAGAGGGCGTTCTGCATGTGGATGGGCAGGGCCAGAACCCGGTTGAGGAAGCGCTGGATCGGGGGAAGCTCCTCAAGCAGCACCCCGTCCTTGTCGATCAGCCGCAGGGCCGTCCAGTCGGTGAAGTTCTCGTAGCTCATCGCCTCGGCGCGCCCGGCGGCAAGATCGGCGAAATACCCACGCAGCGCCGCCCGCGCGATCGGGCTTTCGAGATTATCCTCCTCGCGGAACATGCCTTGCGAACCGGTCTCGCGCTGGCCCTTGGTCAGGGCCCCCAGCTGGTCGAGGCGTTTGGCTATAGTCGAGGTGAAGCGTTTCTCGCCATGCACATCCGAGGTGCAGACCCGGAAGAAGGGCGCGCTGACCTGGGCAGAGCGATGCGTGCGGCCGAGCCCCTGGATGGCCGCATCCGCGCGCCAGCCGGGCTCCAGAAGATAGTGCCGCCGCCGTTTCTGGTTCTTCGCCGTTTGCGCCGCATGGTAGGATCGGCCCGTCCCGCCCGCATCGGAGAAGATCAGGATATCCTTTTCGCCGTCCATGAAGGCTTGGGTCTCCGACGAATTGCTGCTGGCGGCGCGCTTCTCGATGAAGAGATGACCATCCTCGGCCTTCAAAGGGCGGATGGAGCGCCCGGTGACCTCTGCGACGGCCTCGTCGCCAAAAGCCCAGAGGATCTGATCGAGCGCCGAGGGGATCGGGGCGAGCGTCATCAACTCCAGCATGGCCGCATTGCGCAGGGCGAGCGCCTCGCGCGTGACAACGAGCGCGCCGGTCTCATCCCGCAAGGGTTCCGCCACCATGTTGCCGTCAATCTCCACGAGCTTTTGCGCATGAATCGGGAAGGCCTGTTCGAGGTAGCCGAGAACATAGTCGCGCGGCGTCAAGGCACCCTCGACGAGTTCATCCTCGGGATCCATCGTCTCAAGCCGGCGTTTCAGCAGACTCTCGCCCGTCGAGACCACCTGGATGACGCAAGCCTTGCCCGCCGCCAGATCGTCCTCGATGGCGCGGATAATGCTTGGAGCCTTCATGCCCATCAGGAGATGGTTGAAGAAGCGCTGTTTCGTGCTCTCGAAGCGGGATTTGGCCGAGGCGCGTGCGGCCGACGCATTGGTCTCTCCCGAGGCGTCGTTGACGCCGGTCGCCGTCAGCGCCGCTTCGAGATTGTGGTGGATCGTCCGAAACGCGCCCGCATAGGCGTCGTAGATCTCGATCTGGGCCGAAGTGAGCGCGTGTTCGAGCACGTCATACTCCACGCCATCAAAGCTGAGGGCGCGCGCCGTGTAGAGGCCGAGCGTCTTGAGATCACGCGCGACCACCTCCATGGCAGCCACGCCGCCGGCTTCCATCGCAGAAACGAAGCTCTCGCGGCTTGGGAAGGGGTATTCGGGGCCCTGCCCCCAGAGCCCCAGCCGCGCGGCATAGGCCAGGTTGTGCACGCTCGTGGCGCCCGTGGCCGAGATGTAGAAGACGCGAGCGCGGGGTGCTGCCAGTTGCAGCCGCAGGCCAGCAAGGCCCTGCTGGGAGGGTTTGACCCCCCTGCCCTGCTCGGACCCTGCCGCGTTCTGCATGGCATGGGCCTCATCGAAGGCAAGAACGCCGTCAAAGTCTTCACCCATCCAGGCGAGGATCTGGCTCAGTCGCGTGGTGCCGCATTTGCCCGCGGACCGCAGCGTGGCGTAGGTGACAAAGAGGATACCGTCGCCCATCGGGATCGGCTGGTCCGGTTTCCATTTGGAGAGCGGCTGGATGTCGGCTGGCGAGCCGCCGAGATCGGTCCAGTCGCGGATCGCGTCCTCGATAAGCGTGGCGGATTTGGAGACCCAGATCGCCTTTCTGCGCCCGGCCAGCCAGTTGACAAGGATGAGGCCCGCGCATTCGCGCCCCTTGCCGCAACCGGTGCCGTCGCCGAGGAAATAGCCAAGGCGATAGGCACGTGCATTCGGGTCATCATCGGCGCGCGTCAGCTTGGTCTGGTCCTCATCGATGGTAAACCGACCGGGCAGATCACGCCCATGGGCATCATGTGCCATGATGATGGTTTCCAGCTGCGCCTCGGAGAGATCTCCCTCCTCGATCAACCGTGCAGGCAGGCGCAATTCCGCACTGGCCGCGCCTGAGGGCACCGGCGGCGCAACAGAGGCCATGGCGATGCTCTCGACCAGCGGCGTGGGATGTTCCTGCGCACCCGCGATCTCGATCCGCTGCGGACGGTAGCGCGCATAGATATCCGAGACCGGCGTGTTGTCGCGCGGGACATCGAAGCTTGTGAAGCTGAGCGGGATGGCAGCATTGGCGCGGGGTTTGGAGGCGGCGAAAGGCGCACCGGCGGTCTTGCGTGGGGCAGCTACTGGACGAACCGGCCGCCCGTGAGGGATCGCTTCAACCCGTTGGGCCGGGCGCATCTCGGTCCGTGTTGCGGCCACGGCATCGACATATGCCAAGGCTTCATCCAGATCCCGCACAGGGACGCGGATCATTTCGCCGTCCTCCTGCACCTTGTCGAAGACCATCAGCTGGGTTTCGACAGAGGTGCCGAGCTTGCGGTAGACCTGCCCCGGCATCGTCAGCGCCAATCGTGGCGTCAGGAGACCGCAGGCGCGGGACCAATGCGCGGCATCGCGTTCGGGCGTGAACCCCGGCGGCATGATCGCCACCAGGCGCCCACCTGGTGCCAGGCGCTTTGCAGCCGCAATGAGATGTTTGGCAGCGATGTGCTTGTCCCGGGAGCGATCGACCGAGGAGGCGAAGGGCGGATTCATCACCACGACGTCGGGTAGAACCGGCGTCTGCAGCAGATCGTCGATATGCTCGCCGTCATGGCCCGTCACCTCGCCACCGAAAACCGCGCGCAGGAGGCGCTGGCGAAAGGGGTCGATTTCATTGAGCAAAAGCGTGGCACCAGCCCGGGCGGCGAAAGCAGCCAGGGCACCGGTGCCAGCCGAGGGCTCCAGTACAGTCTCGCCCTTGCGAATGGCTGCCGCCCGCACGACCATTGCCGCGAAAGGCAACGGCGTGGAAAACTGCTGCAGCCGGATCTGCTGCTCTGACCGGCGGGTTTCCGTCAGCAGCCGCGAGGCAAGCAGCTTTGCAGCGGCGATGTCATCTGCCACGCCGTTCCCACGCAGCAGCACTTGGACAGCCGCGGCCTGCATCAGGTCATAGGCTATGCGCCAGTCCCAGGCGCCCCCGGCATCGCTGCCATGAAACGTCTCGCGCATGATGCGCGCCAGCGCTGAACTGCGCAGGGGTTGGTGGTCGACCTCCGCACCGATCTGCACGAGGGCAGAGGCGAGGTTAGCGTCGGATTCAACAGGATTGGGGAGCGTTGAGCGGGGCTTGGACATGGGGGTTTCCTTTGGATCAGGGTCTGAGTTCCAAAGGACAAAAAGCCCGCTTTCGCTTTTCAGGATGACGGGATCAGACCGCGCTGACCTCCAAGGCTTGGTCAGGACTTGGGTTCGACCTGCCGCTTCGCATCAATCAATGCCTGTGCGGCATGCATCACTGGAACCTGAGATGTTCCGGCGCGTGCATCCTCAAGCGCGGCCTTTACCTGCGCGCAAAACCACGCGTCATAAGAATTCGCTTCAGCGGCCACGGAAATGCTCCTCGAGCCCGATATCCAGCAGCTTGCCGAGGTCATCGGGCATGTCTGCAACGCGAACCGGAATTGGGAAACGGTGCCGCGCCAGGTCAGGCGCGAATTGCTCCTCTTGTCCGGGGTGCTGCCCATCCTTTTCCGCCTCAATCATTGTGCTTTCTCCGACCGTATCATTAGCCGATGCTACATCTTCCAGCGGGGCGTCGTAAACGATAATGCCAAAGGGTCACAGCAAGCTGGCCCACTTACCGATCGGGCACCGCTTCAAGGGAAGTTTCGAACCGCTTGTCCGCCGCCGCGGCTTCTTTCAGGAGCGCGTCAAAATTGTCAGGTGGGTTGCCATCTTCCAGCATCCCTTTGAACGTCGCATAGGCATCCGTCTTGCTGCCATAGGCGCGCAGGGTCTTGTCGTCGTTCACCCAGGCCACCACGATGACCTTCGCATCGCTGTTGAACCGGTAGAACAACCGATACTGTTGGAAGAATTTCGCCCGGAACCAGTGCTTGCGGTGATCGCCGAGTGTGCCGCCTTGCCGGAAGGCGGCGGCACCCGGATCTGCCGGTATGGCCTCGGTGACCAGCTTGAAGATGGCGGCCAGCCGTTTCGTGGAATTCTTCTTGCGCCAGGTCTTGGGATCGCGTGCCTTACGCGCCTCGACTTCCTCGATCAGCCCTTCGAGCTGGTCCAGAAAGAGCGGATGCGCATAAATCGACCATCCGTTTACGACAAGGGGCGCTTGAGCGGGCACGCTATCGCCGGTCATTCATCCTCGAGCGATAGCGGCGCATCGAGATCGACGTCAACGTCTCCGACCAGTGCTGCAAGACGGTCATGCAAAGCCCCATCGAACGCCCGAATGCGGTCCGGATGCGCCTTGATATCGGCCTCGACAAAATCGAGAAAGGCTCCGAGCACGGGATCTTCCTCGTCGCTGCGCACGGGCTCGATATAGACCCTGCCACTCGGCTCGGTGCAGTAACGAATCTGGTCGCCCTTTCCCAGCTTGAGCTGTTTGCGCACACCCGCCGGCACGGTCGTCTGATACCGATCCGTGAGTTTCGAGACATCTTGTGCGAGGGCTGTCATGGCAGTCTCCTGAAGAAAAGGTTCTTTGCTGCCCGCGATAGGTAATGCATTTGCATTGCCTTGTCAAGACAAGCCGCAGCATCTGCTGTCGCCGGGCAGGTCGATGAACCGTCCGGCGCAGGACCTAATTTCG
>NZ_CP022421.1 GCF_002222635.1 Pseudosulfitobacter pseudonitzschiae | reverse complement strand
TGAAGGAGGTGTTGTGAGGCACGCCTCAGGTCCCGCGGGATAAGAGCTTCAGTTCTAGTCAGGGCTCTGTCGTCGATTACCTCGTGCCTTTCATGCATCGCCCACCCAAAGAACCCCGCTTCGAAGCGTTTTTTTGTTTCTGCGTCCAGACGAAGCTCTTGCGTTGGTTGGCCGACACGTATCCGCAGGACCTGAAAGTCGCGATGAAACCCGCCCCGCCAGTTCTCTTGTCGTTGGCCGGATCTTTGCGACCTCTTTGGCATCGGGGTCAGCGCGACCTTCAGGTAGATATCCGGATCGTCAATATTGATCAGGGCCAAAGCTAGATCGAGCGGCTCGCCAAGTGTGCTGTGCGTCCAAATGTTGTGATCGAGGAGGTAGTCATCGCCTTCGTGCGTCCAGTATTCGCCGTCAGGAATCCAGAACATAGGCCGATCATCGAGAGGGTCAGGTGCCGTAAACCCAATCGGTTCCCAAACCTGCATGAGTGGCTGCGACAACCTGAACCGGACGCTCCCATGTTCCGCAAATTGTTTCTGACCAAGATGCGGGGCCACTGCTGATGCTAGGCGCAGCGCCAGATCTAGATCGGTGGTCGACGGCGTATCGCCCTCATCAAGAAGGACCCGCATCCCTTGAGATGCGTGGCTTTCGTCGGGCGTACGCCCATAGAATTCCGGAATAGACAGCACGCAATCGAAGGGACCGACAACGATCCGAAGCGCATTGCAAGCACTCTGCGCCAAGGTGGGGTACAACTCGATGGAGTTCAGGTTTTGGATGGCGTTGTAGACGAGTTGCGCAACAACCGGTTCAAGGTCCGATGCATAGGCTTCGGCGATGCCAATGGCGTCCCCACGATTCAAGATCAGTTTTGCGTAGATGGACGCCTCGCTGTACCCATTCCCTTCCGCGACGCTGAGCTCTAATCCAATGATCGGATCGCCTGCGTGCCGCATCGCAAATAGGGGGCGGATTTCTTCGACCAGATAGGCGAGGTCAACTCCATTCCCTGTGTTCTTTACTTCGGCCAAGCGCGCGGGGAATTCTCTTGCGCTTCGATTGATCGCGGGGATGAAACTGGTGTTCTGCCCCGTTTGTTGGTGGGCTCGCTTGGTTTGTTTCGCTTTCAGCGCTCCCCAGTTTGAGCCCGGGGAGATTGCGGCGGCAAGATCGTTCAAAAGTGTCAGCTTGGTAGGGCGATTTTCGCCGGTCCATCTTTCCAGAATTCGGTCGACGCCTTTTGACAGGTCTTCGAGTTTGATCGGTAAGGTCTCGGCTGACTGCACATCAGTGTTCAGGTACATTTTGCTCATTCCTCTGGCGTGCCTCCGAAACCAATTCAAGCCGTGGGCCCTTTAGCAGGAGTCGGAAAGCGCGCAACTGATTGAGCAAACCGATGAATGTCCAGAAGCTCGGCAAACCAGGATCCAATGGGCCCGGATCAGGTTCGCTGGGTTGGTTTCCACCTGCTGCGCCGACCTGTACTTTACAGCGCGCCAGCCCCAAGTGAGCTTCTCAAGCTTACATCGTGGACGTTCGGCACGCAACTACCTGTGGGCTTCTCTCGATGATTTTGGCCCCTCCTGCCCTTTGGACAGGACCGCGCCCTACTCGGTCGGCTGCACGCAGCCGCCCTCCCCGAGCTGATACGCCGCCTCTCCCTGCGACGTGCTGCTCGCCGTGCAGTCTCCTCCGGAGCCAGCCCGGCCAGCCGTCGCATGGTCGTGGCAACTCTTCATCTCGGCCATTCGGTAACGGTCGCTGGGGCGGAGCGGGTCGCTTCAATGGTCTCCTTTCTCCCGTATCAGCCGGTGTTACTCCTCGCTTTGCCGGACATGCTGTTCTGCCATCATTGACCGCAAAGGAGTTTCGACGACCGCCGTATCGCTCTGGTCGAAGCTGGCAGAGGGCCGGTGATCCGCGCGATGTAAGAAATCGCAAACGATCGGGCTGCCGAAGAGGGGTCGTTCGAAATCGGGATGAACCGCACCCGGTGCAGATGCCTCGGCGGTCTGCTTGAAATCGCTCTGCCAGATGGCACCGCACTCAACCAGCTTACCACGGGTGCGAGCGGTCGCGCCAGGTTGGGCAAGGCTCGGCAAAGCGCGAACCCGTCCGGCTGCTGCTCGGGGTGGGAGGGCAGAAAAGACACCACCCCCGGCATCTCCCTCGGCTGTTCACCCATTTTCCTTCGCGGCCCCCGCACTTCTCCCTTTGTCTGAGTTGCATGACATGCTGGTCGCAGCTGTCGTCCCGTCCACAAAGGTTGTCGCCGATCTTTTTCCCCTGCCCCTGCGGGTCATTCCTCGCGGACCAAAAAGACCGGCGCCTGCCCCTCTCCGCTACGCTCCGCCTTCGGTGTGGCCGGGCCTTGGCCAGCTGCAAGGTGACCATCATTGCAACGCAAACAAGGAGAAGAGCAATGACCACGAACTGCATCAAATTCACCAGCACCGACATCGAAACCGCCAAGGGCGTCGGCTCCATCTCGACCCTGACCTTCGATCTCGACATCACGGTCGAACCTGTCGCGAGCACGAACCCGATGGCCCCCACGCACCGCGTCCTCGGGCGCTCCCCGCGCGGCAAGCTGGTCGAGTGCGGCGGCATCTGGAAGAAGCAGAACAAGGAGACCGGCGCCGACTACTACACGCTGACCATCCGCGACCACGGCTTCAACGCCAACCTCGGCAAGGCCGCGAACCAGGATGATCTGTCCCTGCAGGCCGTCATCCCCTGGGGGCCGAAAGACGCCGCCTAAGCCAAAGGCCAGACCGCTCCGGCGGTCTGGCTTTTTCTCGTTCCGGGGGAACTAGTCCTCGGCCAGCGCACTATCGGTCTCCGAAGGATGCCGCATATTTCGGACGCGGATGCGGAGGCGGTTAGTCAGTCCGGATAGGTCGCAGATGGTGCCACGATCTTTCTGCTCCGTGACAGCGCGGATCGCGCGACTCCGAGTCGGAACCGACTGTCCGCAGGGAGAGCTGGCAGGCCGCTGAGCGAGGCAAGCGCACCCCTTCTCTCAGTCGAGCAACCCGCGCCTGGGTCGTCTTGGCGAAGCTGCCAGGGCGCAGAACTCACCCTTTGCCGCGAGGGTGTAAACCGCAGATCAACGTCATTCGTCCGGGGGCAACGCCTCACTTGAGTGTCACCGCCGCGCGCCTTTCCGTCGACCTGTTGGCCTCCGAGATCGCTAGCCCGGGGTCGAGCGGTCGGCAACGCCGGAGGCAGGTTTCTGGACGGCTGACGCGCTTTACGCGCTGCGGGGCATCGCTCACAACAAACCTGCCCCCGGCGTGCTCCATTTCATTCCGCCCCGTGCCGGGTGCAGCCCGCTCTCATGCCCCCGGTCTTTTCCACGATCCGTCCAACGACGATCAACGGAAAGGATCACACCATGACGCTCGAACAATCCATCGACCTCGCCGAACTGCAAGCCGACATGGCCTTCGAGGCCTACCTCGCCGCCTTCGATGAAGACGCCCATCCACAGACCCTCGACAGCCTCGAGACCGAGGCGCTGATCGCCCGCAGCCGCTACGACGACCTGCGCTCTCAGGGACTGGGTCACTGACCCAGATACCCCTGCGGGTCTTCGGATCCGCAGGGGTCTGACGCCGTCTCTCAGAAGCTTCGTGACGCCCTCAGTGGGTGTGACCCGCGCCATCCAGCACGGGCCATTTTCGTGTACCTGGTGCCCGATCCGTGACTGACTCGCGCGCTCGGATTGCCTGACATCGCGTGCCGCCCGGGCGCAAGTTTCGGAAGCTTTTTCGACCTGGTTGTCCTGCATCGATGAGGGTGGGACCCGTTCCATGTCGCGCCGCGGCGAGGGGTCTCGATGACGTCCAATGCCAGCAAAAAGACACATCATTCAAAACGTAATATTGCGCAATGTGATATATTGAAGTATAAGTGAAGGAGAGAAGGAAGACGTTGGCAGGATATGGCCAATGTTTGCACATTTTGTCCGAGGGGTCTGACCCGTGCCGAGGCCAGCGAAAAACCTGAAGCTTGAGCAGCGCATCGAAGTGGCGCGGCGGTTTTCGGCGGGCGAGAGCGCGAAGGACCTGGCGGCGGCATTCGGCATCTCTCCGCGCCACGTGAACCGGCTGGCGAAAGAGGAGGCGGGCGAGGGGATTGCGGTGCGCGATCCGAGCGAGACGGTGGCGTTTCGCGCGAGCCGATCCGAGCTTGCAGCCTTCGATGCCGAGTGGCGCGAGCGGGGCTATGCCAACCGGTCGCAGGCGCTGAATGCGGTGCTACGCGGACGGTGCGGTTTCCTCGATGTACCGCGCGATCTGGTCGCAGAATTCTGCGCCGCATGGCGTCAGGCGAAGGATGTGAGCGACGCCGGATTGGCGCTCGCCAAGGCGGTGCATCGCGGTCGGCTGGAGGTCTCGGAGGCGGATCGGGCGGTGCTGATCGAACTGCTCGATCTGGCGCAGTCCATGAGCCGTGAGATGGGCCGGATGAAGGATGCGGCGCAGGCACTGCGCCATCAGGAGTGGCCGCAAAAGGAAGAAGGGCAGGAGGCGGAGAGCGCGGTTCTGGAGGATGGTCCGCGCGCGATCGAGCGCGGATTGAGGCTCGTCCGGAATGACTGATCCCCTCGCACTCTACGCCTCGGTCATGGGGCGGCTCTGGGAGGATGAGCGCATCCGCGGCCAGGCTGCCGCGCGGATCGACGTGCGGCTGGCGGGGCGTCGGCAGGGGCGGAGTTTCGCGCGCGTCGGATCCCTGTCGGCGCGTAACGCGCTGAAGGTGGCCTCGGGCCAGAGCCGCGCGGCGGTCTTCAAACGGATTCGAGCCGGGGGGTGCAAGACGCGTGCTTCGCTCGGGGCGCAGATCTCCTATATCAACGACAAGGCGGTCTACACCTATTCGACGATGACCAACGCGCTGACCGATGCGGCGGTGCTTTCTGAGAATCAGAAAGAGGACATCATCGAGGGCTGGGCCGGGACCTGGCGCGGCTCGACCAAGCTCGGGTTCACCTCGCACATGCTGCTCTCGTTCCCGACCGACGTGACGGTCGATCAGGTGCGCGACATCGCGATGGACTGGACGGAGCATTTCTTCGAGAGCGGCGAATACGGCGATCAGTGGGACTACGTTCTCGCGGTCCATGACGACCGGGCGCACAAGCACGCGCACATCATCCTGAACAATCGCGGCGTCGAGAAGGGCACCTGGTTCTCCTGCTGGGCCGAGGGCGTGATGTCGCCGCAGCTCATGCGCGAGAAGCAGGCCGAGATTGCGGAGCGCTATGGCGTCATGCTCGACGCGACCACCCGGCTCGAGCGCGGCATCTTCGAGAAACCCGCCGGGATCGAGGAGATCTACCGCGCCAAGGAAGAGGCCCGCCTGCCGCGAGAGATCGTCATGACGGCCCAGGAATCCGCCATCGCGCAGGCGCAGGTGGTGGGCTTCGCCAAGGACTACAAGAACCTCGCCGACCTGCTGGATCGGATGGACCAGCGCCACATGGCGCGCGCCGTGCGCGGCATGGCGGACGGGCTTGGCTCGGGCACGCCGTGGAACTTCACCGAAGGAGAGATAGACATGAAGGACATCAAGACCGTCGGTGATGCGATCGACTATTCCGAGCGCACGATCGAGGCGCTGAGGCTCAAGGCCGAAGAACTGGACCCGGCCGAGAGGGCAGCCTTCGAGGCCAAGGCCGCGCCGATCATCGCGGATCTCTCGCAGATGGTGCCAGACCCGGAGCTACGGGCGCGCTTCGGCAAGCAGCTCGAAGAACCCTATCCGCCGGGGGCGGGCAGCGAGGTGCTGGTTGCGGCGCTGCAGTCCGGCAATGATGAAGGGTTCCGCGACGTGCTCGATCGCGCCGAGGAAGCCGGAATGGATACCGAAGAGCTGGTGGCGCGCATCTCGGCGGGCGGCACGCGCAACTACGGCATGGCCCAAGACTGGGTCGAGCGCGACATGAACGCGGTGCTGGCGAAGGATGGCCTCAGCGTCGAGACCGCTACTGACGACCAACTTGATGCCGCGCTCGAGAAGGTCGACGGCGTGATGGACGCGTTGATGGAACGCGCCAAGGAACTGGGCGTCGAGATCGGCCGGACCCTTGCCGATGAGGAGGAGGCGACGCTGCCCCTCATCGACGAGGATGACCGGACACCCAATCCCTATCTGCAGGACCTCGCCGACATGTTGCGGGACGGCAAGCTCACCGAGGAACAGGAAGAGACCGTCGAGCGAACTCTGCAGTCCGAGCTCTTCAAAGAATTGGGTGAGGAGGGCTTGGCCGAGCTGCGCCGTGGCAACTACGAGGTGCTGGACGCGGCCCTGCCGAGCAAGCTCGATCAAATCACCGTCACGCAGGAGTTACTCGAAATGACCTTCGACGAAACGGGCGACCAGGTCTTCACCGACCGTGCCGCCGGGTTGCAGCAGGATAAGGCGACCGAGGTGGCACGACTGCGCGGCCAGCAAGAGGCGCATGAGCTGGATCGCGATCTCGGTCGGGGCCGCGGTCTCGATGACGAGATGGAATTCTGAGGGGGAGATGACCACCATGACCAAGACACTCCCCCTCTGGGCCGCGCTTCTTTTCGGTGTGATTTGCGGCGCCGTCATCGGCACCATCGTCGCCGCCTTCTACCTGACCCTGGCCCTGAAAACCGGCTTTGGCAGCTTCGACATGTTGGCGCTCTGGAAGGCCAGCGCAGGCACGCGCGCGGCGCATCCCGAGGCCTTCAAGGTGGGCTTTGGCGCTGTCGGCTTCGGAGCCATCGGCCTCGGCGCGCTCGCGCTGGCCTGGACCTGGAAGAAGGAGCGAGACGATTACGGATCGGCGCACTGGCAAACCAAAGCGGAGCTGAAGAAGAACGACATGCTGCAAGCCCCCGGCAAGGGTTTCGTCTGCGGCAAGCTTGGCGCGCCGACCTCGAAGGCCGAGTTCATCTCCTCGACCACGATCCCGCATGTGATGATGGTGGCCCCAACCCGCGCCGGTAAGGGCGTCGGCTTCGTGATCCCGAACCTGCTGAGCTTCGCGGGCTCGGTCGTGGTGCTCGATGTGAAGGGCGAGAACTTTGAGAAGACCGCCCGGCTTCGGGCGCTGAACGGAGACGAGGTCTATCGGTTCAGCCCCTTCGACTGGGCCAACGCCACGCACCGCTACAACCCTCTGGCGCGGATCGCCAAGGCACCGAGCTTCGCGCAGCGCTTCACCGAGGTCTCAATCCTGGCCGATCTCTTCCTCGACAAGGACAACAAGCAACTCGACACTTTCTCTGAGGCAGGCAAGTCGATCTTTGTCGCCGCCTGCCTGCTGGCGATCCAGCGCGGCACGCCGAACCTTGGCGAGGTGAACAGGATCGTCGCCGGGGGTGAATACAAGAATGCCCAGTACAAGACCTACGCCGACGAGGCCGAGGAAGACATCCTGCGCGAGCTCTGGACCAACGCGGCCTCGGCCTCGTCGCGGCTCCTGACCTCGAACATTCAGGCGCTGATGACCGCCGGTCTCAAGCAATGGGACAACCCGGCGGTCCGCTCGGCCACCGAGGCGAGCGACTTCGATTTTTCGACCTTCCGGAAGACCCCGCAGTCGCTATATATCGCGGTGTCCGAAGATCACATCGCGACATTGGCGCCGCTCCTGCGTCTGATGTTCGCCGACCTCATCGCCTCGATCCGCCTGAACGAGCCGGGCCCGGACGAGCCTTGGCCGGTTATGATGATGATCGACGAATTCCAGCAGATGGGGGCGATGCCCTATCTCGAGCGCGCGATCCATTCGCTGGCGAGCTATGGCGGCCGCGTCGCGATGATCGCGCAGTCACTGGCCTCGCTTGATCGCATCTACGGGCCCGAGGGCCGCGAAAGTCTCGAGAACGGGGCAGGGCTCAAGCTCTACATCACCCCGCGCGACCAGCGTACTGTGAAGGAGGTCTCCGCCGCCGTCGGCAGCACCACCCGCGAGGCGGTCACTCGGATGTATGGCCGCAACAAGGGTTTCCTCGGCGCAACCTCGACCTCGGCGCGTCTGGAAGAACGGCCGCTGCTTTCCGAGACCGAAGCGCGCCTGATGGACCCCGACGAGGTCATCATCCTCGCCTCGCCCCAGCACCCTATCAAGGCGAGCCGGATCAAGTATTACGACGATCCCGTCTTCAAGGACATGCTCGCCCGCCAGGAGGGCAAGCCGTTCCCTTATCCCCCGAGCGTGCAGGGTGTGGGGCCTTGGGGAGGCGATGCTGGTGATGAGGCCGGCGCAGACGAGCAGGCGAAACCAGCCGAGCGCGCGCCTGTCCGGGATAGATCGCAGCGGCGCGAGGCGCGGGCGATGAGCTTGAGGACGATGGAGGCCGGGCGCGGGCAGCCCGAGCCCGAGACGCTCGAGCGGGAAGCTGCGGTGCCGAAGGAATGGGAGGCGGCGCTCGACCGGCAGGAGGATTTCATCGAGGAATTGTTGGGAGGGTGAGCGCCGTCGACTAGTCCCCTATTCGTCGTAGTAGAATTTCAAGTCGCGTCGCTCTTTCAACTGGGCAGGTCGGTAGGGCTTAACCTTGCCACACTGGGCGACGGCCTTGGCTCGCATGCGCTCTTCGACTGAAGGATGGAGCGGGAAGTCGTCGCCAACTGCGCGAATTCCCTTCTTCCAGCGGATGCGGAGGGGGCCAAATGCTACCATCGCGTCTTCGCGGTGCTGCAAACCCAGAGGGTCAGGGGCGCGGTTCAAGACGTTCTCGTTGATCTGGATCGACGGCACGCAGTCTTTCAATTCGTCGACCATCCAATCGAGGGCTATATCGCTCAGGCGGGACTCTGCCTCGGGATAGCTTCCACCGATGTCGCTATGGCAGCCCGGGAACCAGACCTGCTTCAACCACTTCGGCTCTCGATCTTTGGTCTCAATCGCGGCCGCCTTGGATGCCCATCCGACCCTTGGAAAGTCAGCACGGTCTTCGTCGATCGCCATGGCGTGACGGGCGTGTTGGACATCGGGATCAAGCCACTTGTCGTAGTTGCGCTTGTTCCAAGCCGCGAAATGACCCGTCTTGAGAATCTGCGGCCAATCGGTTGGGCGCCATAGCTTCAGTTTGTGCTCGGGATCGTCAGAGAAATATTTGAAGTTGTCGAGCAACAGGGAACCAAGCTGCCAAAGAAGCGCTATTAGTAGGACGCCGAGTGGACCAACCAAAAGCCGAGACCACCCGAATGCAACACCTGCGGCAAAAGCCGCTCCGACCCCGAAAGTGACGCCCCAGACCAAGGTGCGGACAACTGCCGTTCGCAGTGATGCCACCGTATCGAAGACCCCGATGAAGGTAGGCTGAACGTTGCCTTGGTTGTCTTCACCTTCAATGGGAAAGCTCGAATACTTCTTGCGGAATCGTTTGCCGAGTTCTTCACGGTTCTTGAAGTAAGGATCTTGTCCGCGCGGTTTTCCAGCGCCGTGATTATACACAAATTTTACAGCGTCCTTGGCGATCTTGCGCAATCCGGGACCGTGACGCGGGACCGGCGAACCATCCGGCATCTGCGTCGGGACACCGCAGAGGTTCATAACGTTTGCCAGTGCTCTGACCGTATAGGCTCCGCGAGAGAACCCAAACAGCAGCACGCGATCACCGGGCTCGTAATGGGCAATGATCTGCTCGTAGCAATCGATGATGTTGTGGTCGATGCCAGTTCCGACGGCGCTTTCAAGAATCGGCTTGATCCGACCGAAAAATCCGCCCCGCTCTCCCGTTCCCAGGCCGGGGTCGTAAAAGGCCACTTGGTCTTTCGGGCTAATTGGTGAATCTGGGCCGGGACGCATGGCTCGATACATTTTGTAGACATTCGATAGCCGTTGGTCCGGCCTGGCGCCACCCATCTGGCCGGTTCCGTCCGAGAATATGCATATGTTCTTCGCCATGATTTAGCTTTTGCCTTCGCTCGGACGAATTTCGATTGGCTTGGGACGTCCGCCTGACCGTTTTAGGGAGAAAGGAAGAAAGCAGTCGATTTCATCGTCGGAAAAGGTCATATCTTCTAGCTTTTTCAGTCGATGTTGCGCTTCCCGGTATGCCTTACCGTCAGTCTGTGGTGCGCTTGCATAAAGGGCTGCGAGAGCCGCCTGCAGTTCGTCACGACGCTCGATTGCCGCTTCGTGCTCAAGCCTTACGAGGTCCGTCAGAAGCGAAAGATAACACTCACGGACATTCCAGAGCTTTGCAGCTGCGTCGCGGTGCTTTTGGGCGATGGCGCCTGGGTCGAAGTTTTTTAGGTAAGCGGCTACGAACAGCGTCAGGAAAGAGACCACGACGGTCGCGATCTCTACCCATTTCTGGTCACTTGCTATGACCCCGACTGCGCCGGCACTGGTAAGCGCTGAGAGCGCGATCTGGGCCACCTTGTATCTGCGCAAAGTAGCCGCGCAACGATCGGCCATACGTTCATGGGTCTTGTGGGTATAGACCACACGTCCGAAGCATTCCCTGACTTGGTCTTCAAATGCGATATCGTAGTCAGGCTGCATAGTCTTCGTCCTCGGCGTCTCGCACACGGATCGGTACACGGATCATGTCCCTTGCTATGACAACGCCACGGCTGACGGCGTAGCACTCGACGAGGTGATCGCCGCGGAAATTTGTCGTTTCTCGACGCTCGCCGCGTCCGTCGTCGCGTACGATCTGACCCCGGATCATATCGCGGCGCTCGGCTTCGTCACCTCGGTTCAGGACTTTCCAGTACAGCTCAATATCATCTGGCAGGTCCGATGTGTCGGAAAGAAAAAACCGAAGTTCTTTCTGCGGTCGGAGGATACCGTACCCTTCTAGTAGCTCACGGAGCATCGTAGGGCGGAACCCATCCTGCGTAACTTCGCAGTTGATGAGAAGATGATGGCGAATATCGACACGGAACCTGTCTTCAACAAACTGTTCAGTGTCTCTAAAGACATGGGAATACGCTGCGGACTCTCCCGCTGCGCTCTTCGTCACAGGTGCTGGATAGGCATTGCCGAACACGTCACGCCACTTTTGGCGCTCATTCTTTTGACCGCTGGCCTCGATTGCTTTGACGCACAAGTCATAGGCCTTCTTGGCCTTCGTCTCGAAGCGCTTCTTGACCCGCACTCGTTGCCGACTACCCAATGCGGCGTATTCGGATTGCTTCGGTTGATCGGCCAGAAACTTGAAAAAATCCCGGCACATCCAGTCATAATAGTAATAACTTCGATCGTCGTATTCGTCTGTCGATTCTAGGAAATTGTACGCCAAGGTATCGATCAACAGCCCGCCCATGGCGACACCGTGTTTGTTTTTCCACGCCCTCGCCATTTTACAAAGTCGACGAAGATTGCGGTTCTTGCGCTTGTTGGCCTCGCGCATTTCATCAATTTCTGCCTGCGGCTTAGTGATCTTCCACGATCCGCCATTCGCGGTATCTGGGTATTTGTAACTACCATCATCCTGCTTGAACGCTGGCATCACTTCTATGTGGAAGTCCTTGTAAAGGACGCGAACAACCAAACGGTCCACACGTACCGTCGTAGACGGATAGCGACGCTTGATAGCTTCTTTGGTGTCTTGGAGCAGCCTGGTCTGACCACTGTTCTTATAGTCGTCCCATTTTCCGGCGGGCATGATGTAAATCATGTCCAAGTCAGACAAACCCTTGATAGCGGTCCACCGTCCGTAGGATCCAACTTGGAGGCTGTTTGCTGTCTTGGATTCGGTATCTCGGAACTGCTTGTTAAGGGCAGCTGTAACCTCGCCGTACCGTAGCGAAATAGTTTCGGCGTTATCGACCTGGATGTTTTCCAAAAACGCTTTGAAATCGTCGGAAATGCTCATTTGACCTCAACTTCTCTTCTGGAAACACACACCAAGACCGCCCGATCGCAGGGCTTGGCCTCAGCTTGCGCTCATGATTTTCTTTGCTTCTGCGATGGCTCTTGGCGAACCTTCGACATTCCAAGTCGCCTTGCCATTTCGAACCTGCTTGGTGACCTTAATTGGTTGACCTGTTTCGGGATCACAAAGGGTTCGCAGGCGTCGCTCCACCTCGCCTTCGGCCTTGGCAAGCATATCCTTCTTGATGCCGTCAAAGAACTGTTGGCTCGACATATTGCGCCCGTTGCGTCTGAATTCTAGCATCTGCTCAATTCCCTAGTTCCCATGTCTTCTCCTGTATGCGCTTCTGCCCATCTACTCCGCGAGGAGGTTTCCAAGGCGAGATTGCTATCTTTCGCGCACAGTAGTTTTCGGGTTGGCCTTCCCGTACTTCGCCGTCACAAAACGACCACTTACAGCGCTTCGGTAGCTCCCGCCCGTGGACCCACTCTTTCCGGGCGCCTCTAGGACAGTCGTCCGTGGATGCGATTTCCCGTATGCCTTCGTGACGTAGCGACCCGACTTCGCGCTGCGGTATCCGCCGCCACCTTTTCCCTGGTTTGCCATGAGCTGCCCCTTTCGTTTCCAGTGCCCGATTCTTGTTGGTCATACTTAGGATGGATGGTTAACAGTGTGTTGTCAATGCAAGCACATATGCAGATCAATATGTTGAAAATACAAACATCATGTTTGAGATATTGACACGGTAATGACAAAAATGGTAACGGAACGCATGTCAAGGGAACTGATACACAGGGCGTTCGGCCGTGCAGTGGCGACCCGAAGGAAGCAGCAAGGCAACATGACCCAATTGGAGCTCGCTAAGAAAACCGGGCTCTCGCGTGCGTCGATTGCGAACATAGAGCGCGGTCAGCAGAATGTTGGCCTCCATCACCTTTATTCGATAGCCAACGCACTCGAAGTGTCTTCGTTATCTGACCTGCTACCTTCTCTGAGTATTGGTCAGGATAGGGAGGAAGAACCGCAAATGCGTACTAGCGAGAAACTGTCTGAAGCCAGCAAGGCAGGTGTAGAGCAACTCATCCGCAACGCTTTGAAACACGGCGCGAAGCAGAGTACCGGACGATGAGTGCGGACAAAGAACGAGCAATCACGGCGGCGCGCAGAATCCTTGAAGAGCACAATATTCAACGAGCGCCAGTTCCCGTAGAGCGCATTATCAAGAGCCGGAACATAGTGCTTGATTACGCGCCTCTTGATGAGGACTTATCGGGTATGGCCTATAGCCAAGACGGTGTTTCGATGATCGGGGTAAACGCTTTGCACCATCCCAATCGACAAAGGTTTTCGGCGGCGCATGAGCTGGCTCATCACGTATTGCATGAGGAAAGACTGCATGGCGAAGTTCACCTTTCCAAGGGATTGCGGGCATTGAGGCGCGATCAAGTATCTTCGCAAGGCACAGACCCGTTGGAGGTCGAAGCGAATACATTCGCTTCGGAACTTCTAATGCCTCACCAACTACTGCTGGATGCTTGTGGCAAAGAGGGCTTGGATTTGGATGATGAGGCCAAGGTCGAGAAGCTCGCCAAGAAATTTCGGGTCAGCGTGTCTGCAATGAAATACCGGCTGGCCAGCCTCATGTGATTTTGGTGGCCACTTGTCGTTCATATTTTTTGACACTGAAACTACTGGTTTGCACGCTGGTTTCGATCAGATCGTTCAATTTGCAGCCGTCAGAACAGACAATGACCTCAACGAAACCGATCGGTTCGAATTGAGATCAAGAATCGATCCGAATGTTGTTCCGGACGTTCAGGCGATGCTTGCCAACGGTTTGTCAATTGAAGCACTGACAGACCAGCATCTTTCCACCCATTATCAAATGATGAGGGATTTGAATGAGCGGCTAGTGTCTTGGTCTCCAGCCATTTTTTTAGGATACAATTCCATAAGATTTGACGAAGAGTTTCTTCGCCATGCGTTGTATCGAACATTGCACCCTCCCTACCTTACGAGCCTTCATGGGAACGGTCGGAATGACATTATGTCACTCGCTTTGTCCTGCTCGGCGTCTGCTGACAACGCCCTACGCGTGCCGCTCAAGGACTCAGGTGATCCAAGCTTCCGCTTGCATGATATTGCAGCGGCCAACGGCATTGCAGTGCTCAAGGCACACGATGCAATGTTCGACACGCAAACAACGCTTGAGCTCTGCCGCCTTGTGAAGAAGCTGAGCCCGGATCTTTGGCGAAGGTTTGTGCGTTTCTCCAACAAAGCTTCGGTTGCCGATTTTGTTACGTCGGACGAACCCTTCGTACTTACGGAGTTTTATGGAAACAGAGCATATCACACTCCTGTAGTTTTCGTTGCAAATGAACCCGACCAACCAAATGGCATGCTTTGCTTGAGCTTGGTCGAGCCAATCGAAGAGCTCGCATCAATGTCAGATGAGCAGTTGGCAAGCTGGTTATTGAGCCCACCACGCCCAATCCGGAGAGTTCGATCAAACGCAGGTCCGACAATGATGCCACTTTGGGAAGCATCTGAGGAATTTTTCGTGGGCACGTCATGCGAAGAACTAGAGGATCGGGCCGCGCGAATTGTGGAAGACGAGGGGCTCAAAACTCGAATCGAGCGAGTCTTCTCAGAAAACCGTGCGCAGTATCCTGAGCCAGCTCATGTTGAAGAGATGTTGTACACCAAGTTTTCAAGTCGGAACGACGCTACGCTGTGTGATCGGTTCCACAGCGCTCCTTGGAGCGAACGGCGCGCAATCGCACAGTCCTTCGAAGATGACCGACTCAAAGAACTAGCGCTGCGCATTTGCCACTTTGAATGCCGTTCTGCACTCGCACCCGAGTTGGTGCAGGCGATGGATGTCGATCTCGCGCATCGACTTATGTCTACCGACGCTCGGCCTCCGTCGGTTGAGCGGGCCCTAAAGAAAGTCGAAGAGGGGCGAGCGAGTTCCGAGTGTGAAGTGAGCGATATCGGGCTGCTGGAAGGCTATGGGGCCTTTCTTTCTGAGCGTCGGATAAAAATTATGAGGTTTCTTGAGGCGCAATAGGAGGCTGTACCGGTTCGTTGGGAAACCGTTGTATCGTATCAGGGAATGGCGACATTCCACTCCATAGGCGCGACGCCTCACCTACTCGGCAAATAAAACTCGGTAATCCCCCGCTTCCCCTCGGCCCGCCCCAGCTGAACGATCACATCGATAGATTTCCGGATGTATTCGCGCACCTCGGCGAAGGTCAGAGGCGTACCAGCCTGCAGCACCATGATCGCCAGCCGGTCGATGGCGAGTTCCGCGGTTTCAGCGTGGATGGTTGAGACAGACCCGCCATGGCCGGTGTTGATCGCTTCGAGATAGGTCAGGGCCTCGGCACCGCGCAGCTCGCCGACGATGATGCGGTCGGGGCGCATGCGGAGGGAGGCCTGCAGGAGAGCGTTGGCGCTGCGTTGCGAGCCGGAACCGCGGTCGGCCAAGAGGGCGACGGTGTTGGGTTGACCGGGGAAAAGTTCGAAGGCGTCTTCGATGGTAATCAGCCGCTCGTGTTCGTTCACATGCGTCAGGAGGTGGCGGGCGAAGGTGGTTTTGCCGGTCGAGGTGCCGCCACTGATCAGGACGTTGAGCCGCGCCTCGACCAGGCTTTGCAGCGCTGCCCCGAGATTTTCTTCTGCGAGACTGGCAATGTTCTTCATCTTCTCGGCGCGGAGGGTATCGAGCGAGACGGCCTTGCCGAACAGATAAGCCGGGGCGTAGTCCCGGACGCTGCCCGAGGCGAAGAGGCGGATGGTGATCGAGGCGCCGCGATCGATGGCGGGCGGCACGGCGACCTGGACCCGGAGGGGTCGGCCCGCATATTCCACCTTGCCGGACACGAGGGGGTTCTTTTCAGAGACGCGGGCCTTGGCATCGCCAACGATGGTCTGTGCCATGTTGAGCGCGGTCGTTCGGTCCACAGTTTGGCCCTCATGGCGCATGGTGGCATCGCCCGCGACCTCGAGCCAGACCTTGCCATCCGGGTTGATCGCGATCTCGACCACGTCATCGCGCCGCAAGAGGTCGCGGAACGGATCGAGATAACGCTCGAGGTAGGAGGCTGGTGACGCCTGTTCCATCAATAAATCACCACATCCCGGTCAACGAGCACGGTGACAGAGGCCCCCTGATCGACATAGATCGTCGGCGCGATCGAGACCTGGTCGGCAATGACCGACCCGACAGCGTCCTGAAGGTCGCTGCCGACATCGCCCAAGACGATGCTGGTGGTTTCGTTGTTGGCGCTCTCGGCTGCCACCGCAGGCGCCGCCCCGATTACGGAAATCAGCGCAGCGCCACCGAAGCGCTCGGCGAACTTCGTATCGACAAGACCTGTGAGGCCCGAGCGGCCAAGCTGGTCCCCGCCCACGGCGGCGATCTCCATCGAGGTGCCGTCCGGGGTCAGGACGCGGGTCCAGAGGATCAGGATGCGCTTCTGGTGCATCTCGATGCCGGAGCGATATTGGCCGAAAAGGCGGGAGCCCCGGGGGATCAGGATCCGGTCCCCGGAAAAGGCCGGGACCGGCTCGGAGACGACCGCGACGACGGAGCCGGGCAGATCGCTGTTGATCGCGGTCTGCAGCGCGGCCTGGATGACGGAGCCTTGGGACAGCGTGCGCTCAGGATGGGTGAGGCGCGCGGCTTCCTGCACCTCGAGCGGTCGCGCGCTCTGCAGGAACTGCTCATTGCCGGAGAGCACCGGTCCCCCAGTGCCGGCGACAGCAGGATCAGCCACGGCCGCGCCACTTTCGCCGCCACGAGGCCCATCGGCATAGACCACGGCGGGTGATTTGATCTGCGCGGTCAGAAGCTCCTCGGCAACCCGTTCGGCCTCGCGCTGACGCTGTTCCTCTTCCTGCCTGCGGCGTTCCTCAAGCAGGCGCTGGTCAGCAATCAGCCCCTCACGGTCGAGCTCTGCCTCGAGCCCTTCCCGCTGCGCCCGTTCGGCATCGAGCATGGCCTGCAGCCCTTCGATGCGAGTCTCGGTCTGGCGCTGCAGGTTGGCCAACTCGGCCTCCTTCTCCGCTATAAGTGCTTCCAAGGCCGCCTTCTGCTCATCGAAAGCTTCGCGCAGGTCAGCGACGGCGGACTGTATTTCCGAGTTGCGGGCAGCCTGACTGGCGGCGAGGGCCTCGCGGAGCTTGGCGATCTCGGCCAACACGTCGGCGCTCGGTTCCGGGGCAGGGGCCGCGGGCACGTCGAGCGCTTCTTCGACCGCGATCAATGCGTCATTCACCCGTTGCTCGGTCTCATCGGGCGGGAACTCCAGCCGCCCGCCAGTGCCGGGGCGGCGGTCCTGGAAGGTTTCGACGTCGGAGGTCTCAAGCGTACTGTCACCTTCCTGCAGACCGGCTGCCAGGAAATACGCGACCCCGGCGCCGCCAAGGGCGAGGGCGGCGGCGAGGGCGCCGACCCCGAGGGTGTTGCCCCGGCGTTTGGATTTGCCGCGCTGGCTGAACTGATCAAGGCGGTCCTGCAGGTCGGGAGGGGATTGTTCGGCCATAGTCAGTTGCTCACGTAGATCGCGCTCTCGTCGCGCCAGGCGCAGATCGCCTCGTCACCGATGCGCAGCGTCCAGTAGGTGTTCACCCCGAGCACCCGGACCGTGTTGCCGGCTTGCGTCCAGTTGACCGTGCGCTCACGGCCCTGGTCATCGGCCTTGAAGAGGGCAGGCTGGCGACCGTTCTCCGGGAAGACGAAATACGTATAGCGCCCGTCGTCGTAGATATGGCTGGGGCGGAAATCCCCCTCGCCCGAGACGCGGTAGTTGTAGTTGCGCGGGGCCTCGAACCCCTTGGGCTGGGTCGCACCTGCTGCGCGGCGTTCCTCGTCGGGGTAGCGGAAGCGGACCTCGAAAAACATGCCGGTGCGGTTCGGGATCGAGCCCTCGCGGAGATGGAAGGAATAGGTGCGGCGGTTGGTGATGACCGTCATGTTGGTCGAGGCCTGCGCCACATGCGGTTTGATCGTCAGCACATTGCCAAGCTCGGGGATCGGGTCGACCTGGAAGCTTTCGGTGTCGCCGACGATCACCGCCTCAAACCGCTCGCCCGCCCCGAAATGGATCGTCGTCGAATGCCGAAGATCGGTCTCGATCCGGTAGACCTGGTTTTCGTTATAGACGGCGGTGCGGATGCGGATGTCGAGCGGGCCGCCTTGCGGCGTGGCCTCGGCAAAGGCGGCAACAGGAAGGGCAAGCGCCAGGAGAAGCGCGGGCAGGGATTTCATATTGGTCAGTTCTCCAGGGTCTCGGCGTCGACGCGGTAGGAGGTCACCACGAAGCCCAAGGGGTTGGCCCAGACGTCCTGAAGGCGCTGGCGGGTTTCGGGTTGGAAATCGTAGCCGACGGTGGCGACATAGGACCGGGTCACGGTGCGGGTGTCGCGCGGCCGGCGGAGCGTGCGCGTGAAGCGGACCTGGGCCACGCCGCGCTCGATCTGGTTCACCGACTTGATCACCACGTCGATCTTGGCGTCACGCCCATAGACGGTGATCGGGTAATCTTCGTTGGTGGAGGACCAGAGATCGCGGAGCGTGCGCGCGGCATCGCCGTCCGAGCGGTCGAGAACCGAGTTGATGCGTTGCTCGCCATCGGTCAGGTCATAGGTCTCTCGGTCATCAACGTAGGCCACGAGATTGGCCTGGATGATGGCATCGCTCTCGGACAGGGTCAGTGCCTGGACGGCGGCGACCCGGTCCATCTCGCCGGTCTCCTTGTCGACCACGACCACGAAGGTCTCGGTGGATTTCAGCGGAAATAGGCTCGCGCCCGCGACCATGCCGGCCACGCCGACCAGTACGCCAGCCGCCGCGACAAACCAGGCGAAGCGCTCGCGCCGCCGCGGCCCGTAGATGAAATCCGCCTCGAAAGCGTCGCGGTCATTTGCTGCGGAACTGGTTACAGTCTTCTTCAAAGTAGTGGTCTTTCACATCAGGGTTTGCGGAAGGATTTGGCGGCGGAGAGGAGCGCGCCGGGGCTTTGCCGGATCATCTCGCCGGTCTTCACCACGCCCGCATTGGCCATCTGGTTCAGCTCATGCGGGGACTTGCCGGTGACGAGGCGTGCGGTCGCGCCCGCGCCATACTCCCGCGTGTTCACGAAGCCCTGACGCGCGAGGCCGGTCAGGCCCACGGCATTGGACGCAATGCCGACGACGCCGGTGAGGTTGGACGCGATGTAGGGCACCGAGGCCATGATCCCGGCACTGAGGATGAGGATGACGAGGAAGGGCAGGATCAGGCTGACGGTCTCGACATCGCCGGGATCGGCGGAGGCATCCCCGATAGCCTCGGCGATGGCGACGATGATGCCCGCGGCCCCGGCGGCGGCGACCGGCATGAGCGCATAGCCGATGGTGGCGCGGGTCCAGGCCTCGAAGAGGGACTGGGTCGGCTTGAAGAGCGAGGTCACGATCATGAAGGGGGCGATCACGATCATCAGCGCGAAGACAATGCGGGCGAAGGCGATGATCCCCGCGGTGACGGCGGCGAAAACGGCGGAAAGGACGAAGAAGATCGCGCCTAGGACCGCGCCAAAAACCCAGCCTGCGCGGTCGCCGATCGTATCGCCATAGGCGGTGATGCGGGCGACCATGTTGTCGAGGCTTTCATAAACCCCGGCCTCGTCGCCCGACCCGGTGAGCGCCAGGATCGAGGCGCCGACGGAGTCGGGCACCTGCGTGACGATGTCATAAATGACGCTGAAATTATCCCAGCTCTGCGCGAATATGCCCACCAGTGCCACCTTCATCCCGAAGGCAAAGCCGGTGCCGAAGGGCAGGGGGCGGAGTTGCATCACGGCGTTGATCCCGAGAAGCACGACAAGGAGGGTCGCGCCCGCCGAGATGACATTGCCGACCGAGGCCGCCGAGGAGACGAACCCGTCCTGCGCCACGGTGTTCACCGCGGCGTCGACCTGGCCGAGGATGTCGCGAATGACCCCCATCTACTTGGCACAGGCCTCCACAACTTGCGCCTCGAGCGCGTCGGCCTGCGCGTAAAGGTCCAGCACCTTGAAGGGCAGGCGTGGGTTGTCCGAGGTCTGGAACCGGGGCAGGGCGCCCAAGGCCTGATCCCAGGTGAAGTTGCCCAGCAGGCAGATGCAGGTTTCCGAGGCGAGCGCTTCTTCGGCAATCAGGATGCGCAGGATCGCGCGGTAGCCGTTGCGCAGGTAAGCGGTTTCGGCGAGATCCATGGGCGGTTTCGGGACCCGGCACGCATCGGCGTCATCCCGTGCGATTTCCATCGAGGTGAAGGGTCGATCCTGACCCGATGCCGCGTCGGGCAAGACAAGGAGGCCGAGCGGCAGGGCAAGCGAAAGGCCGAGAAGTCCGGTTTCCATCAAGGTGAAACGGCTCGGGGTGCGGATGGAAAACCTCATGGATCCACCGCCATCGAGCGGAACTTGCGCTCATCCGCGAGGGTCGCGGCATCGACGACGCCCAGCTGGCCGGCGCTGACGCCTTGCGCCGCTTCGAGCCGCCAGATCTGGGTCAGGATGATGCCGAGCTCGGCGGTGACGCGGGTGTTGAGATCGACCGCAGCTTTCAGCCCGTCCTGATCGTCGATGAGCCCCACCATGGTCTCGAGCCGCTCAAGGCTTTGCCCGGCCTCTTCGTGGCTTTCCTGCGCCGCGACCGACAACATGGCGCTGGCCCCGGCCGAGGTGGCGATGCGGTTGTCGGCAGGCTGATCGGAGCCCGAAAGCGTGCTCAGTCGTTCCGAGGTGAAACCGCTCCCCGAAAGCACCCGCTCGACGGACGCTGACAGCTCCGCGCCGGGATTGAACCCGCTCAGGAAATCCCCGCTCGCCAGCGATTGCGCAGTATTGAGGGGCGCGACCAGTTTGCCGCGGAGCGCGCGGAATTCTTCGACGGTGGCGAAGAGTTCGCCTAACCCGCTGCCTTCGATCAGCGAGGTCAGTTGCGCCTCGAAGTTCGTCAACTGCGATAGCTGGGTTTCCAGTTCTAGCCGCATGGTGGCGAGCTGCTGCATCTGGACGTTCAGGTCCTCGGCCATGTGCTCGAGTTGGGCTACAAGCTGGCCAAGCTGTGAGCCATCAAAGGTCGGCACGCCTTGGGCCGTCGCGGGCGAGGCGAGCCCGAATGTGGTGACTGCGGCCACGGTCAGGAGAAGGTGTCTCATTCAGGAACTCCCATCTGCATGAAGTCGCGCTCGGCCAGCCGGTCGGCGACGAGGTGTTGCGCATAGGCCGCCTCGCGCTGCTGGTTGGCGGCCATCAGCCGGACGCGGAGGTTGAGGATGCGGCCGATCTCGGCCTTGGCGTAGGTGTTGAGCTCCCAGGCCGCCTTGGCATTGGGTTGGGCATCGATCTGCAGGATGATGGCGCGCAGGCGGCTGATCACCTGCTCGGTGCTGGCGGAGCTGTCGGCGGCGTAATAGACGCCTGCTTCGGAGATGCTGGCATATTCGGCCAGAGCAAAATCCGAGGGCGAGAGCGTCCCGAGCGCGTCGGCACCGCCCACGACAGCCAGGTATTCGTTGTAGAATTTCGAGATGTTGCGCACGTAGCCTTGCGTCTCGGCAAAGGGCGGCACGCCACCATATTCGATAACCCGGCCCGGCCCCGCGTTATAGGCCGCAAGCGCATGGGGGATATTGCCGAAGCGATTGAGCTGGGTGGTGATGTAACGCGCCCCGCCGCGCAGGTTGTCCTTTACGTTGTATCGGTCGACGCCGAGATCGGAGGCAGTACCGGGCATGAGCTGGGTCAGACCAAAGGCCCCGACCGGGCTTTCAGCGGCGACATTGAATCGACTTTCCTGCTTGATTAGGGCCTGGAAGAGGCAGCGCCACTGGGTGGCCGAGAGACCGGCGCGGGCCACACCGGGGGCGCCTGCGAACTCGCCCGCCACCTCGACGATCATCATCTCGACGGTCTCGCGCCCCTCGCCGAAGAGGCGGCTCACCATCGGGCTTGGGTCGGTATTGGGATAGACCGCCGCCACCCCGAAATCCGCATTGCCCTCGAGCGCGCGGATATCGAAGCCAGGACCGGTGATGGCGGCGGTCATCTCTTCGAGGACGCGCAGCTGGTCGGCTCGGACATCGGCCAGCGAGGACTCAGTGCGATCCTTGTCCTGCTGAACGCCGAGGTCTTCAGCCAAAGCCGCCACCCGCGCGATGGCACGGCCAATTGCGGAATTGTCCTGCGTCGGCACGCCCTGGGCGAGCGCGGGCAGGGCGCTGAGGCTGAGGCAGAGCCCGGCGGATATGATCGCGGCGCGGCTCATTCCGGACGGGGCAGGGGCTCGAAGGTGCAGTCGGGTTTGGCCGCCTGCACCGGTGCGCCCATGGTTGACAAGGAAAGCGCGGACCGCGTCACCTGCGGCTCGCCATTGCGCCCGAAGCAGGGCGAGGTTTTCTCGGTGTATGTCTCGCAAGCCGACAGCAGGCCTGCGGCGGTGCAAAGCGCGAGGAGCGGTTTCAAACTCATAGGACATGTCTCCAGAAATCGGGATTGGCGCGCCAATCGGCGGGCACGCGGGCCTCGCCGGTGGCGCCGCCGCCAAGGATGGGAAGGAGGGTGCCCAAGGCGGAAAGGTCAGCATCGACGAAGACGCTGTCGCCCGCCGAGCGCACCAGCGCGATGCGCTGGCCGATGGTGGGCTGAACGAGGAGTGCTGCCTCCTTGGCGTTCACGCGCAGGAAGTCGTAATCCGAGATGGTGGCGCGGTCGTTCGGGAAGAGGATCTGGGTCGGCACCGTCTCGACGATGGTCTTGCCGACGCGGCTGTCTCGCAGCTGGCTCGGATACTGCGTCATCATGATCACGACGCAGTTCATTTTGCGCAGCGTCACCAGCCAGTTTTCCAGCCGCGCCCCGAAATAGGGATCGTCGAGAAGCTTCCAGGCTTCATCGAGCACGATGATCGTGGGGCGGCGGTCCTCGACCACACGTTCGATCTGGCGGAAGATGTAGGAGAGCACCGCCATCCGCTCGGTGGTCATGTCGAGAATCTCGGTCATGTCGAAACCGATGATGTCGGAAGCCAGTTCAAGCCCGGCACCCTGTTCCGGCTCGTCGAAGACCCAGCCATAGCGGCCGCCCGGGGCCCATTCGGCAACGCGGGACTGCAACTCGCCATCGTCATCGAGCGACTGGAACAGCGTCTCGAAACTCGCAAAGCGCCGGAGTGAACCCTCGGCATGGGCATTTTGCGCAACCGCGCTCTGGATATGGCGGGATTGCTCGCCGGTGAGGGTTCCGGCCCGGGAAAGAAGGGTCGAAAGCCAGTCCGAAAGCCAGGCGCGGCCACGTTCGTCTATTTCGGTATCGAGAGGGTTCAAGCCGGACGGCACCCCGGCACGGATTTCGTTGTAGCGCCCGCCGAGGGCGCGCACGGCCATCTCAAGGCCGCGATCCTTGTCGAAAAAGAAGAGCCGCGCGCCGACCCGTTGCGCTTGGGCTGCGAGAAACGCAGTGGTGAGCGTCTTGCCGGTGCCGGTGCGCCCCAGAACGAGGGTGTGACCGACGGTGGGTTCCTTTACGCGACTTCCCGCCTCGTGGAAATTGAAGCGATAGCCCGAGGTGCCGACCGTGGGCAGGACTGAGATGGTCTGGCCCCAGGGTGATTGGCCAGGTCCGCGCCCCTCGACGCTGCCATGGAGGGCCGCGAAGTCGGCGAAATTGATCGAGGAGATCGGCGTCTTGCGCGCCCGGTAGCCGAAATTGCCGGGGGATTGTGCGAAGTAGGTGGCTTTCAGCGCCATGTTTTCGCGCACGATCACCGACATGATTTCCTGACCGACGCGCTTGATCTGGGCGGCGGCGCGTTCGAGCATGTCGCGGTCCGGGGCGTACACGGCGATGGAGAGATGATGATCGCCAAAGGCGATGCGACCTGCCTCCTGGTCGTCGGCGGCTTGGCCCAGTTGTTCGCGCAGAGAGACGGCGGCATCGTCGGAGGCATGCATCTGGCGGATGATGCGCTGGATGCGTTCGGCCATGATATTGTTCGGGATCGGGCTGAAGGAGTTCGTGAGCACGATGTCGAGGGGCAGGTCGAGCGCGTCGAGGAGCGTCACATCGGTCAATGCCGGGTAGGTCTTCATCGAGAAAATCGCGCCGTATTTGACCTGGCCGGTTACAGCGTCGGTCAGGGTGACGACGTCGCCATCAAAGGTCGCTCGGCAATTGCTCAGAGTGTGTGAAAGGGGTAGGGCGCTTTGCCCGAAGGCGATGGGGGAAAAGCTGCCCGCGTTCAGCGTGTTGAGGTAGCCCAGCCATTCTCCGCCCTTGCGGGTCAGCCGCACAGGGTTGGCCGAGGCAAGCGCTACTTCAAAGAAGCCCATGACCTCGTTCAGCTCTTGCACCCGTGTCGCCCGGTCCTTGACCCAGGTCTTGCGGGCGAGTGCGCGCAGGAACGGGATGCGGGCTGAGATGTCGGGGCGCCGGATGACGCTGAGATAGAGTTGGCGCTTGGCGGGGCGGAGGTCTTTGACATGTGCCTGCCAGCGCGCATCGATCGCGGCGGCGAAGCTGTCCCCCTCGATCGCGCGCATTCCTAGATCCTGCGGGACCGAGATCCGGTGGATGTAGAAGCCGAAGGCATTGCCGGTCTGGGCGACGATGGCCGCGACCGCGCGTTTGAGCGCGTCGAGCCGGGCGTCCTCACTGGTCATCGGGTTCAGACCATCAAGGCGCAGGGTCGCCAGGAAATCGCCCTCGCGCAGCACCATCACATCGTCATCGGCAAGCGCGAAATACGGCAGGTGCTCCGCGAGATAGCTTTCCCGCGCGAACGCCCCACCGCCAGCCTGAAGGAGTGCCGCTCCGGGAGTGGAAAGTGTGCCCGCATCAAGCGCCAAAGCTGTCGCCTCCATGCAGGGCGCGGTTCTTCGTCGGGCGCACCGATCCATAGGAGACGCGCAGCACTTCGAAGAAATGCGGCTCGCGGTCAGCGACGAACCAGAGGATCGGATAGGCGACAAGGCCGATCAGGAAGAAGACCATCGACTTGGTCCAGATGAACGGCAGAACGACCCCGGTCGCCAGAACCACGAGGTATCCGACGGGCAAGCCCAGATACTTGGGCGGACGGGCGAGGCCCAGAAACAGGGGGGATCGTTCTGCCACTTCGATGCTTCCCTGCTTAGCAATGAAATTGAATCCGCAGGTCGGCTCGAGGCAGCGTTTGCGAAGCACAACGCGTTCGAGGCGACCGTAGGATGCAAGATTGCAGGGAAGTCATCAATCGGGCCTCTTCTCAGGAGAAGCCGTCGACGATGGTGCCGGCCGAGAAGATCAGCACGATCCCGATGATGACCGAGGCGAACCAGCCCCAGTTCAGCCGCCCCATCATGCACATGAAGCCGGTGCCAATGACGGCGAGCGTGGCAACCGCGATTCCGATCGGACCGGTCAGCGCGGCCTCGACGGTTTCCAGCATGGTCTGGATCGGTGACAAGTCTTGCGCGAGGGCAGGCGTTGCGAAAGCCGCCAGGGTTGTGGTGGCAGGCAAGAGGCGGCTGAGGCGATGTCGAAGCATGCGAAGTTCCCTTGTTTTACTGAAGTTCGATAAGGACCGGTGCGCGAGCAGGCACGCGGGTCGCGACACGGATGTCCGGCGCGGAAACAGATGTACCCGCGAGTCGGGACCGGATCCGGTGGATGCGCGCGATGTAGTCGCGGGTCTCGGCGAAGGGTGGGATACCGGAATACTCGACCACGCGGTGCGGCCCTGCGTTGTAGGCCGCGAGCGCCAGGTCGATGTCTTTGAACGTGGCGAGCTGTGCGAGCAGATAGCGTGCGGCGCCATCGAGGTTCTGGGACGGATCGCGCGGATCGACGCCGAGGGCGCGGGCGGTGTTCGGCATCAACTGGCCCAGGCCGTAAGCGCCCTTGGGGCTGACGGCAGTCGGATTGTAGCTGCTTTCGGCCTCGACCAGGGCGCGGAACAGGACCTGCCAGTCGTCGGCAACCAGACCAACTTGGCGCAGGGCACGGTTCCTCTGGTGGCGGACGGCAGTTGTCTGGATCAGGGAGAGGATGTCGTCGTGATCGGACGGTAGCGCAGCATCCAACGATGCCAGAACAACCTCTGCCTCAGCGGAAGCATCCAGACCAGCCCAAGCAGGTCTTTCCCCGTGAAACGTCCAGCCAGAAGTCCGGGCTGTGCCGTCGCGACCGAAGGCGATGACGTCAGCCGCGCTCCTCGAGGGTGATGCTGTAGTCAGGACCAAAGCGCAGATCGCGCCCGTCACCGAACTCGAGATGATGTTTGAAGAGCCCCGGCCATATGTTGAAATACCGCGGCTCTGGCCCGTGCGGGGTGATCCTGGTCGAGACCAGAATGGCTTCCGGCTCGCCCTCGCGCAGGTAGATGCACTGGTAGCGCGGCTTGCCATCGTCCGTGAACCCCACGAGTTCATACCGGCAGCGGAACGCTATGCCCTGTTCGGACAGGTCTTTGACACCATCGATGGTGATCAGGATCTGGTTGCGCGCTATCGGCATGTTCGGACTCTCCCCATGAGAGCCCTTCTACTTCACGACACTAAGGCCATAAAGTCATATGGAGTCAATACGACATATTGCAGATAAATACATATTGCGCGATAGTCGCCGCAACTTTTGCGGGAGCGTGACATGAGACGACAGGCGATGGCGGCAGCTTTGGGGGTGATGGCGGCGCTCGGAGCCCCTGAGAAGGCGCAGGCGTATGACATCGACTGCGCCATCATGCTTTGCATGGCGGGCGGTTTCCCGCCAAGCACGGTCTGTGCGCGGGCCTATCGCACGATGATTCGTCGGATCACACCCTGGCCGAGCCTGCCGCCCTTCGGAGTCTGCACCTTTGCCCATGTGCCGGTCGAGCTGGGCGGTCCCGGCGGGGAGGGCGAACTCGACACCAACCTGCCGGAGTATGAATGGCTGAACCGAACCCATGTGATCTGGTTCACCGGGCGCTCCTACGAGCCGCGTGACGAGCCGCGTCAGTGGGACTGGTCGATCCGCTCCTGCGATCGCGAGAACCGGACCTGTCGCTACATCCAGCGGGTCTACGGCTCCCACACGCCTTGGCCCGCGACATTCATCTCGGAAAGCGGGCAGGAGATTGCCTACCCAACCGGCGGTGGCCTTTGGCACTTCTACTCTCGGAGCATCATGGTCGAATTCGGCGACTACGAGGGCAACATGGGCCACTCGGAGTGGTTCTCTTACTGATCCGAACGGTCCGATGTGTTCAGGGAAACCGGGCGAAGCTCGGCAAGGCTGGCATCAAAGCGTTCCGGATCGACATGCCAACGGCGGCTCACCGAGCCATCATTCCAACGGTAATCAGTGAACAGGTGAATCTCCTGCGCACCATCGTTCAGAAACCCTTCCTGGAAAGGCCAGCCTGTCTTTCTTTTCGCCATGTATCCGCGCCACTCGTACTGTTCTTGCCGTTATGCCTCTCGCGTAGGGGGGACGGGATCAAAGCCTCAGGAAACGCACTAGCGTTTCGCGAAGAGCTCTTCGGGGTCGACGTTCAACGCTTTGGCGATGCGTTCGAGAAGGTCGAGGGAGGCTGCGAACTTGGCGTTCTCGACCTTGCCCATATGGCCGCGGCTCACGTCGGCCCGATGAGCAAGCTCCTCCTGGCTGAGGCCGCGGGCGCGTCTCAAGTCCTGGATGTTCAGTGCTACACGGTCCCGCAAGTTCATGCCCGCGAAACGGGCACGCTGCGCGAAATATCGCCACGCGATATATGTTACATTCGGAGGTGAAGAGAAGAATTCTAGGAACGGCGCGAGATTGCCGGAATGGGATGACTGCCGATGCGCAGGTCACGGGATGATCAGTCTCGCTAACATTATGGGCCGTTCAATCGTTCTTTCGGAAAAGGGCGGCACCGGCAATACCGGTGCCGCCAGTTGGTCGTCCACAGGGAGGTTGTAGAGGACGAATTCTACGGGGAAATTTGGGGTTGGTAAGAAAAGCAGTTGTGACACCCTTGAAGCCAAAAATTTATTTCGCTTGTAAGCACCCTTATTCCGATATGTGCTATGATGAAGTGCACTGGTCAGTGCAATTTGAGCCGAGGTCTGACGCGTCTCATCGCCTTGCCCAAGGCAGTCAGAACGACCGCGCGAAACCAGCCCTGCACAGAACTCAAGTGCTGAAAGTGCAGGTATTTATAGGCGCGCCGTGCGAGCCAGCCTTCGAAGGTAACGGTTCCGATTGCCTTTCCCATGAGAGCCGCAACCGCCCCTTCCTGACTGATCGCCACCAATGAGCCGCGATCAATATAGTGGAAATTCCGCAGGGGCTTACCGGCAAGATGCGCGGTGAGTTGCGCCTCAAGAAACTCGGCTTGCTGGGTTGCGACCTGTGCACGGGGGGGCAGAAATCCGTCCTTCTCGGGCCAGACGCATTCGGCACAATCGCCAATCACATAAATCTTTTCGTCATGTGTCGATTGCAGGGTAGGGCGTACCTTCAGCCGGCCAAGGCTACCAGTTTCAAGCGTCGAAAGCGTGCCGACGACCTCGGGTGCTCTGATGCCGGCTGCCCAGATTGTCAGGGTTGTTGGAAGAATCGTTCCGTCAGCTAGGTGAACTTCTTGCGAGGTCACATGCTGGACGCGCGCATTGACCGAAACGGTCACCGAAAGTTCACCAAGATGTCGTGTGACTTTCTTCGAAACCTTTTCCGGAAGGGCAGCAAGAACTCTTGGGGCCGCTTCGATGATGCGAATGTGAACAATTCCGGGATCTCTCAGGCGGTCTATACCGTTATGCGCAAGCTGCTCGGTTGCTTCGCGCAGCTCCGCGGCCAGCTCCACACCGGTTGCCCCGCCGCCGACGATATTGATATTGATCTTACTGTGGTCTTTGCCCAAGGCACCTGTTTCGAGCCGCAGGAACAGGTTGAGTAGCTCAGATTGTAGCCGTTTCGCCTGAGTTGGCGTGTCGAGCATCAGGCAATGTTCTTTGATCCCTGGTGTCCCGAAGTCGTTCGAGCGGCTGCCGATGGCCAGCACCAAGATATCGTAGGGCAGGGATCGGAGCGGCGCGAGAGGTCGGTTGTGCAGATCGTTGACAGGATCAAGCTGCACCATGCACCGGTCCCGGTCGATGCCCGCGAACCGCCCAAGGCGGAAATTGTAGCGATTTCGGTGCGAATGCTCGAGCAGGCTGATTTCCTCGTCGCTTCCCTTTGTTCCGACAGAATATTCATGCAGCGAGGGTTTCCACATGTGGGTCAGGTTTTCGTCGACAAGCGTGATTTCGGCGGCCTTTTTCCTGCCGAGCGATCGGCTTAGCCTGGTGGCCAGGTTTAGTCCCGCAGCCCCTGCACCGACGATGACGATCCGTGGCGGGTTCGTCTTTCTAAGTGTCATATTCCAAGTGCCTTGTAGATCTCTGCAAGCCGCCTTACGGCAATGACGTAGGCCGCGGTGCGCAGGTCGGGAATTTCAGGATTGCTGTTCCAAAGCATCGACATCTCGGCGTAGGCAGACCGGATCTTGTCGTCGAGCCCAGACCGAACAAGGTCAATTTCGCGCGCGCCGCTCATAAGTTCTTGGGCCGTTTCAGTAGGGAAGCTGCGACCTGTCATATGTTCGATCGATTGGGTCAGCACCCTGTGACCGCGTTCGTCACGACGCCGTTCCATAAGGCCAAAGGGGATGTGGGTCAGGTTCTTGACCCACTCGAAATAGCTTACCGTGACACCGCCTGCGTTGGCGAAGAGATCGGGGATAACCACGATGCCTCGATCGCGTAGGATTGTGTTGGCGTCATAAGTGATCGGGCCATTGGCCGCCTCGACAATCAGGCGCGCCTTTACATGAGGCGCATTGTCTTTGGTAATGACGCTTTCGAGCGCGGCGGGGATCAGGATATCGCAGGCGTCTGTCAGTGCGGCTGTGCCGTCTGCATCATGTGTCCCGCCATCAAAGCCTGCCACGCCACCCGTGGCCATGACATGTGCCTTGAGAGCGTCGATATCGAGGCCGTCGGGATTGCGAACGACGCCATCGCGTTCGATCACCGCGATGATGCGGCAGCCATCCTCAAGGCCGAGGAATTTGGCCGCGTGATACCCTACGTTGCCAAGGCCTTGGATCACGACCGTGCGATCCGAAAGCCCGTCGGGCAGCCCCGTGCGGGCCAGGTCCTGGGGATGGCGGAAGAATTCCTGAATGCCATATTGCACCCCACGTCCCGTCGCCTCGATCCGCCCCTCAATGCCGCCCATGGCGAGCGGCTTACCGGTGACGCAGGCGAGCGCGTTGATATCGCCGGACTTCATCCGGCGGTATTCGTCGGCGATCCAGATCATCGTTGTCTCATTGGTGCCGACATCGGGCGCGGGGACGTTTTGGCTGGGACTAAGGAAATCGTGGCGTGCGAGCTCTTGCGCAAAGCGGCGGGTGATCCGCTCAAGCTCATGGGGCTCCCATTCCGAGGGATCGATTTTCAGCGCACCCTTTGAGCCGCCAAAGGGGATGTCCATCAGCGCGCATTTGTAGGTCATCAAAGCGGCCAGCGCTTCGACCTCATCAAGATCGGCATAGGGCGCATAGCGAATGCCGCCTTTGGCGGGGCTTGGGTGGTTCGAATGCACCGAACGCCACCCCTCGAATGTGTACATCTTCCCGCGCAGCCGCACGCCGAACCGGGTAATATAAGAGGCGTTGCAGACGTTGATTTTATTCGCCAGACCCTCCTCCATGGACATCAGCTGTGCGGCGTCCGAGAACATTTGGTTCACGTCATTTAAAAAAGAATGGTCGGAGGACATGTGTTGAGTTTCCGGGAATGGGGAAAGGGTTTGGGACGATGGCAGGAGGACCACCGTCCCAGAGATTGGGCGGATTAGGAGATGCCGCCCAAACAGACGTTTTTCAGTTCAAGGAAGTCCTCGATCCCGTATTTGGACCCTTCGCGGCCCAGGCCGGACTGCTTGATGCCGCCAAAGGGGGCCACCTCGGTCGAGATCAGCCCGGTGTTCACGCCGACCATGCCCGACTCCAGGGCCTCGGCCACGCGCCAGACGCGGGACAGATCGTTGGCGTAGAAGTAGGATGCCAGGCCGAATTCGCTGTCATTGGCCATATCGATGACTTCCGCTTCGGTGTCGAAGCGCACCAGCGCCGCAAGCGGGCCAAAGGTTTCCTCGTGGCAGACCAGCATGTCGCGGGTCACACCCTTAAGGACCGTCGGCGCAAAGAAAGTGCCCCCGGTGTTGGTCCGATTGCCGCCGGTAGTCACCTCGGCCCCTTTGTCCAAAGCGTCAGCGATATGCGCCTCAACCTTGGTTACCGCGGCTTCACTGATCAGCGGACCGGTGGTCACGCCCTCGTCAAAGCCGTTGCCGACATGCAATTGGCGCACGGCCTCTTTCAGTTTTTTGGCAAAGGCGTCGTAGATACCGGATTGCACATAGATCCGGTTGGCACAGACGCAGGTCTGGCCGTTGTTGCGGAACTTGGCGATCATCGCACCTTCGACGGCGGCGTCCAGATCGGCGTCGTCAAAGACGATGAAAGGCGCGTTGCCTCCGAGCTCCAGCGACATCTTCTTGATGGTGCCGGCGGCCTGTTCCATCAGGATCTTGCCGACGCGGGTCGACCCGGTGAAGGTGATCTTGCGCACCTTGGGGTTGGAGCAGAGTTCCTTCCCCACGCCCGAGGCATCGGTCGACGGGATCACGTTGAACACCCCCGCCGGAATGCCCGCGCGTTCGCCCAGCACCGCCATGGCCAGCGCCGACAAAGGCGTCAGTTCGGCCGGACGGGCGACAAATGTACAGCCAGCCGCCAGGGCCGGACCGACCTTGCGCGCAATCATCGCATTGGGGAAGTTCCAGGGCGTGATCGACCCGACGACGCCCACGGGCTGTTTCAGCACCATGATCCGCTTGTCGCGCTGATGGCCGGGAATGACATCGCCATAGATCCGCTTGGCCTCTTCCGCGAACCATTCGATGAAAGACGCCCCATAAAGGATCTCGCCCCGCGCCTCGGCCCAGGGCTTGCCCATCTCGGCGGTCAGGATCGTGGCCAGATCATCGGCGTTTTCGATCATCAGATCGTGCCAGCGGCGCAGGATCGCGGCGCGTTCCTTGCCGGTCATCGCCGCCCAGTTGTGGCCTGCGGCATGGGCGGCATCCACCGCCCGCGCCGTTGCGGCCACGTCCAGATCCGCGACCGAAGCCACAAGCTGACCGGTGGCGGGGTCGAAGACATCAAAGCGCGCCTCGCCTTCGACCCAGGTGCCGTTCACATAGGCGCGGGTTTCCAGAAGGCTCGGGTCCTTCAGGGACAAGGTCATCATGTTCTTCATCTCAGGCCCCTTTTACGGCGTCGATCGACGCCTCTAGGATGTCCATTGCCTCGGCAAAGACATCGTCGGGAATAGTCAACGGCGCTAGGAAACGGATCACGTTGCCATAAACACCGCAGGTCAGCAAAACGAGCCCGCGGGACAGCGCCTCGGCCCGGATGGCATTGGTAATCTCGGGGTTCGGGGCCTTGCCGTCGGCGGTGTTGAACTCGGCCGCGATCATGAAGCCGGGGCCGCGCACGTCGACCATTTCCGGCACGCGCGACCGGATCGCATTCAGCCGCTGTTTCAGGCGTGATCCCAGTTCGTTGGCGCGGTTGCAGAGGTCTTCTTCTTCGATGACATCCAGCACCGCATGGGCCGCGGCGATCCCCAGGGGGTTGCCGCCATAGGTTCCCCCCAGGCCGCCGGGTACGGCGGCGTCCATCACCTCGGCCCGGCCGGTCAGCGCGGCCAGCGGCAGGCCCCCGGCCAGACCCTTGGCCATGGTGGTGATATCGGCGGCGACGTCATAGGCTTCCATCGCAAAGAGCGTGCCGGTCCGGGCGAACCCGGTCTGCACCTCATCCGCGATCAGCAGGATGCCATGCGCGTCGCACAGTTTTCGCAGCCCGCGCATCAGATCGGCGGGGGCGGGATAGAAGCCGCCTTCGCCCTGAACGGGTTCCAAAATAATCGCGGCCACACGGTCGGCGTCCAGATCGGCCTTGAACAGCTTTTCGATCCCCGCCAGCGCGTCGGCGGTGGACACACCGTGCAGATCCACCGGGAAAGGTACGTGGAAGACGTCGGGCATCATCGCCCCGAAGCCCTTCTTGTAAGGCGCGACCTTGCCGGTCAAGCTCATCCCCATAAAAGTCCGGCCGTGGAAGCCGCCACCAAAGGCGATGATAGCGTTGCGGCTGGTGGCGGCCCGCGCGACCTTGATCGCGTTCTCGACCGCTTCGGCACCGGTAGTAACGAAGACAGTCTTCTTCTCGAAGTCGCCAGGCACCTTATCGTTCAGCCGTTCGGCCAGCCGGATGTAATTTTCATACGGTAGGACCTGATGGCAGGTGTGGGTGAAAGATTCCGTCTGTCGGCGCACGGCCTCCATCACCTTGGGATGGCAATGGCCGGTGTTGACCACGGCGATCCCGGCGGCGAAGTCGATATAACGCTTGCCTTCGACGTCCCAGACCTCGGCCCCGGAGGCGCGTTCGACATAGACCTGCGTCTGCATGCCGACACCCCGAGAGATGGCGTCATCGCGGCGGGTGGAGATTTCAGAGTTAAGCATTTTGATGACCCTTTTTTTGCATGAACAGTGAACGCTCTGTTCCCCGACCGCATCGTTGCGTTCTTTAGGAATCAGAGGTCGTGAAGGGGACGTTGACGTGCTGGTTCTGGCCTTAACCCATTCTCTCACTTGCGTAGGTTCCAGGAGAGGCAGGAAAGACCACCGTCTTGTCGCCGTTTAGGAACGCTCGACGGTGAATGTGGGCATGAACCGCGCGTGCAAGCACCTGGCTTTCTACATCACGCCCTAGCGAGACATAGTCGTCGGGCGATTGCGCATGAGTTACGCGAATCGTGTCTTGCTCGATGATCGGGCCTTCATCCAATTCGGCGGTCACGTAATGCGACGTTGCTCCGATCAGTTTCACTCCGCGTTCAAAGGCTTGTCTATAGGGGTTAGCCCCCTTGAAGCTGGGCAGGAACGAATGGTGGATGTTGATGATCCGACCAGACATTTTCTGGCAAAGGCTGTCGGATAGGATTTGCATGTACCGCGCAAGGACGACCAGTTCAGTACCGGAATCTTCGACAACCTGCAAAAGCTGTGCTTCAGCTTCGGGCTTGTTGTTTTTTTTGACCTTGATGTGATGAAAAGGCAGATCGTGGTTCACCACCACTTTCTGGTAGGTCATGTGGTTCGAGACGACACCGACAATTTCGATCGGGAGGGCTCCTATGCGCCAGCGGTAGAGAAGATCGTTCAGGCAATGGCCGAAGTTCGAGACCATGATCAAGACTTTCATGCGGTCTGCGGTGTCGTGGATGCCCCATTGCATGCCGAAGGCCTCGCCGATCGGGCCGAACCCTTCTCGCAAGGCGTCAAGCCCTGTGCCGGTTTCCGGGACAAAACTGATCCGGGCAAAGAAGCTTCCGGTTTCGGCATCGTCGAATTGTGACGCGTCAGTGATATTGCATCCCTGCTCGGCGAGAAAACCGGACACGGCGGCCACGATACCCCGCTTCGAGGTGCAGTGGACAGTAAGGACGTAGGTCATGAGTTTTGTTCTTTCCTATCAATCACAGCGCTCAGACCGCGAGATCGCGTGGTCTGGGCAGCCCCTTCTGGTCGCAGAAGGCATTGAGCGTGTTGGCCAGAAGGCAGGCGATGGTCATCGGACCGACGCCGCCCGGCACCGGCGTAATGGCACCAGCCACCTCTGCGCAGCTGTCAAAGTGGCAATCGCCCACGAGGCGTGCCTTGCCCTCACCCTTCCCGGGGGCGTCGATACGGTTGATGCCCACGTCGATTACCGTAGTGCCTGGTTTGATCCAGTCACCCTTCACCATCTCCGGGCGGCCCACGGCGACCACCACTATGTCGGCACGCTTGACCACCGCCTCGATGTTCTTCGTTCGCGAATGTGCGATTGTCACGGTACAGCTGTCCTTGAGCAACAGCTGCGCCATGGGCTTGCCGACTATGTTTGAACGGCCGATCACGACGGCATCAAGCCCAGACAGGCTGCCGTGGTAATCGCGTAGCATCATCAGGCAACCAAGCGGGGTGCAGGGGACCATGCTTTTTTGGCCCGTCCCCAGCAGACCGACGTTGGAGATATGAAACCCGTCCACATCTTTCGCGGGGTCGATCGCGTTGATCACCTGATTCTCGTCGAGATGTGCGGGAAGCGGAAGCTGCACCAGGATCCCGTGAATGGTTTCGTCCCTGTTCAGTTCAGCGAGGAGCCCAAGCAGATCGGCCTCGGACACGTCGGCCGGCAGCCTGTGTTCGACCGACTTCATTCCGACCTCGATGGTCATCTTTCCCTTCGAACGCACATAGACCTCGCTCGCGGGGTCCGCGCCGACGAGAACCACGGCCAGTCCCGGCTGGCCATGGGCGGCAAGGGCGGCAACCTGTTCCGCCACCCGGGAGCGAACGGTTGCGGCGAAAGCCTTTCCGTCGATGCTCCGGGCGCTCATGTCAGCTTCTCGATCATCATCGGCACAGCGTCGAACAGGTCGGCAACAAGACCGTAATCGGCCACCTGGAAGATCGGGGCTTCTTCGTCCTTGTTGATGGCGACGATGATCTTCGAGTCCTTCATCCCGGCGAGGTGCTGGATCGCGCCGGAGATGCCGACGGCGATGTACAGCTCGGGGGCGACGACCTTGCCGGTCTGGCCCACTTGCCAGTCATTCGGGGCAAAGCCGCTGTCGACCGCGGCGCGCGAGGCACCTACGGCGGCGCCCAGCTTGTCGGCCAGCTTTTCGATCAGGGCGAAATCCTCTTCCGAGCCCACGCCACGCCCACCGGACACGACGATACCGGCGCTGGTCAGCTCGGGGCGGTCGCTTTCGGCAACCTTGTCTTCGACCCATTCGGACAGGCCCGGATCGCCGGCGGCACCGATGGTTTCCACGACGGCAGACCCGCCGGTCGCGGCGGCGTCGAAGGTCGAGGTGCGGAAGGTGATGACCTTCTTGGCATCTTTCGACTTCACGGTCTGGATCGCGTTACCGGCATAGATCGGGCGCTCAAACGTGTCGCCATCGACAACGGCGGAGGCATCCGAGATCACCATCACATCCAGCAGCGCGGCAACGCGCGGCATGACGTTCTTGGCATCCGTCGTCGCCGGGGCAACGATATGCTCATAACCATCGGCCAGGCTGACGATCAGCGCTGCGGTGGATTCTGCCAGGCGATGACCCAGCGCCGCGTCCTCGGCGACCAGCACCTTGGCGACACCGTCAATGGTCGCAGCGGCCTCACCCGCGGCGGCGGCGGTGGCGCCCGCGCAGAGAACGGTCACATCGCCCAGGGCTTTGGCGGCGGTCACGGCCTTGGCGGTGGCATCCATCGCCAGTTCGCCATTATTGACTTCGGCAAGCAGGAGAACAGCCATTACACGACCCCCTTTTCTTTGAGTTTGGCAACCAGCGTATCGACGTCGGCAACGATTTCCCCGGCCTGGCGGGCCTCGGGTTCGCTGGTCGAAACGATTTCCAGACGCGGATGCACATCGACGCCGTAATCGTCGGCGGTCTTTTCATCCAGCGGCTTTTTCTTGGCCTTCATGATGTTGGGGAGCGACGCGTAGCGCGGCTCGTTCAGGCGCAGATCGACGGTCACGATGGCGGGCATCTTGACCTTGATCGTCTGCAAACCGCCATCCACTTCACGGGTCACGGTGGCGCTGTCGCCGTCGATATCCACGGAGGAGGCAAAGGTCGCCTGCGACCAGCCCAGCAGTGCCGACAGCATCTGGCCGGTGGCGTTCATGTCATTGTCGATCGCCTGCTTGCCCGCCAGCACGAGGCCCGGCTGCTCTTCTTCGACGACCTTGGCAAGGATCTTGGCCACGGCCAGCGGCTCGATATCCGTATGCACGTCATCGGCGGCCAGAACCAGAATCGCCCGGTCCGCGCCCATCGCCAGCGCCGTGCGCAGGGTTTCCTGTGCCTGCTTCACGCCAATCGAAACGGCCACGACCTCATCGGCCTTACCGGCCTCTTTCAGGCGGATCGCCTCTTCTACGGCGATTTCGTCGAAAGGGTTCATCGACATTTTGACATTGGCGAGATCGACACCGCTGCCATCCGCTTTCACGCGGACTTTCACGTTGTAGTCGATCACGCGCTTCACGGGCACGAGCACCTTCATGGGCGATAATCTCCATTTGATCCTGCGGACCTGTTGATCCTGCGGACCTGATTTTTCGCACCATGAGTTTCTAAAAGTGAAAAATCAAGTACAAAAGTTCACCAGCGGTATAAGCCGGGCGCGCGGGGATAGATGATGAATGCCAGACGCTTCGATGGAGCCGCAGCAGGGAAGGGATGTGTGACAGTTACGATCACAAAAATAAAAATTCTCCATCGAAAGTTCATTTTTTATTGCTGCCTGCGCCGGAACCGGGCCATCATACTTGTCCACGACCAATGAAAAGTACCGGCTCCATGAACAAGAAGACACCGTCACTGGCGAGATCCACTGCGCTCCGGGGGCCCATTCAGGCTGAGCCAATTCAGGATTTGGGTGAAGTTCTGGAAGCCGGGGCGCTGGTCGGTCAGGAGATCAAGGATCTGAGGCGCGCAAGCAACGTCACGCTGAGCGAGCTTTCAGATGCCACCGGTCTGTCCAAGGGCTACCTCAGCCAGATCGAACGCGGAATTTCTTCGCCCTCGATCAAGGCATTGCATTCGATCAGCCGTGCACTTGGCGTGAACATCTCATGGTTCTTTCCTTCCCCGGCCGAGGATGACGATGAATTCCGCGAGTTCGTCGTGCGCCGCGACCGGCGGCGGCGACTGGAATTCGAGAGCGGCATATGTGACGAGCTTCTGTCGCCAAACCTGGCGCGCGGCATCGAATTGTTGCGCTGCACGTTCCGTCCGCATTCCTTCAGCGGCAAGGAAGATTACAGCCACAAGGGCGAGGAGGCGGGATTTGTCGCGTCGGGCAAACTCACGCTTTGGCTCGACGGCAAGGAAATCTCCCTGTCGTCCGGTGACAGTTTCGCCTTCGAAAGCTCGATCCCGCATCGCTACGCCAATGAAAGCGACGAGGAGACGGTGATCATCTGGGCGATCTCGCCACCGTCTTACTGATTCGACCCTTAGTCGGGTCAACGGCCTCCGGTTTCCCAAACGCTTGCCGTGTTCGGTGTACGCCGTCTGATGTCGCGCCGAACGGGCGGTGGCGTCGTGACCAGCACCCCCGCGTGATCGTTTCCGTGCCTTTTTGCCCGCAGTTTCCGGGATTGGCTTTGTATGGGCCAAAACCCTCGTCTGAGGCGCGTCCAGGCGATCTCAGCTCAGGCGTCGCGCCAAAAAATGGGGCAGAAATTTAAAAAAATAAAAACTTGACACATGAGTGACAGTGAAGTGAACATATGATAATGAAAATTCACAAACAGGGAGAAACGCATGTGGCGCGTCGGAATTGATGTTGGTGGGACGTTCACCGACTTCTTTGCATGGAACGAAGAGGATGGGTCTTACAAGACCGCTAAGGTCCTGACCACGAAGGATGATCGCTCGCGCGGGGTTCTTCAATCCATTGAGACCGCGGGTATTCCGTTCGACCAGATCTCGTTTCTGATGCACGGAACGACAACTGCGACCAATTCGCTGATCGAACGCGATTACCCCGATGCGGCCTTTGTCACGACCGAAGGGTTCCGGGACACGATCGAGATCGGGCGTCAGCACCGCAAGGCGCTCTACGACCCGTATCAGACCAAGCCCAAGCCGCTGATCCGCCGTCGCCATCGCTTCACCATCGACGAACGCATGTCAGCCAAGGGAGACGTGCGCCGGGAACTCCGGGAAGACGCCGCGCGGGAGATCGCACGCGAGATCAAGGCGCGTGGCTATGGCTCGGTCGGGGTCGGCTTCATCAACTCCTATGCAAACGACGCGCATGAGAGAAAGATGCGCGACATAATCCTCGAAGAGGCACCCGGCGTGCATGTCGTCATTTCGTCGGACACCCGCCCGGTGTTCCGCGAGCACGGCCGGTTCACGACGACCGCGATCCGCGCCTGCCTCATGCCGATCATGACGCATTACTTCGACCGTCTGTCCGAGGTTCTGGCCGAGCGGGGCTTCACAGGAAAGCTGCTCATCCTCAAGAGCAACGGCGGCGTCATGGGCGCGCAAAACGCCAAGCTGCGTCCCGAGGAGCTGATCGAATCCGGGCCGGCAGGCGGGGTGGCCTATGCCTCCTACCTGTCCATCCATGCAGGTTTCGAAAACATCATTCATACGGATGTCGGCGGCACCAGCTTTGACGTGTCCATCGTCGAGAAGGGTGAGGGCCTCATCACCCGCGACCATGAGCTGGAATGGGAAGTTCCGGTCGCCGTGCCGATGCTCGACATCCACTCCGTCGGCGCCGGTGGCGGCTCCATCGGTTGGGTCGATGAGGGCGGATCGCTGCGGATGGGACCCCAATCGGCAGGCTCGACACCTGGCCCTGCCTGCTACGGCCGGGGCGGAACCGAGCCGACGATCACGGACGCGAACCTCGTTCTCGGACGTCTGAACCCGTCGCTCAGCGACAAGTTCGAACTGGACAAGGCGGCTGCTGAAGCTGCCATCGATCGCCTAGCCAAGAAAATCGGGTTGTCGCGTCTGGAAACGGCCGACGGCATGATCAAGATTTCCTGCGAAACCATGGCGCAGGCGGTGAAGGGCGTGGTCGTTGCCAGGGCCCGCGATCCGCGCGATTTCGTGCTTGCCAGCTTTGGCGGCGCGGGGCCGATGCATGCCTGTTTTGTGGCCCAGGCGATGAGCATTCCGCAAGTGGTGATCCCGGGCGCGGCCGGTGTAGCCTCGGCCTTCGGCGCCACGGCCATGGACATGCGCCACGATATCGAAACCTTCCACTACGCGGCGCTCAGCGATGTGAAGGTGGCCGATCTGAACCGGCTCTATGACCGGATCGAAGCGGATGCGCGCGCGCGTCTCGCCGCGGACGGGATCTCCGACGACAACATGGAGCTGCGCCGCACGGCACAGATGCGCTATGTGGGCCAGACATACGAGGTGGAGACGGATATCCCCTCGGGTGAACTGACCGACGCGCATATTCCGCAGATTGCCAACGCGTTTCACGCCGCGCATGAAAAGGAATACGGGGTGTCGAACGAAGCCTTCGAGATCGCCTTCGTGTCCCTCAGCGTCACCGCGGTCGGCAAGATGAAAGAACCGCCGGTCTACGATTTCAGCGGTCAGCAGTCTGTCGAAAGCCACGCCACCCGGTCGGTCTATTTCGATGGCACCTGGCACGACACCGAACTTTACGACGGCAAGAACATCGCGCCCGGCGCGCGTATGCAGGGCCCTGCCGTTGTCGAGTATCTCGACTCCATCGCTGTCATTCCGCCGAACTGCTCCGGCGAAGTCGACAAAAGCGGCAACCTTGTCGTCACCATCGGGAATTGAGGAGAACAACCATGTCTACCGAAACCAAAGGACGCTTCGGCGAAGTCGACGCCGTCACTTTCGAAGTGCTGCGCAATACGTTCGAATATGCGTGCAATCGCATGTCCACGATCATGCAACGCACCTCGTTCTCGCCGATCCTGGCCGATATCCTAGACTTTTCGAATGCGGTCTACGACCCCGAGCTTCGCCTTCTGGCACAGGCCGCGAACTGTCCGGTCCATCTGGCGGCGATGCAGTACAGCGCCGACGCGGCGGCCCGAAAGTATCCAATCGAGACTATGAAACCGGGCGATATCTATGCGCTGAACGATCCCTATCAGGGCGGCACGCATACCAACGATATCACCTTCATCATGCCGGTCTTCTACGAAGAGGAAGTGCTTGGCTTCGCGGTGAGTCGCGGTCACTGGATGGACCTGGGTGGCGGTGCTGCGGGGGGGATGTCGTTCTCGACCCACGTGGCCGCCGAAGGGCTGCGCATCCCGCCGATCAAGCTCTATGAGAACTATGAAATCAATCCCGATTTCCTGGCGATCATCATGAACAATACGCGGACGCCCTTCTTTATCGAAGGCGACCTTCAGGCGCATCTCGGTGCGTTGCGGGCCGCCGAGCAGGAACTGCAGCGCGCCGCCCGGCGGTATGGGCTGACGACGGTGAAGGCCGCGATGAAGGAGTTGATCGGCTATACCGAACGCATCATCCGCAAGTCGATCGAAGAGATCCCCGACGGTGTCTATTACGCCGAGGATTTCGCCGATACCGACGGCTTCTCGCCCGATCCGGTCAAGGTTGCGGTGCAGCTGACTGTCAAGGGGTCGAACATCCATGTCGACTTCAACGGGTCGGACCCGACCTGCAAGGGCTCGATCAATTCGCCCTACGCCAATACGGCCTCGGCGGCCTATTACTCGCTTCAGTTCTTCCTTGCGCCGCATGCGCCATCGAATGCCGGGATGTTCGTGCCGATCACGCTCGATATTCCCGAAGGAACCTGGCTGAACCCGCAATGGCCGGCGCCGACGATCGGGTGTACCACGCTGACCTCGTCCAAGATCACCAGTGCGATCTGGCAGGCGCTGGCCCAGGCGATCCCCGACCGCGTCACCGGCTCGACCTGTTCAGAATGCAACTGGTTCGTCTCCTCCACGAAGGATGAGCACGGCAACGCGAACGTGTTCTCGGATCTGCCGGCCGGTGGCTGGGGTGGCACGCCCTATAACGACGGGATGAGTGTTACGATGGACCCGCTCGGCAACTGCATGAACATGATGGCCGAAACGGCGGAACTCTTGTTCCCGATCGAGTACGAAGCCTTCGAATTGCGGCCCGACAGTGCCGGTGCCGGCAAGTTCCGCGGCGGCCTGGGAGCGAATTTTAAGGTCCGCTTCCTGTGCGAGGGCGAGATGAACATGGAAACCTCGCGGACCCGCGAAGGCAGCCCCGGCGTGAACGGCGGTCTGCGCAGCGACGTGCAGCGCTCCAAGCATCTCTATCCGGACGGGCGCGAGATCGTGATCGGTGGCCTGACCGAGAACGGCGACTGGTGCAGCCCGCTGCTGTCCAGCCACCCGTTCAACTACGACGAGGTGTTCCAGTTCGAAAGCACCGGCGGCGGCGGCTGGGGCGACCCGCGCGAGCGGCCTGCCCAGAAAGTCCTGGACGACGTTCTGGATGGTTATGTGTCCATCGAAAAGGCTCGGGACGCATACGGTGTCGTGATCGATCCCGAGAACATGACACTGGACGAAGCGGAAACGGCGCGCCTGCGCGCCGCCTAGCGAATACCCGGCGCCCCATGTCCTGGGGTGCCGGTCTCTTCGGGAAATCCACCGAAAACCACACGGCGCGACTGCGTGCGTGAACAAAGAAAAATTGCCAACAGGGATACCAGACCATGGAAAAGAAAATCAACTCACCGGCTGTGCTCAGCACGCGCCGCAAGTTCCTGGCAACGGGTGCCGGAACCGCTTTCGGGGCTGGGCTTTTGGCCTCTGTCAACGAGGCCAACGCTCAGCAATCGGGAACCATCCCGATCGGACAGATGGCATCGCTCACCGGTCCACTGGCGGTCGACGGAATCGAACACAAGAACGGCCTGGAAATGGCCTGCGAGGAGATCAACGCCGCCGGCGGGATCCTCGGTAAGATGCTGGAGCCGACGACGCTCGACAGCAAGAACCAGACCGCCGAGGAGGTCAGCGCCGCCGCACGGCTGCTGATCGACCGCTATGGGTCGCACGCGATCATCAACGGCTACAATGTCGGCGCCAATCAGGCGGAATACGATCCCATCGCGGATGCGGGGATTATCTACATTCACTACAACACGTCCATCGGGCACCATGAAGCGTTCCAGAGCGATCCCGAGCGCTACACAGGTATCTTCATGGCGGATCCCGCGGAATACTACTACGGTGTGGGCCTGCCGGTGATGCTGGCCTCGCTACGCGACCAGGGTCTTTGGAAGCCCGACAACAACAAGATCGCGCTCGTCACGGGCTCGCTTCCCTATTCCACGGTGATTTCCAACGCGATCCGGGATACCGCGCCGCAATACGGTTTCGAAGTCTCGTTCGAAGAGATCGTTCCTGTTCCGACTACCGAATGGGGCGCCGTCCTCAACAAGGTGCGCGCCGAACAGCCTGCCGTGATCGCGAACACCCATTTCTTCCCTGCGGATCTGGCGCAATTCCAGATCCAGTTTGCCGAGAACCCGACCAACAGCCTTGTCTACATGCAGTATGGGCCGCTGCTCAAAGCCTTCTCGGAGATCGCGGGCGAGGCCGCCCGGGGTGTCATGTCGTCATCGGTCATCGGCATTCTGCCCGACGAGATCGGCAATGCCTTCCGCGACGCCTATTGGGCCAGATTCGGGGAGACCGCCGAAGCCGACCCGGGTGCATCGACCTATTCCGAGATGTATCACTACGCGATTGCGGCCGCTCTGGCCGGCGGAACCGGGGAGCCGGGCGACTACGAGCAGAACCGCAAGATCGCCGACAACCTGCGCCGCTTCTCATTCCGCGCGCCGTTCGGCACCTTGCGCTATGCTAAGGAGTTCAACGCAGCCCTGCCATATCCGACCATCTCACCGGATGCATCTCTGGCCATGCCGCATCTGCTCTACCAGATCAAGGACCCGGCCGCGGCCGTGCCGAAGAAGCTGATTTTCCCCGAACCCTATAACGAGGTCGCGTTCGAAACCCCGCCCTGGTTCACCTGAGCAAGACGCATGACGTCGCGCCTCGGGGCTCTGCCGGAGCCCCGAGTGCAAAACCACCAAGGAAAAACTGGAGCCAGGCGATGGAGCTTCTGACTGGAATTTTGACCAGCACGATTGCGTTGGGCGCGATCTATGCCGCGAGCTCGGTCTCGCTGGCGCTGCTATGGGGCAGCATTTCGATGCTGAACCTCGCGCATGGCGCCATGATCGTCATCGGGGCCTATGGCTCGGTGGCCGTCGTGACAGGGCTGGGCCTGCCTTGGTGGACGGGGCTTCTGGGCGGCATGATTGCGGGCGCTGCGGGCGGACTACTGCTCTACGTCTCGCAGGTCCGGTGGATCTTCGGCAAGGCGAATTTCGATCTGCGGATCATCATCCTCACCATGGCGTTCAGCACCATCGTGGTCGATCTCATCAACAACCTGATAGGCGCAAAGATCCTGCGACAACCGTTTCAGGTCGAGGGTCGGTTCGACCTCGGCGCGCTGTCCATCGGGCACCAGACCCTGCTGGTCGTCTGTTGCAGCGCGCTCATGGTGCTGCTGCTGCAACTCGTCGTGCACAAGACCAATCTCGGCCGGCTCATCCGGGCCGTCTCGCAGGACATCACCGCCGCTCGGCTGAACGGCGTGCCGGTGCAGGCGGTGATTTTTCAGGTGACGGTTCTCGCCGGGATCATCTCGGGCGCCTCCGGCGTGCTGCTGACAAGCTCGACGACCGTCTATCCCGGTGCCGGGTTCGATCCGCTGCTCAAGGCGCTGATCGTCTGCGTCCTGGGCGGGCTCGGCAGCATTCCCGGTGCGCTGGCCGCGTCATTCGCGCTGGCTGGTCTGGAAACCACCGTGCAGTACACGCTCGGTGTGAAATGGGGGTTTCCCGTGTCGCTTCTCGTCGTGGTGCTGGTGCTGGTCTACCGACCGACCGGTCTCTTCGGGCGCCAGGAACTGGAGAGGAATTGACCCATGCGTTCAATGAAATCCCGCGATCTTCTGATCCTTCTTCTCTTTGTCGGCGTCCTGAGCCTTTTGCCCGCGCTGGGACTGAGCCGCTACGTTCTGGGGCAGATCACCCTGTTCATCCTGTGGGCGGCCGTCGTGTCGCAGTGGAACCTGGTCTTCGGCGTCGCCGGCATCCTGTCGATCGGCCATATGGCTCTGTTCGCGGTGGGCGGCTATGCCACCGCGCTCATGGGCCTCTATTTCGGCATGTCGCTATGGTGGACCCTGCCGGTGGCGGCTCTGGCGGGGCTGCTGATGAGCCTCGTCATGGCCTTTGCCACGTTCCGGCTGCGCGGCGCTTATGTCGTCGTGGTCACGCTCGCAATCGCCATGACGGTCTATCAGCTTCTGGTGACCGATGTGGCCTGCTTCCGGCAGACCCAATCGGTTTGCTATTCCTTCTCCGGCGGCGCCCGCGGCCTGTCGCGTTTCGGCGATTTCGGGTTTCGCGAGCTACTTGGATACAGCAGTGCGCCGCTTGGCAATTTCTACCTGTCGCTCATCATGCTCGCGCTGTCGATACTGGTCGCGATCATGGTCGTCTACAGCCCCTATGGGCAGGCCTTTAAGGCGATGCGCGACAACGAGGTCTGCGCCGCGTCGCGAGGTATCGAGATCCGGAAATATCAGGCCATCGTCTTTGCCGTCTCCGGAGTGTTCACCGGTTTGAGCGGAGGCGTCTATGCCGGGGTGATCGGCACGTTTGGTCCGCAGGTTCTCGAATTGCCCACGCTGCTGTTCCTGCTGTCGATGATGGTCGTCGGCGGCCGCGGCACCATTTGGGGCCCGGTGGTCGGCACGATCGTGCTGGCGCTTATCGACGAGGGCTTCCGCGACCTCGCGGCATGGCGCAACACCGCCTATGCGGCCGTTCTTTCGATCATCCTGCTCACATTGCCGGAGGGCCTGATGGGCGGTTTCGCGTCACTCAGGAAGTGGGCCTTGAGCCCCAGGAAGGAGGGCTGAAACGTGACCCATTCACCGCAACATCTGCTCGAGGTGCGCGGCCTGACCAAGGCCTATGGGGCCATGAAGGCGACGAACGATCTCAGCTTTCATGTCGACCGCGGCGAGGTTCTCGGCATCGGCGGTCCGAACGGCGCCGGGAAGACCACGCTGTTTGATCTCTTGTCCGGGGTGACCCCCCCGACCGCCGGGAGGATCCTGTTCGAGGGCGCCGATATCACCGGGCTCGGCGCCTCGGCGATCTGCCATCTCGGCATTAGCCGCACCTTCCAGCTAAACGCCGTCTTCAACTCGCAGACGGTCGCCGACAATCTGAAGACCTGCGCCTATTTCGGCAGCGAAAAGCGGCTCGTGCCCGGGTTGAGCTATGACCGCAGGTCCGAGATCCGCGCGGCCGAGGTACTCGATCTGACCGGTTTGACGGACTATGCGGACGTGATGGCGGGTGCCTTGCCGGTCTTGCAGCTGAAGCTGTTGATGATCGGATGCGCCATCGTGAGCCATCCCAAACTGCTGCTGCTGGACGAACCGGTCGGGGGGCTCAACCCGGCCGAGATCGAAACCTGCGCGGCGGTCTTCAGACAGCTTCGGGATTTTCGCGGGACCACCATCGTCGTGATCGAACACGTGATGAGCTTCATGACAGCCTTTGCGGACCGGATCATGATCCTGCACCACGGTGCGAAACTGCACGAAGGGACGGCGGGCAGTCTCGCCGACAATCCCGAGGTCGTGGATGTCTTCCTCGGTGTGTCCGGTGCTGCAGACAGCCGCAGGGGAGCACAGGCGGAGGAGGTCGGAAATGCCGCTTCTTGAAGTCAAGGATTGTCACGCCGGTTACGGCACAGGGTCGATCCTGAACGGGATCGACCTGACGGTCGCGAAAGGCGAACTGATCGGCATTGTCGGCCCGAACGGTCATGGCAAGACGACGCTGCTGCGCGCGATATCGGGCCTGTTGCCCAGGACCCAGGGCAGCATCGCGCTGAACGGTCGATCCATCCTCGGGCTGGCGCCGGAGAAAATCGCGCGGATGGGGCTGGCCCATGTGCCGCAGGGCGATCTGGTCTACAAGAACATGACCATTCTCGAAAACCTGCTGGTCGGCGGCTATGCCAACCGGTCGGATGCAAGGTCCCAGGCGCAACTAGACAAGGTCTTCGCGCTCTTTCCCAAGCTCGAACAGCGCGCGGAGCAGATCGCCAGCTCCCTGTCGGGAGGTGAGCGCCGGATGCTGGGCATCGGCCGCGGCCTGATGATGGGGGATTGCCGCCTGCTGGTGCTGGACGAGCCTTCGCTCGGCCTGGCGCCGGTGGTGATCGACCAGATCTATGCGGCCATCGACGAATTGCGCGCGACAGGGATGACGATCGTCGTGGTCGAAGAGAATATCGCCCGGGTGGCCAACCATGCGGACCGGCTGCATCTGATGGATGGCGGCCATTTCGTCTGGTCCGGTGTCCCCGCGGAAATGCATGAAAATCGGAAAATAATCGACACCTATCTGGGTGCTTGAAAGACAGGAGCTACATTTATGGGCATTCCAAACACGGCAGATGTGGTTATCGTAGGCGGCGGCGTTGCGGGCTGCTCCATCGCATATCATCTGACCAAGCTGGGGATTACCGATGTCGTGTTGTGCGAGCGCAAGCAACTCACGAGCGGCACGACCTGGCATGCGGCTGGACTCGTGACGCAGCTCCGTGCGACGCGAAACATGACACAGCTTGCCCAATACACCGGCGAGCTGTTTCGCGATCTGGAGGCGGAAACGGGGCAGGCGACGGGCTTCAAGCAAAACGGCGCGCTGCGCCTTGCCACGCATGACGCGCGCTTCGAGGAACTGAAACGTGGCGTGTCCATGGCCCGAAATTTCGGGCTCGAGGCCGACGTCGTCTCCGCCGGCGAAATCCGCGAACGCTGGCCGCTGGTCGAAGTCGGCGACATCGTCGGCGGCATCTGGATGCCCAATGACGGGCAGGTCAATCCCGCCGACGTGACGATGGCGATGGCCAAAGGCGCGCGTATGCGCGGCGCGCGGATTTTCGAACAGACCCCGGTCGAGCGCCTGATCGTCGAGAACGGAAAGGTGCGGGGCGTGAAACTCGCCGATGGCGAGATCCGCGCCGACCGCGTCGTCATCGCGGGTGGCATGTGGTCGCGGGAATTCGCGGCGCAAAGCGGCGTCTCCCTGCCGCTCCACGCGGCAGAGCATTTCTACATCGTGACCGAGCAGATGCCCGATCTGCCCCGCGAACTGCCGGTGCTGTTCGTCGCCGATGAGTGTTCCTATTACAAGGAAGACGCTGGCAAGCTGCTGCTGGGATGCTTCGAGCCCGAAGCGAAACCCTGGGGGCACAACGGCATCCCCGAGGACTTCTGCTTCGACAGCCTGCCCGAGGATTTCGATCATTTCGAACCAATCCTCGACATGGCCGTCAAACGCGTGCCGGCGCTGGCTAACGCGGGTATCCAGCTGTTCTTCAACGGCCCCGAAAGCTTCACGCCCGATGACCGCTACCTTCTGGGAGAGACGCCCGAAGTTGAGGGGTTGTTCTGCGCCTGCGGGTTCAACTCGGTCGGCATCCTGTCGTCCGGTGGCGTCGGCAAGGCGCTGGCGGATTGGATCAACGACGGTCACCCGCCGATGGAGCTGGCAGATGTCGACGTGCGCCGCATGCATTCCTGGCAGTCGAACAAGAGCTATCTCTTCGACCGGACCAAGGAAACGTTGGGCTTGCTCTACAAGATGCATTGGCCTTACCAGCAATATGAAACCGCGCGCAATGTGCGCCAAAGCCCGTTTCACGACCGCCTTGTCGCTCTCGGGGCCTCGATGACCGAAGCTGCCGGATATGAGCGGCCGGGCTTTTTCGCGCGCGATGGCCGCTCGACTGAGATCGGCTATTCCTTCGGCCCGCAAAGCTGGTTCGAAGACGCGCGCGCTGAATGTTTGGACACGCAATCAGCCGTGACCGTTTTCGACCAGAGTTGCTATGTGAAATTCCGGGTCGAGGGCCGAGACGCTTGCCGCATTCTCAACAACGTGTCAGCGGGAAATGTTGATGTTGCTATGGGCAAGGTCGTCTACACCCAGTGGCTCAACCCGCGCGGGGGTATCGAGGCGGATGTCACGATCACCCGGCTTTCAGAAACAGCCTATCTAGTCGTCACCATAGCCGCCAGCCAGACACGCGATCTGTCGTGGTTGCGCCGCCACATTCCCGACGATGCGGCTGTCGTTGTCACCGATGTTACGCCCGGCCTACCGATGCTAGCGATTATGGGGCCCAAATCCCGTGCGCTGCTTGAGAAGGTTTCTGGTGCCGACCTGTCGAATGCCGCCTTCCCGTTCGGGACGAGTCAGGAGATTGCCGTCGGATATGCGACCGTCAGGGCGAGTCGGCTGACCTTTGTCGGCGAGCTTGGGTGGGAACTCTATATCCCGGCGGATTTCGCGATGCATGTCTTCGACAAGATCGTCGAGGCCGGTCAGGAATTTGGCCTTAGCCATGCGGGGTTCTTTGCGCTCAACAGCCTTCGGGTAGAAAAAGGTTATCGGCACTGGGGGCATGACATTGGCGAAGAAGACACTCCGATCCAGGCGGGGCTCTCGTTTGCCGTGGACTATAATAAAGCTGAATTTGTCGGCCGTGATGCTCTCTTGCGTGCGCGAGACGCCGGTGTGCCTACAAAGCGGCTTGTACAATTCCAACTGCCCGACGGATGTCGAAAGATGCTCTATCACGAAGAGCCAATCTACAAGGAAGGTAGGATAATCGGATCTATTACCTCTGGTGGATATGGGCACAGGCTCGATCGATCGATGGGCATGGGATACATCTATAACGCCGACGGTGTCACTCGCGACTTCATCAATGCCGGTGGATTCGAGATTGAGATCGCCTGTGAACGTTACAAGGCAACTGCGTCACTCTCACCTTTCTTGGACCCAAAGAACGAGAGGATCAAGGTGTAGACAATGATTGGCAGAGTTGACGGAAATGACGCGCTGGGAGTAGGTCTGCTTTCTCCCCCAGTGCTGATTGGCTGTCTTACTAACAGCTGCATGGGTGTAATGTATGCGTGGAGCTTGTTCCTGTTACCGATGGAAAGGGATCTCGGGCTGAGCCGGGCTGAGTTAAGCTTGGCTCCGTCATTGGCACTGGCGTGTTTCATGCTGGGAATGATGCTACAAAAGGCAGTATCAACGAGATTGACCTTACGCGGCACTGCTTTGCTTTGTTTTTCACTGGCTGGTGGCGGGCACTTTCTGTTTGGCTTTTGGCCAACATTGACGTCGCTTATTATTGGCTATGGCATGGCTTTTGGGACCGGCTCAGGCTTGGGGTACGGGTTCGCGCTTGAAATGGCTCAATTCGCAAAAGAGCGAAATCGTTCTCTAGCGATTGGTGTCATAGTGTCGTGTTTTGCCTTGTCTGGGATCCTTATTTCTAGCGTTTTTGCACGGGCGATTCTGCACAGTTCTCCAGCGACATCATTTCTTGTCATCGGTTTCGGAATACTTCTGCTCGGAGTTTTTGTTGTTTTTAAAACTGATGGTTCTCCTCAGACACCTACAGAAGAAATTCAAGAGCGTACTGGCTCTGAAGTCTTTACGCTTCGCTTTGCGATTATGTCCTACTGTTTCTTCGCAATTTGCTTTGCCGGGCTGTTAACTATCTCGCATATATCCGGTATTTTGGAAGAAATTGGCGTTCCAAGTAGGCTTCTTGGACTAGGCGCGGGCTTGTTGAATTTAGGATATATAATAGGATCCATTTTTGGTGGCAGGTTTGTCGATTGGGTTCAAGGCAGAAGTGCGTTGTTTTTTGTCTGCTTGCTTACGGTCGCTGCGTTATTGATGATACGTTCGGACAGCTTCTTGATCGTTTGCGTAGCGACCGTATTTGTTGGACTGTGCTTTGGTGGTTCGGCGTCGCTGATACCCGTATTGATCGGGCGTGAATACGGCATCTCGCAGATTGGGAGGGTCTATGGTAAAATGATCTTCTCATATGGCCTCGCTGGGCTGATAGCTCCTTGGGCAGGAGGGCTTCTATATACCCAAACAGGTTCCTATTCGGTCCCGCTTGCGGTCACCACTGTATTGGCTTTCGTGGGTTTAATCGCTTCTATCTACTTTAGCTTTGCGCTCATGATGAAGCGCTAGTACTCATTGAAGCATGGTCGAATCAGAAATAGCGCTTGATCTTGCGATTGATTTTTGAAAGCGCGGGACTCGACCGCCCCACAAATTCGCGTACATGCATTTGGTTTCACGCTACTTGGCAACCGGTTTCTGTGCCTGGAAATTCAAGCGAGGGTAGCAGCGTCCCAATGGCGGTCCTTCGTGCAGCATTGAGTTTTCATGAACAATTGTCACTTCGGATTTGAACCAACGCGACTATTCTCGACCGGCAAGAGCTCAAGAAAGGGAAGCCCGGGTGCCGGGCTTGAAAGGATAGAGAGAGGCTCATCCGGGTCCGGCGTGACAAGGACTCTGACCATGGCCAAGACCACGACCCGTCCGAAACCCACCAACGCAAAGACGACCGAAGCCGCCGGATCGGCAACGCCTGAGGGCGCTGCCGACATCCGGATGATCCCGCTTGATCAGCTGGAGACCAGCCCCCTCAACGTCCGCAAAGTCGCCGCCAGCACCAACGATGACGCCGAGCTTCTTTCCAGCATTCGCGAAACCGGTATCAAGCAGAACCTGGTAGTTCATGCGCTGTCTGAGACACGGTTTGCGGTCGATGCCGGCGGCCGCCGCCTCAAAGCACTGAAGCAGCTCGCCGAAGACGGTGTGATCCCCGCGGATCATCCAGTGCCCTGCCTCGTCGAGGACGAGCGCAACGCCATCCTCACCTCCGCCACAGAAAACCTCCAGCGCGCAGCCATGCATCCCGCCGACCAGTTCGAGTCCTTCGACAAGCTGATCGCCGAGGGTCGCAGCGAGGACGAAATCGCGTTGAAGTTCGGTGTCTCCGTCGACCTGGTGCGCCGTCGCCTCAAACTCGCCCGTGTCGCGCCCGAGATCATCGAGCAGTTCCGCGCGGGGGATCTGACCCTCGAATGCGTGATGGCCTTCACCCTGACCGACGACCATGATCGCCAGCTGGCAGTCTGGAACGTGGTGAAGGGCGGCTATCACATCCATCCCCAGAGCATCAAACGCCAGCTGACCGAGACCGCGCATTCGGCGAACTCGGCCCTCGGGCGCTTCGTCGGGATCGAAGCCTATGAGGCGGCGGGCGGGGTTTTGCTGCGCGATCTCTTCGATGATCGTGCCAGCGCCCATATGGAAAACCCCGAGCTCCTGGAGCGACTTGCGATCGAGAAGCTGCAGGCTGCGGCCAAGCCCTTCGAGGAGACATGGAAATGGGTTGAGGTGCATCTTTCCGTGGATTACGGTGCGTTTCGCAGTTTCGGGCGGGTCTATCCGCAGGACATCGAACCCGATCCGGACCTTCTCGCCGAAGAGGCCCGCCTGATTGAACGCGAGGAAGAACTGGCGGCGCAGAATGACGGTGAGGACTGGTCTGAGGCGGAGACGGAAGAATACTATGCCATCGAGCCGCGCCTGCGCGAGATCGAGGCCCTGCAGCGTGAACGTCAGCCCTACGGTGAAGAAGATCGCGCAATCGCCGGTGTGGTGCTGACCATCGGTCATGACGGCGCGCTACGGGTCGAGAAAGGCCTGGTGCGGCCCGAGGATATTCCCACCGCACCCGAGCCGGACGACGCGCGTGCTGACGCGGGTGATGCTTCCTCCCCTGCCGGGCCGCATGTGACGCCGCCGACCTCCTCTTCGCCCGTGCCGACCTCCGACCCGGCGGCGACCTTGCGCAAGGCGGATGGGATTTCGGCGAGCCTCGCCGACGATCTGCGGGCGACGCGCCAGCACATCCTGCGGGCGCATCTGGCGGCGGATTTCGAAGTGGCGTTCGATGCGATGCTCTATTCGCTCTGCGAGCAGGCGCTGTCACGGTCCTACAACAACGAGGCACTCGACATCTCGATCCGTCCCTTCCAGGCTCAGAATCGTGAGGTCTTGCATGCCGATACCGTCGCCCAGAAGATGCTCGAGGCGCTGGAACAAGACCTCGCCACCGACTGGATGAAGCTGGAGAAACCCGAGGACTTCCGGGCGATGTCGGCGCTGCCCCTTGCCGACAAGCAGGCGCTTTTCGCCTGGGCGACGGGTCTGGCGGTCAAACCCCAGCTTTCCTCCGACAATCGTCCTTCCCCGATCATCGAGGAGATCGGCGCGCGGCTCGATGTCGATGTGGCTGCCTGCTGGCGCCCGACTGCCCAAAACTACTGGGGTCGGGTCAACAAGGGGCATGCGGTGGCCACGGCACGCAAGCTGATCGGTGACGACTACGCCGAGGATCGCAACCGCGAACGCAAAGGCGATATCGCGGCCGCGACGGAGCGGGCTTTTGCGGAAACGGCCGGCGAGACAGAAGGTTTCGACGCCGCAACGGTTGCAAGGTCGACGCGGTGGCTGCCCGATGGGATGGTATTTTCTGGTGCATCGGATAGTGGCCTCGACCTCCCCATTGATGCGGCGAAAACCGCCTTTGGCGAAGATGAGTCCGGTGAGGAGTCCATTTCAGCCTCGGATGACGAACCGGATGCCTTGCCCGCCTTTCTCAGCAGTGATGCCGCCTGAGACCTAGGCGCCGCTCTGAACCCTGACTAACCCATGGGCCGTCCTCGCGCAGAGGGCGGCCCTTTCCCGCTGACGGGTTTCACGCAGCCGATATCGGATCGGCTGGCCCGTCCCGGAGATATCCCATGACCACCACACTCGATCTCGATCCCGTTAAGGAAGCCGAATTGATCGCCGGGCAGAATGATGCCTTTCGTCGCTCCATTCTCGGGACAACCCCCGTCGCGAATGCTCCGCAGGGCCAGTTCGTGATGACCCGTGGTGTTGCAGCACTAGGGCCGGACGCCCAGCTCGCTCTCACCCGCCGCGTCGCTTCGTTTGACGCGTTCAACGCTGACAGCGATCCCCATGGCTGGCACGAGATGGGTGTCATCGACTTTGATGGGACTACGGTCTGGTTCAAGGTCGATTTGTACGACGTCGACTTCATGCACGGCTCGCCCGAGCCCTCCGATCCCGAACAGACGCGCCGGGTTCTGACCCTGCTTCTGCCATCGGAATACTGACGCCTCTCTTCTCCAACATCACCTCGGACCGTCCTTGCACAAAGGGCGGTCCTTTCGCGCTGGCGGGTTTCCATGGGGCGCGATGATCGCGTTCCGCCCGCCGCAGGAGACCAGAGATGGCCAAGACACTCGACTATCAGATCACCCTCTATCCCGCGCACCGCGACGGCGCCTTCGTCGTCACCCAGTTCCAGATGATGGCGAATTACCCCGAACAGCGCATCCAGGCCGCGGGTATGGACGACCTGATCGATCAAGTGACGCAGTTCGCCATGGAGCATGGTGAGAGCTGCAGCGCCTCGGTGCGCTGCCTCGCCCCGCGCAAACCGCCGGGGTTCAAGCGCGCGACCGAGAATCTGTATTTCAACCTGGTTGACCGGACGGCTGAGAAACGCGGCGATGCCGCGGCCTGAAGCCCCCAGCAGGAAACTTCCTGGGCGACCAGTTGCAACGGTCGCCCTCCCCTTCCCTCAATTCCAAAGGATCGAAGACATGACACAAGTAAATGATTTTTACGCGCAGATGCTGGAAGCCCAGCGAAGCGCCGCCGAGCAGAGGGTTGTGACCCGTGCCGCCCTTCTGACCGAACTGCGTGCCCTTGGCGTGACGAACATCGTGGTGCATTATGAAGGCTATGGCGACTCCGGCAATGTCGAGGATGTCGTCGTGACGCCAGACACGATCGCTTTCTCAGAAGAGTTGCGCCACCGGGTCGAAGATTTCGGCTGGGACTTCGCCTATGCGCTGAGCCCTGGGTTCGAGAACAACGAAGGCGGCTATGGCGAACTGACCTGGGTGCTCGAGACTGACAAGATCGATGTCAGTCATTCGAACCGCTATATCGAAACCAACACCACCGAACATGAGGGGCTTTGATATGGCACATCCCCTCCACCACGCGGAAAGCTCGGCCCGAAAGTTTGGCGGTGCTCCAGATGACTATCAGTTCGTACATGACTGGTTTGACTCATCGAAAGAGCACCTGGCCCTCTTTGTTCACCGAGCCTACCGCCATCATACGGCCGGAATCTATGATGCCCAACGGATCTTCGGACACAGCCTGACCAACAGCGCGGGCCGGGTCGTCCCGATCCGCTGGATCGGTGAGCAGCATGTGCGCGAAGACTGTCAGGGCCGTATTCCATCGCTGGCGGACTGGCTGGGACGCATTCAGCCTGAGCCTTGGATGGCCAATGGCCGGATCGACAACGATCCGACGCACATCGGCCGCAATCCGCGTGCGGTCTGGATCGAGGCGGTCTCCAATCACCAGACCATTCTTGGTTTCGAAGACTGGCTTCTCAAGGTCTCTGTCGAGCACGTCCAGCATCGCCTGAACCGCGACGCCGCCTGATCCGCCGAGCGGCAAACTCACCAACCACTTGACCACGTCGCAATCGACCCGCCTGTGTCTAAACCGGCCTGGCGGGTCGATTGCGTTTCAAGAGAGGACATCTCCATGCACGACCTTGTCTATGAGGAGGCCTACCAGGGCCACATCATCAAAATCTACCACGACCCCGACGCAGAAAGCCCTCGGGAGTGGTCCAACCTCGGCACATTGATCTGCTGGCATCGCCGCTATCGGCTGGGTGACAGCCATCAATTCGATAGCCCCGAGGCGTTCCTGCGCATTCTCGCGGGTATTTCGGATCAGTGCGATCTTACGATGAACCAGCTGGGCGACCGCGCTGGACGCAAGGCGATCCTGCTGCCCGTCTTTCTCTATGACCATTCCGGTCTCGCGATGAACACCATCGGGTTCCACTGCCCGTGGGATTCCGGCCAGGTCGGCTTCATCTACGTCACGCTAGAGGAGGTTCGGAAAGTATTCGGCGTGAAACGCGTCACCAAGGCACTGCGTGAAAAGGCTGAAGACATCCTGCGCGGCGAAATCGTCACCTACGATGCCTATCTCGGCGGACGGGTTTACGGCTATGTCATCGAGCGGGATGGCGAGGAAGTAGACGCCTGCTGGGGGTTCGTCGGCGACTATGAAACGGGTTGTTTGCCCGAAGCGCGGGAGGCGGTGCCCATACCGTCGCCGGGTCAAACACGTCAGTCCGCTGCCGCTCAAGCGCAGGCACTCCCTTAGAGGCCTGGACGGGCTGAAAATGACCACACTTTTGCGCAGAGCCCAAGCGGATCAGCATTGCTGCAATGCGGAATCAACATGGCACAGCTATTGTGCGGTCGCAGCATGACCACTATGTCTCGAATATGATCGGTTCTCTCCTCCTCCCTGAGCCGATCTGAGCTAAACGGCGGCATCCACCTCCTCCCGGATGCCGCCTTTTTCCTTTTGAAAACCATAATAGGTAAAAAATACCTCAAGACCCGGTGGTCGTGCAGGGCGTTCAAGTATCGGACACAAGACTCGAGATGTAGCGCGCCGTCATCAGATCGAGGTGAGCGCCACCGCCGTTCTTGTAGACCGTGATCTCGTCTGGGCTCCTGCGCGCCGAAGCGCCGTCCATTGCAAGATCGTACAAGTCGCCGATGACGCTTGCCTCGGAGATTGCCCCGCTCGCGATCGGCATCATTAACTCGCCAATGTGATGGATGGTTGTCTCTCGGCTGTCGACATAAAGGGACGCGCTTGAGATCAGATCGTCATCTGCCTCGCGCATGTCCGCCTTGTAGGCGCCGATAAGATCCACATGGGTTCCCGGACGTAGCCACGCGCCCCGAAGTACCGGCTCGCGGGCCATGGTTGCGCAGCTGATGATGTCGGCCTGTCCTGCCGCCTCAGCCAGGTTGGGGACCGCTCCGACAGTGAACGCCCCGGGCGGCCATTCGGCAGCGAGGACGCGCGCCTGCTCCGGGCGCCGTGTCCAGATCGACACGCGCTTGAGCCCCGGAAACACCGCAGTGTAGGCCTCGATCAGGCTGCGCGCGACAGTGCCTCCTCCGACGATCAACAAATGCCAGCTGTCGGGTCGCGCGAGATAGGTTGCGCCTAGAACAGAGTCGGCAGCCGTTTTGATTTCGGTGACGAGGCGACCTTCGATGACCGCTTCAAGGCATCCGTTCGTTGGCTCGAACACCAGCATCCCGCCCTGGATCGTCGGCAAGCCCTGCCGCGAGTTGTCGTCGAACACCGTGACTGACTTCACCCCAAATCCCAAACCTTCGATCCAGGCGCCACGGCTTAAAAGAGTCGCGTCCCCAGGCCCGAGAAACATGTCGGCGACCTGTGCGCGCGGCAGACGGTGCCCCTCCCGCAGAGCCGCCACGGCGTCCGGCCAAGATAGATGTTCGATGGTGTCATCGTAGGTGATCTGGCGAATGGTCATGGCGACGTCGTATCCTCAGGTCGCAACTGTAGGGTCGAATTTCAGGCGCGCGTAGAACCGGGCCAGTTCACTCGGGCTCGGCGCTTGCCCGCAAAAGGTCTTCACATAGCCGGGTGCCCGCGCCATCCGTACGACCCTGGCCTCGGAAACCTGCATTGCGATGTAGCCAATCTGGGTCAGGTAGACGGTCCGCGCCCGGACATCCGCCTCATCCTCGGCGAACCCGAAGCGCATGAACATCGCCCGGATCGTTGCCAACCGGGCCTGGTCGGCCTCGTGAACCCGTGCCGCGGCCAGGTCGGACTTGTGCGCCCATCCCCGTATCGCAAAATCGAGTTGCGGCTCGAAGAGCGCCTCATCGTGGAAGACCACAATCAGATTCAGGACTGCCTCGGAAATTGTCTCTGCATAGGTGCCGCAGGCCTCGATGAAGGCGCCGGTGTTCTTGACATCCCACTCCTCCAGCAACGCATCCAAGAGCGCATTCCGGTCCTTGAAGAACCAATAGAAGCTGGTGCGCGCAATCTGCAGCTGGCTCGCCAGCGGCTGAATCTTCACCGCATCGACGCCCGAAGAGATCAGCGCCTGTCTCGCGGCGTCCATCCAGACCTCGCGCGACCCACGCCAGCCGGTGGTCTTTTCGTCGGATTCGAGTGTTTCTTTCTTTGCGGTCATGGCGTCAACATTAGTCCGCCGTGATGGTGGTCACAAGGAAAATATACAGACATGAACCTCTACTTGACATATCTGAACATTTTGAGGATACAGACGCTATCCGCCAAGGAGGCCCGCCCATGTCCAACGATCCCCTTCTTCAACCCTATCAACTCAAACACCTGACGCTGCGGAACCGGATCATGACCACCAGTCATGAACCGGCCTATCCCGAAGACGGGATGCCGAAAGAGCGCTATGCCGCCTATCATGCGGAGCGCGCCAAGGCCGGGGTGGCATTGGCCATGACGGCTGGTTCGGCAGCGGTGTCCAAGGACAGCCCGCCCGTGTTCAACAACATCCTCGCCTACAAGGACGAGGTGGTGCCGTGGATCAAACAGCTGACCGATGCCTGCCATGACCATGGTTGCGCGGTGATGATCCAGCTGACGCATCTGGGCCGTCGGACCCGCTGGGATAAAGGCGCATGGCTCCCGTCGGTATCATCGACCATGCACCGCGAACCGGCCCACCGGGCCTTCCCCAAGCGCGCCGAAGACTGGGATATCGAGCGCATCATCACCGACTTTGCTGATGCGACCGAGCGGATGAAGGCTGGCGGTATGGACGGGATCGAATTGCAGGTCTACGGCCACCTGCTGGACCAGTTCTGGTCACCCCTGACCAACGATCTGGACGGGTCCTATGGCGGGCAAAGCCTCGACAGCCGGATGAAGCTGCTGATGGACGTGCTCGCCGGTATTCGCGAGCGGGTGGGCAACGACTTCATCGTCGGCCTGCGTTACACGGCGGATGAGGCCGAGGTTGGGGGGATCACGCCCGAGGAAGGCATCGAGATTTCCAAACGCCTGGCTGATTGCGGCATGGTCGATTTCCTCAACGTGATCCGGGGTCGCATCCATACCGATCCGGCGATGACCGACGTGATCCCGGTCCAGGGCATGAAGAACGCCCCGCATCTGGATTTCGCAGGCGAGGTGAAGAAGGCGACCGGGATGCCGACCTTCCACGCGGCCAAGATTCCCGATGTGGCCACCGCCCGTCATGCCGTTCAGGCGGGGCTCTTGGACATGGTGGGCATGACCCGCGCCCACATGGCCGATCCGCATATCATGAAGAAGATCGTCGAAGGGCGTGAGGACGACATCCGGCCCTGCGTCGGCGCCACCTATTGTCTCGACCGTATCTATGCGGCGGGCGAGGCTCTTTGCATCCACAACGCGGCCACCGGGCGCGAGTTGACGATGCCGCACGAGATCGCACCGGCCGAGACCCGCAGGCGCGTGGTCATCATCGGTGCCGGCCCAGCCGGGCTGGAAGCGGCCCGGGTCGCGGCAGAGCGCGGTCACCACGTCACCGTTTTCGAGGTCCAGCCCGATCCTGGCGGGCAGGTCCGCCTGACGGCGCAGAACCCACGTCGGCGCGAGATGATCTCGATCATCGACTGGCGGATGGCGCAATGTGCGGCCCGCGACGTCGAGTTCCGCTTCAACACCTGGGCCGAAGCCGGCGACGTGACCGACCTGAACCCCGACGTGGTGATTGTCGCCACCGGCGGGCTGCCCAACACCGGCCTGTTCGAGGATCGCACCGATCAGCCTCTCGTCGTCTCGGCCTGGGACCTGATTTCGGGCGACGTGAAGCCCGGGCAGGATGTTCTGATTTATGACGAAAGCGGCGATCATCCCGGTGTCATGGCCGCAGAGATTGCGGCAAACGCGGGTGCTAAGGTCGAGGTCATGACCCCTGACCGGACCTTTGCCCCAGACATCATGGCGATGAACCTCGTGCCTTACATGCGGGCGCTGCAGGACAAGGATGTGACCTTTACTGTCACCCGTCGCCTGAAGGCCGTGGAAAAGGAGGGTAACCGTCTCAAGGCCACGATCGGGACGGACTACAGTAGTTTTACCAGCCAGAAGACCTACGACCAGATCGTTGTGAACTATGGCACCCTGCCGCTAGACGATCTCTACTTCGAGCTGAAGCCCCTGTCCTCCAATGGCGGTGCGGTCGACCACGACGCCCTGATCGAAGGGCGTCCACAGGCCGTGATGCGCAACCCGGACGGCAGCTTCCAGCTGTTCCGCATCGGCGACGCGGTCAGCGCCCGCAACACCCACGCGGCAATCTACGACGCGCTGCGGCTGATGAAGGATATCTGACATGCGCTCGACCAAGACCATCCACGTGATCTCCGCCCATGCCGAGGGCGAGGTCGGCGACGTGATCGTTGGCGGCGTCCTGCCGCCGCCCGGCGACACGGTCTGGGAGCAGAGCCGATGGATCGCGCGCGACCAGACCTTGCGTAATTTCGTTTTGAACGAACCGCGCGGCGGGGTCTTCCGGCACGTCAACCTTCTGGTGCCACCCAAGCATCCCGATGCCCAGGCCGCCTGGATCATCATGGAGCCCGAGGACACGCCACCGATGTCCGGCTCCAATTCGATCTGCGTCTCAACCGTGTTGCTGGACGCGGGTCTGGTACCGATGCAGGAACCGGAAACGCACATGGTGCTCGAAGCTCCGGGTGGGTTGGTGCGTGTGCGGGCAGAATGCCGAAACGGCAAGGCCGAACGCATCCACGTCCAGAACGTACCCTCCTTCGCTGCCGAGCTTGACCAAAAGCTGGAGGTCGAAGGCCTAGGCACCCTGACCATCGACACGGCCTATGGCGGTGACAGTTTCGTGGTCGTCGATGCGGCGGCGCTAGGTTTTTCGCTGATTGAATCCGAGGCACACGACATCGCCAAACTTGGTGTCCGCATCACGAATGCAGCCAACGACCAGCTGGGCTTCACCCATCCCGAGAACGCCGATTGGCAGCATATCTCGTTCTGCCTCTTTGCCGGACCTCTGACCGACGGACCGCAGGGTCTGACAACAGGCGCTGCGGTGGCAATCCAGCCCGGCAAGGTCGACCGGTCGCCAACCGGCACCGCACTTTCGGCCCGTATGGCCCTGCTGCACGCACGCGGCGTGATGAAAATTGCTGATCGCCTGACCGCGCGCTCGGTGATCGGTTCGACGTTTTCGGGGACCATCGTCAGCGAAACAACGATCGGAGGTCGCGCGGCCATCGTCCCGGAAATCTCCGGCCGCGGCTGGGTCACCGGTATTCACCAGCACATGTTGGACCCGTCCGATCCCTGGCCGGAGGGGTATCGGTTGTCAGATACGTGGGGGGCGAAGTGATGCGGATCGGGATCATCGGAACAGGTACAATCGCCTCAGCGGTTGTCCGGGGTGTCGCCGGGGGCGGGCATCAGATCACCGTGTCCGAACGCAGCGCGCGCCACGCGCAAGCGCTGGCCGAAGAATTCGACAACGTCGCCGTTGCCTCCAACCAGGAGGTGATCGATCGGAGCGATATCATCCTCGTGGCGCTCATCGCTGAGGCGGCTCCGAACATCCTGCGAGACCTGTCGTTCCGCGCGGAGCAACAGGTGATTTCGCTGATGGGGGGAGCCTCGCTGACTACGGTCGCTACCATGATCGCCCCGGCGCGGGCCTCGGCAATCATGCTCCCTTTTCCCGGTATCGCTTCGGGAGGTTCGCCGGTGCTTGTGCAAGGCGACGGCGATCTGGTCCGCTCTCTCGTCACGTCGGCCAACACTGTCTACATGATAAAAAATGATGCTGAGATGGCGGCCTATATCAGCGCCCAGGCTGTCCTTTCGCCGGTCGCGCGGCTGGTGGAAGACACGACTGCCTGGCTGGCAGCCCGGGTGGCGGATCCGGAACGGGGAGACGCTTTCTTGCGTCACCTGGTGGCTTCAAGCCTGGCCGATACCCCAGCCGGAAAGGTGGTCGAGGCCTTGAATACGCCGGGCGGCTTCAATCAGCGCCTGCGCCAATCTCTTGAGGAAAGCGGCATGCGCGAAGCCCTGCGTGATGGGCTGGACAGGCTGGAGACCAAAGAATGAGCCTCAAGCACGTTTTTAATCCACTCACGCTGCGCCACAAAACCCTGCGCAACCGTATCGTCTTCGGCGCCCATACCACCAACATGGCGGACGATGGCCTGCCCGGGGACAGGCATCTGGGTTACTACCTCGAGCGCGCCAAAGGCGGCGCGGCGATGATCGTGGTGGAACCCATGCCGGTACATGCCGCAGCCGTGCTGACCCGTGGCAACTTCCGCCATTCCAGCGACGATGTGATTCCGCATTTCGCACGCATCACCAAGGCCTGCCGGGCAGAAGGCGCAGTGATGATCCAGCAACTCTACCACGTCGGTGCGCACGGTGATTGGGACAACAGCTGGCACGCGAACTGGTCCCCCTCAGGGGGACCAAGCTATCACGACAACGATGGCAGCCGCGCCATGTCCGTGGCCGAGATCGAAGAAACCATCGACGGCTTTGTCCAGGCCGCGATCCGCTGCCAGAAATCCGGGTTCGACGGGGTGGAAATCTGGGCCGCTTACCATTGCCTTCTCGACCAGTTCTGGACACCGTTCTCGAACCAGCGCGAAGACGAATGGGGCGGCAGCCTTGAGAACCGCACACGGTTCTCGCGCGAAATCCTGCGCCGAGTGCGCGACGCCTGCGGCGATCAGTTCATTATCGGGCTGTCCGTGTCGGACGATCCGACCACCGGCGTCTTTCCGACCCGTGACGAGATGGTCGAAATCGTCACCCTGCACGATGCCGAAGGGCTGATGGATTATGTCACCGTCGGCGCGGGAAGCTATGTCGATTTCCAGAAAATCATCCCGAGTTTTCAGTACCCCGAGAACTTGGGCGCCGATCTGGCGGAGCGTCTGAAACAGGCAGGGCTTGGTGCCCGCGTGACCGCCGAAGCCAATATCCGAACTCCGGATAATGCCAATGCCGTGCTCGGAGCCGGTCAGGCGGATCTCGTCTCCATCGTGCGCGGGCAGATCGCCGATCCGCATATGGTCAACAAGGCGGCCGATGGCCGAACCGAGGACATCCGCGGATGTCTGTCCTGCAATCAGCAATGCTGGGGCCGACGTGGGCGTGACTATTACATCTCCTGCCTGATCAACCCGTCTGTGGGACATGAATTCGAGTGGGGCGGAGATCGCTTCACCCCCTCCCCCGCGCCGAAATACGTCTTGGTGGTCGGCGGCGGACCTGCTGGCCTGGAGACTGCGCGCGTGGCCGCCGAATGCGGACATCGCGTGATCCTGGCGGAGGCCGCACCAGAACTCGGTGGCCAGTTCCGTTTGGCCGGGCTGCAACCGCGTCGCGCCCAGATCACCGACCTGATCGCATGGTATGAGCGGCAACTGACCAAGTTGGGCGTCGAGATCCGCTTCAACTGTTACATGGATGCCGATGATATCGCGGATGTCAGTGCCGATGTCGTGATCCTTGCCACCGGCTCTCTGCTCCCCGGTACCGGATTCCAAAAGGCGCGGCCACAGGTGGCCGAACTGCAGGGCATCGAAACAGGCAATGTCTGGTCGACCGAAGATGTCATGGGCCGCGCTGCCCGCCTAGGACATCGCGTGTTGATCCTCGATGAGGGTGGCCAGTGGAAGGGAATTGGCACCGCCTGGCATCTGGCCGAGGCGGGGCACGAGGTAACCATCATCACCCCTGACGCCATGATCGCCCGCGAGTTGGTGCGCAGCGCAACGGATTTCAGCGCACGTCAAACGCTTGCCCGGCTGGGGGTGACCTTTGTCACTGAGAGCGCGATCTTGCGCTGGTCGAACGCGGGCGCACGTTGCACCTCTTTGCTGACCGGTGAAGAGACCGACATTGCGGCGGATTCGCTGGTTCTGGCGACAGGCAATCGGACCGATACGGCCCTCCTCGAAGAACTTCGGGCGCGCGATATCGATGTACGTCCGATTGGCGACGCCGCCGCCCCGCGTCTCGCCGCAGCAGCCTTTCGCGACGGGCGGGAGGTCGGTCTGAGGATATCCTCTGGACCTTGACCGCGCAAAGGTCTCGTAGTGGCCCACCCCGCTAGATTAAGTCTGCAAGTGCCTACGCCGTCGTCAGGCTTAGCCATGAAAAAGTGAGAGGCAGGGCGGGAGGGGTGACCCCTCCCGGGCGAGAGAGTGCGCACGGGGCTTGGGGGCCAACCCTCAACCCCGGAGATTGCCGATGAACGCTCACCCCCAATCCGTCCCGCTTGCCAGCCCTGCCGAGGCCCCTTCCCTGCCCGCGGCCCCGGGCTTCGCCCAACACCTGATGCAGGCTGCAACTGCCCTCGTCTCTTTCTTCGAGGCTGGTAAAACCATCGACGCCGCCGCCTTACGCGCCGCGATGGAGGATGCTTTCGGCGCCAGCGACACGAACGGCGCTTGGGTCTGGAAAGACGCCTATGAGGCGGCCGAGGTTGCCCAGATCCTGATGCTTGCCCGCTACGGCGCGCTGATGCAGCGCCAGGCGGCCTCGCCGCAAGCTTTCCTCACCATGATCGAACGTCTCGCCGGTCTGGCTCCGTCCCACACGCGGCGTTCTGAAGACAGCGTGCGTCTGCAACAATTCTCAACGCCTTTGCCCCTTGCGGCCATCGTCGCGCAGGCAGCGGGGTTTCGCGGGGGCGATCTGGTCCTGGAACCTTCAGCTGGCACCGGCATGCTGGCGATCTTCGCACGGATCGCGGGCGCGCGGTTGATGCTCAATGAACTTGCCGAGACCCGCCATGCCTTGCTCGGGCAGCTGTTTCCCGAGGCCGTTGTCTCGGATCATGACGCCGCTTCGATCGACGACCGGCTGGATCGGTCACTCACGCCTTCGGTCGTGGTGATGAACCCGCCATTTTCCGCCGCGAACCATGTTGAAGGCCGGTTCCGGCAGGCGACCAGTCAGCATGTGCTTTCGGCTCTCGCCCGCCTCGCGCCCGGTGGGCGGCTTGTCGTCATCACCGGCGAGAGCTTTCAGCCCTCCACGAAATCCCTCCAATCGACCTTTCAGCGGATCAGTCAGAGCGCCGACGTGGTCTTCTCCGCTGCCGTCGACGGCAAGGTCTTCGCGCGGCATGGCACCACGATCGACACGCGGCTGACGGTGATCGACAAGCGCGCGACTGGCGCTGAAGCGACCGCGCCGGCTGACATCGAGGCCGCCTATCATCCGATCTGCGCGACCACGGGCGATCTTCTTTCCGCAGTGCTCGCTCATTGCCCGGAACGCCGCAGCCCTCCGCCCTGCCCTACTGGTTCAGCCTTGGCTGTTTCGACGCCTTCGACCCGCACCAACCTGCATGCCCTGCGTAATGCCGCCCGCCAGGAAACCCGAGCCCTCGCCGTTGAGCGCGCCAAGCACCCGTTCGACGACATCGAGACGGTATCGCTCGATTACCTGCCGAAAGCCTTGAGCGAACCGGGCGGCGCGTTGCAGGACACTGTCTACGAGGCCTATGACCTGCAGGCGATCCAGATCGACGGCGCCGCGGAACATCCGACCGAACTGGTGCAATCCGCGGCCATGGCATCGGTGCCGCCGCCTGTCCCGACTTATTGTCCCGTCCTGCCGAAGAGCCTCGTCGCGGACGGACTTCTCTCCGCCCCGCAGCTGGAAAGCGTGATCTATGCGGGTAATGCACACGAGACGCATCTCAAAGGCTGGTTCCGGCGCGGTGAGGTAGAGTGCCAGCTCATGGCAGCGACCGAGGGCGACGAAGGTGCCTTTCGCCTGCGCAAAGGCTGGTTTCTGGGTGATGGCACGGGCTGCGGCAAGGGGCGTCAGGTCGCGGGTATCATCCTCGACAACTGGTTGAAAGGTCGCCGCCGGGCGGTCTGGGTCTCGAAGAGCGACAAGCTCATCGAAGATGCGCGGCGCGACTGGATGGCCCTCGGGGGTCGCGAAAGCGACATCGTGCCGCTCTCTAAATTCCGTCAGGGCGGCGACATCCGCCTGCCTGAGGGCATCCTCTTCGTCACTTACGCGACACTGCGCTCGGCAACACGCGAGGGAAAAGCCTCCCGCCTCGATCAGGTGACGTCCTGGCTTGGCGAAGGGTTCGACGGGGTCATCGCCTTCGACGAAAGCCACGCCATGGCGAATGCTGCTGGCGAAAAGTCGGACCGCGGCGACAAGAAGGCGTCCCAGCAAGGTCTTGCGGGCCTTGCCCTGCAGAACGCCGTGCCCGATGCGCGCGTGCTCTATGTTTCAGCCACTGGGGCGACGGTTGTCGGCAATCTCGCCTATGCTTCGCGACTTGGCCTCTGGGGCACCGGGGATTTCCCCTTTGTGACGCGGGATGAGTTTGTCGCCGCGATGGAGGCTGGGGGCATTGCCGCCATGGAGATGATCTCACGCGACCTGAAGGCGCTCGGGCTCTATCTCGCGCGCTCCCTCTCCTATGCCGGGGTCGAATACGAGATGCTGGTGCACGACCTCACGTCCGCCCAGGTCGCCATCTATGACAGCTACGCCGATGCCTACCAGATCATCCACAATAACCTCGAGGCAGCGCTTCAGGCCTCGGGCATTTCCTGCGAGACCGGCACCTTGAACGCCCAGGCGAAATCCGCCGCGCGCTCGGCTTTCGAGAGCAACAAGCAGCGTTTCTTCAACCACCTCATCACCGCCATGAAATGCCCCTCCCTGATCCGTGCCATCGAGGCGGACCTGGCGACAGGACATTCGGCGGTGATCCAGGTGGTCTCGACCAGCGAGGCGGTGATGGAACGCCGCCTCGAGGATATCCCGCCCTCGGACTGGGATGATCTGCAGGTCGATTTTACTCCGCGTGAGAACATCATGGACTACCTGATGCACAGCTTCCCGACGCAGCTCTTCGAGCCCTACACGGACGAGAATGGTGATCTGCGTTCGCGCCCCGCCCTTGATGGCGACGGCAATCCGATTATCTGCCGTGACGCGGAACGGCGGCGGGATGAGCTTGTCGAGCACCTTGGTGCCCTCGCCCCGGTGCAGGGCGCGCTCGATCAGATCCTTTGGCAGTTTGGAGGTGACGCGGTGGCCGAGGTCACAGGGCGCAAGCGACGCATAGTGAAGACGCGGGAAGGTCGGCTCAAGGTCGAGAACCGGCCCGCCTCCTCCAACCTCGGTGAGACTCAGGCCTTTATGGATGACGCCAAACGCATCCTGATCTTTTCCGATGCCGGTGGCACCGGGCGCAGCTATCACGCCGATCTTGGGGCCAAGAACCAGCGCCTTCGGGTGCATTATCTGCTGGAACCCGGTTGGAAGGCCGACAATGCGATCCAAGGGCTCGGACGCACCAATCGCACCAATCAGGCGCAGCCGCCGCTTTTCCGGCCGGTGGCCACAGATGTGAAGGGTGAGAAGCGGTTCCTCTCCACCATCGCCCGCCGCCTCGACACGCTTGGTGCCATCACCAAGGGGCAACGCGAGACCGGCGGTCAGAACATGTTCCGCGCTGAGGACAATCTCGAGAGCCCCTACGCACGGGCGGCGCTGCGCCAGTTCTTCTACAAGCTGCGCGCGGGCAAGATCGAGGCCTGCTCCTACGCAAAGTTCCAGGAGATGACCGGGCTGACGCTCGATGAGGCGGATGGCTCCATGAAAGAAAACCTTCCACCGATCCAGCAGTTCCTGAACCGTTGTCTCGCGCTCCGCATTGACATGCAGGATGCGATTTTCGAAGCCTTCGGCGCGGTTCTTTCGGCCATCATTGAAGACGCCCGTCAGGCGGGCACGCTGGACGTCGGGTTAGAGACCCTGCGCGCCGAGAAATTCGAAATTGTCGACCGCAAGGTCATCTTCGAGCATGAGGCGACGGGGGCGACGGCGACCGCGCTGACCGTTGAGCGGACCGATCGCAACGACCCGCTCACCCTGCCCCGCGTCAAATCGATCTGCGCAAACACGGACGGCGCGACGCTTTGCTGGAACACGACGTCCAAGCGCGCGGCGTTGATGGTGAAGGCGCCGGCCTTCATGGACGAGGATGGCGTGCCGATCCTGCGGGTGAAACTGCTGCGGCCCATGGCCACCGAGATCCTCGCGCTTTCCGAGTTCTCGAAATCGCACTGGGAAGAGGTCGATGATGCGATGTTCAAACAGCTTTGGCAGGCTGAGGTCGATGCCGTGCCGGAGTTCACCACGTCGAAGATCACGCTGATCTGCGGGTTGCTCCTGCCGATCTGGGACCGGCTCCCTGCCGACAACATGCGCATCTATCGCCTGCAGACCGAGGACGGGGAGCGCGCCATTGGCCGTCTGGTCAGTCAGGAGCAACTCCTGAACGTCTACGCGCGGCTTGGCCTCGATTGTCAGATCGAGATGACACCGCAGGAGGTCTTTGCTGCGGTGATGGACGCGAGGACAACCCTCAACCTGCTCGGTGGCTATCAGCTGCGCCGCTCACTGGTCATGGGACAGCCGAGACTCGAGCTGATCAGCGCCTCGGGCGCGGCCCTGCCGGGGTTGAAGGCCATGGGCTGTTTTACCGAGGTGATCCAGTGGAAAACGCGGGTGTTCATTCCGGTGGACGGCACCGACGTGCTGGCGCGTGTGCTCGCCGAACATCCGGTTGGCGCCAGCGCCACGGATGCTGCCGCATGAGCGCGCGGCGCAGCATCGCGGACCTCTCGGCCGATCTTGCAGACCGGGCCGAGAGTTTCTGCCGCCAGTATTTCCCCGAGGGACGCAAGCAGGGCAATTATTGGCAGGTCGGTGACACGTCTGGTGCAAGGGGGCAGAGTCTCGCCATCCGGCTCCAGGCGCAGGACGGGCGCAAAGCCGGATCCTGGGCCGATTTCGCGACGGGGCAATACGGCGACCTGATCGACCTGCTGCGGGAACGGCTTGGGTCGGTGACGCTCAAGGAAACGCTGAGGGAGGCCCGGTCTTTTCTCGGCGAGGCCCCCTGCCCTGCCGTATCTCGTGAAACCCAAAGGGCTGAGCGCCCCGATGCTGCCTCCAGCAAACGCATTGCGCGGGCGCGCAAGCTCTTTGCCGTTGGCAAGCCGGTGCTTGGCACCTTGGCCGCCACTTATCTGCACGCGCGCGGCATCACACGGCTTGGCCCGGCCCTGCGCTATCACCCGCGGGTCTTTCTGCGGCAGGGCGAGGACGATCCCGATCCGCCGCAAAGGGCCCCTGCCCTACTGGCAAAGATCACCGACAATCGAGGCCAGATCACCGGATGCGCGCGTTTCTATCTCGACCCGTCCAATGGCGGCTTGGCCGCGATCGAGAACCCGAAACGGATCCTCGGGCAACTGCATGGCCATGCCATCCGCTTCTGGTCCGGCAAGGCGCGCTCTGATCTCATCGTCGGCGAAGGTCTCGAGAATACCCTCTCGGTCGGCACGGCTCTCCCGGAGTTCGACCTCGCCTCCTGTCTCACCGCCACCCATCTTGGTCTCTTCATCCCGCCGCCGGGCATCCAGCGTATCTGGATCGCGCGAGACAATGACGAGGCGGGACGCAACGCATCAATGAGATTGCGTAACCGTCTGGAAATGCGTGGAATTTCCTGTGGTGATCTTGTGCCGACCATGGACGATTTCAACGACGATCTGCGGGCATTTGGCAGAGATGCGCTGCGCCGGTCCCTGCTCAAGGCCATGAAAGCACAAGGTCTGGAGATCGAGGACGGGTGAGCGCCTGTCTCCACTCGTGATGACTGAGGGGGCAAAGGTTCCGCGGGCTCGATCTGATCCCGTTTGGATAGGGGGAGCGATGGACCGGCGGGTCGGGGCCCAAGAAAGCTGAAAGAGGGGCCCCTCGCCCGGGCAGCAATGCGCCCCGCACCAGAAAATTCCCCTGCCCCACCACATGACCGTGGCGGGTCATTCCTCGCGGGAACAATTTTCTGGTCCGGTGCGCATTCTCCGCTTCGCTCCGATCCTGACGGATGCGGCCCGGTCGCCGCCGGTCCTGTTATCGCCCCATCCAAATCGGGTCAGATCAAACAGAGGAACCAGACAATGCCCCATCAGACAGACATCCAAGAGGAAACCGGCGTAACCTCCGCCATCCTCGACCATCTCACATTTCACGGCGCAACGCCCGGGCCGGGCGAGACCGATCATCGCCCCCTGCCCCAGCTCGACGAGGTCGAGCTCGCCATGGCGACGCTTTTCGACACCACCATCGGCCTTCTCACCGGCAGCCAGTTGGAAGACAATCTCGAAGAGATGCTCTGGTCCCTGACCTCGATCTTCCATCGCCGGCTGACCCATATCCAGAAGCTTCTCGACGACAACGAATTCGAGGTCCGGGAAAGTCTGGCCATCCAGGACGGCTCCGAGGTCGCCTCGGTCGAACTCGAGCGCCTCCAGATGATCGGGCTCAAGCTCTGGGACCATCGCGACGCTTTCGAGCAGATGCGCGATCTGGCCGTGGACCACTTCTCGGCCGCCATGGGCTCGCCCTGGCTCCCCCGCACCGGATCACGCGTCTCGCATCGCGGCCTCACCTCCGCCGTGGTGGACAGCCGGGCCTATCTCTCGGCCAAGCGGCGCAAGGAGACCGAGGTGCATTGCCCCGAAGGCACGCGGATCGCTTTTTCGGGCGGGGACTATCAGGCCTACGATCTGATCTGGTCCGTCCTCGATGCTACCCTTGCGAAATACCCGGACATGGTGCTCTTGCACGGCGGCACGCCCAAAGGCGCCGAGATGATCGCCGCCCGGTGGGCAGATACGCGCGGTGTCACTCAAGTGGTCTTCAAGCCCGACTGGAAGAGCCACGGCAAGGCCGCCCCCTTCAAGCGCAACGACAAGATGCTCGAGACCATGCCTCAGGGTCTGATCGCCACCCCTGGCTCCGGCATCACCGAGAACATCGTCGACAAGGCCCGCAAGCTCGGGATCCGCATCAAGAGGATCGGGGCTTAGGCCCCGGTTCGTTCTCGGCTTGGTTCAAGGAAGCAGCCTTTGGCCCTATTTTCGCGAAAGTGCAGCAAGGCGGACAGAGTTAGCTTTCGCAGCAACTGCCCCAGTGTCTGCTTTATGCTACCGGATCTGCCCACATGGAGACCGGATCGAGGCCGCTGTCACCGCTGCCAGGACCGCGGCCAGCGACGGAAACGGTGTCATCTTAGCGCTGCTGGCTATGGGCGGGGCAGCGGGACTGCACGCATCCGGCGTGCCGTTTGAGCGGTTGGCCCGTTGGCTGAATGGGATGAACAGCGCTGCACTGACCGCGATGCGTCACTTAGACGGTATTGGAGCATGGATTGTTCGGGCAGAAAACGTCATGGCAAAGTTGTCGGGCCGCAGACCGGTGGCGCATCGTTATACTCAAACAGAATGGCCTTCGGTATGGCCGCGATGGCCGAAGGACTGACAGGCGCAAGTCGTGCCGCCGTTCAGAGGAACCTGGTCTGGATAGAAGAAGAAGGCCCGATCCGGGAGGTGACCGGGAAAGGACGGTTCAGAATGTGGCTGATCCCGAAATAGATACCTACGTTTCGCGCCGCTCGGGCGTTCTTCAGTTCACGGGGGAGGATCACGCCTCAAAACGGTGGACGCACACACATGATTGGAACTTGTGAGTTCTCTAATCTGAAGCCTAGCCTTTGATAGACAAAGACCCGTTGAAAGTTGTGCGAAGACAAAGCGTCTATCCAGTAGCTCTTTTTCATAATATAAGAAAATTTGATTAAGTTTATTTAAAATTAATAGTTTGAGTTTCTGAACCCGATCTGCGTTTTTGAACTGAATAGCATCGTGGCGAAGGAAATTCTTAGATGGGTGGTATGCGAACAGCTGTCATAGTCGGTGCCGGGGTTGTCGGCGTGACCACCGCCGAAGCGCTGGTGGAGCGCGGCTTTCAAGTTACGGTCGTCGAGGCGATGCCCCGTGCCGCGGAAGGTGCCAGCATGGCCAATGCGGCGCAGTTGTGTGCACCGTTCGCGCTGGCGCTTGGTAGTCCGGGGTTTCTTAACGCTTTGCCGCGCAATCTGCTCGATCTGTCATCGGGCGTTTCACTTTCACTGGCTACGGCGGTTGCCAACGTCCCCTGGAGCGTGCGTTTTCTTTTCGAGTGCCGAAGCGCTCGCGCCAAGGCCAATTCAGAGGCGCTCCTGGCGCTGGCGTACCAGTCGGCGGCGGCGCTGGACCAACTGCTCGAACGTCACCCGCTCGAATTCGATCGGCGGACGTCGGGCAAGCTGTGGCTCGCCCCGAACGTAGAGGCGTTTCGGCAAGCGGGCGCGGAGCTGGAGCTGCGGCATTCGGCGGGCTTCGAAGTTGAGGCGCTGTCCCGCAACGAATGCTTGTCTGTTGAACCGCGGCTCACCGATGCGGGCTATCCTTTCGCGGGCGGAATCTTTGCGCCCGCAAGCGCTGTTGGCGATTGCCGTGCCTTCACTATTGGCCTAGCCGAGCGGCTGGAAAAGGCGGGTGTTGCATTCCGCTTCGGAACACGGGTGGATCAGATTGAAGTCTCCGACGCCCGGGCTGTAGGCGTCCGCGTCGGCGAAGATCTTGTTGCGGCGGATATCGTAGTGCTGGCAAACGGACTTGACGCGCCGCGCCTGGCGCCGCGCTTTCGGGGCCGCCAGCCAATCGCGCCCCTGCGGGGATACAGCGCGACGCTTCCGCTTGGTTCGGGGGCGCCGACGGTATCTCTCACCGACCCCAAGCGTGCTGTTGCGCTTTGCCGGCTTGGCAACCGGATGCGGATCACCGGCAGCGGGGAATTCGCCGGTCCCGGCAGGCCGTCGCGCCAAAAGATCAAGCGAATCCTTGATGTCGCAAGACGTTGGTTCCCAGATGCCGCCGATTTCGACGCCACCGATCAGCAAGAGTGGTGCGGAGTGAGGCCTACTACACCAAACTCACTGCCTATGATCGGCCCCGCCGGTCCTGAGGGGCTCTATATCAACGCCGGGCACGGCACATTCGGCTGGACGCTCGCAGCCGGATCAGCCGAGCGACTTGCCAGTATGCTTTAGCAGGCAGTTGGTGATAAGGTCATGGCCATGACCTTCGACCAGATCCAAAGCTTCTATCTCGTTGCAACAATGGGCACCTACCAAAAGGCGGCGCAGCGGCTCAACGCAACCCAGCCCGCCATCTCTGCGCGCATCGTTGCGCTTGAGAACTGGTTGGGGGTAAAGCTGTTCGACCGAAGCGGTCACAGGGTTGCCCTGACCCCACAGGGCCGCAAATTTCTTTCCTACGCTGAAAAGCTTTTGGAAATACGCGCCGAAGCGCAGTTCGAAGTTGGCCAAGGTGGTGAACTCGGCGGCGTGGTGCGGATCGGCGCCTCGGATACGATGGCTACGACATGGTTGCCGGATTTTCTAGTTAGCCTAGGGACGCAGTTCCCCGAAACGACTTTTGAACTCAGCGTCGGCCCCTCGGTGCGGTTGCGCGACGAGTTGATTAATCAGCAGCTAGATATCTGCTTCATTGTCGGGCCGGTGTCGAATCCCGAGATCGTCAATCATCCGCTTTGCGAATGTCCAATGGTTTTGGCCGCAGCGCCGTCGTTGGGCTTACACAATCGGCGGTTGGCGCTGAAGGAACTTGAAACGGTCAATATCCTTACTTTCGAGCGTGTGACACAGCCCTTTCAAGACCTAAAACGCGACTTGCGCGCTGCTGGCGTATCGCCGCGATTGAACCCTATTTCGTCGCTCCAGACCATCGTTTTGCTGACACGCAAAGGATTGGGCATAGGCGCGGTGCCGATGGCGGTCGTTGACGAGGAATTGCGGTCGGACGCCCTAAAGCTACTGGAGACTGAAATCCAGCTAAGTTCCTTGCAGTTTGCTATCTGCCATCGCGATGGCCCGGACGCCCCGGCGATGCAGACAATCGTCAATAGCGCGCTTGCCTTCACTCGGGCAATGGGAAGCGCCAAGTCGATAAAGATGATCTATTAAACTTTATACAATATTATCGTTTTTATTTATTATTGGGCGCCGCTAGCATTCGAGCACATTCAAATTAACGAAGAGTGAACTCATGAACTGGCGCGTAGCCTCCGACATCGGGGGCACCTTTACCGACATCGCCCATATCGACGCCGACGGATTGCTGACGACGGCGAAAGTCCCGTCGACACCACCCAACTATGGATTGGGAGTGGTCTCCGGTGTGTCGGCCTTGGCCGATGGGGCGGGGTTGGCGATGTCGAAGCTGACCGAAATGGCACATGGCTGCACGGTCGCTACTAATGCAATTCTCGAGGGCAAGGGTGCGCGCACAGCGCTGCTGACCACGGCAGGGTTCCGCGATGTATTGGAGTTGCGCCGCATACGCGTGCCGAAGCTCTACGAGCCACTTTACGTCAAGCCATCGCCTTTGTCGCCGCGCAACCTGCGCTTTGAGGCGCGCGAGCGTGTGGATGCCGATGGTTCGATCCAAACGCCTCTAAACGAGGATGATGTGCGCGAGGCAGCACAAAAAATGCAACGCGACGGTGTCGAGGCAGTCGCCGTCTGCTTCCTGCATTCCTATCTCAACCCCGAGCACGAACGCCGCGCAGGGGAAATTATCCGCAAGCTTCTTCCGGATTTGTTTGTAACGCTTTCGGTCGATGTTCTACCGCAGATCCGGGAATACGAACGCACCTCCACGACGGTGGTCAATGCCTATGTCGGCCCGCCGGTGCGGCGCTATCTCGAAGGTATGGAGGCCGACCTGAGCACGGCCGGATGTCCGGCGCGGGTTTCGATCATGCAATCCTCGGGTGGCGCAGTGGATGCCGCTGCAGTGAAGACGACGCCTGCCCAGATCGTCGAATGCGGCCCCGCGGCCGGTGTCGTCGGCGCCGCGCATCTGGCGCGGATGCTGGGCATCGACAACGCGATCACATTCGACATGGGTGGAACCACCGCCAAGGGGTCGATGATCGAGAACGGTTCCGTGATCTTTGCCGAGGATTACGAAGTCGGATCGTCCATGAGCACCACCGGCGTCATCGCGGGCGGTGGCGGTTACGCTCTAAAACTGCCGGTGATCGACATTTCCGAGGTCGGGGCTGGCGGCGGCTCCATTGTGCGGATCGACCGGGCCGGTGCAATCAAGGTCGGGCCGGATAGTGCGGGGGCCAATCCGGGGCCGGCATGTTACAACGCCGGCGGGACCGAACCGACCGTAACCGACGCCAATGTCGTCTTGAGGTATCTCAACCAGACCGGGCTCGCCGGTGGGACCGTGCCGATCAACGCCAAGCTGTCGCAAGGCGCAGTTGCCCGCGTCGTTGCCGACCCGCTGAGCCTCACCCCCCACGCAGCGGCCTATGGTGTGCACCAGGTCGCAAATGCGACGATGGTGCGCGCTATCAAGGCGGTGACGACCTATCGTGGCCGCGACCCGCGCGATTTCTCCATGTTCGCGTTTGGCGGCAATGGCGGTGTTCACGGGGTCGGAATTGCGCGCAGCCTGGAGATCCGGCGTGTGATTGTCCCCCCGGCGGCGGGCGTGTTCAGTGCAGTGGGCCTGCTTCTGGCAGAACGTTCTGTGACGGTCGCCGCCGCTTGTCCCGGTCGTCTCGACGGCCTTTCTGCCGAGATCGCCGACAACACTTATGCCGGGCTCCAGCGCCAGGCAGAGCAGCTTCTAGCGCTCGAATCCGGCGCCGCGATGTGCTCGCGCGAGGTTGAGTTGCGTTATGTCGGTCAGGCGTTCGAATTGACAGTTGATCTGGGCGCCGAAAGCTTCGTCGAAGCCTCCCGCGACGATTTGCGGGCCCGTTTCGATGATGAGCATCGGCGCCGGTTCGGGCATGCGTTTGACGCCAGCGAACCGGTCGAGATCGTGGCGCTGAAGTTGAAGTCCGTCGATCCCGCGCACAAAACCCCGAACGAGCTGTCGATCGCACTGAACCCTTCAACCGAGGAGGTTTTCCGCGATGTCTGGTTCGGCGATGCGCACGGCCTTGTCCGAACGCCGGTGATTGGCCGGGGCGATCTGGGCACCGAACCGCAAAGCGGCCCGCTAATCGTCGAGGAATACGAGGGCACGACTGTGGTGCCACCCGACGCCTCCGCGCATCGCGATGCGCTCGACAACATCGTCGTCGATCTGGAGTATTGACCATGACCGCTCGTACAACCGACCCGTTCCTGCTGGAGATCCTCCGCAACGCTTTCGATACTATTGCAGAGGAGATCACCATCACGATCATCCGCACCGCCTATTCGCAGATTGTGCGCGACAGCCTCGATTTCTCTACGGCGCTCTGTGATGCAAAGGGGCGAACGCTGGCGCAAGGAGTCTGCACGCCGATGCATCTGGGCGCATTCCATGACGCGCTGACAAATATGATTGAAGAGGCCGGGGATGATTTGCATCCCGACGACATCTTCATCATGAACGATCCCTACGCGGCGGTCGGCCAGCACTTGCCGGACATCTATGTCGTCAAGCCGATCTACTACCAAAATGTGCTGCGTGGCTGGTCGGCGACGCTGGCGCACCATTCGGATGTGGGCGGCATCGTCGCGGGGTCGAACGCGCTCGGCGCGACCGAGATCTGGCAGGAGGGTCTGCGCCTTCCCGTCCTTAAGCTCTTCGACAAGGGAAAGCGTAACGATACGCTGTGGAAGATGATCGCGCTGAATGTCCGTACGCCGGATATGGTGCTGGGCGATCTTCAGGCCCAGATCGCCGCATGCGCCACCGGTGCGCGGGGGCTGCAACAACTCTATGAGCGATACGGCGTCGAGGTGATGGAAACAGCGATCGATGATCTCAACAGCTATGCGTGCAGGCTTGCCGAGGCGGAGATTTCTGACCTGCCCGACGGAACCTACCGGTTCACCGACCATATCGACGGCATCGGCGAGATGCCCGAGCCAATTACGCTGGAAGTGGCGGTGACGATCGACGGCGCGCGCGCTGTTGTGGATTGGACCGGGTCCAGCCCGCAGGTTGCAGGTGGCATCAACTCGACACTGCCGTTCACCAAAGCCTGCGCCTATGCCGCGCTGCGTTCGCTCATGCGGGCGGACGTGCCAAACTGTCACGGCTTCACCGAAGCAATCGAGGTGCGTGCGCCCGCGGGAACAGTGGTCAACCCGGTGTCGCCGGGGCCTTGCGGGGCGCGCGGGATCACCGGGTATCGCATGATCGACTGCCTTTTCGGGGCGCTGGCGAATGCCGCGCCGGACAGGGTGACGGCGGACGGTTCCGGCGGGTCCACGCTGCCGACAATCGCGGGGCGGAAGGACGGTGCGATCTTCGTTTTCTGCGAAACCGCAATGGGGACCTGGGGCGCTAGTCTGCAGAGCGACGGTCAAGAGGGCGTGCCCCATATCGGCGCCAACCAGTCCAACGTACCAATCGAGATGATCGAACGCACCTATCCGATCCGCATCGAGCATTACGGTTTCGTACCCGATACCGGTGGCCCGGGCCGGCGCCGCGGCGGTCTTGCGATCCGGCGCGACTACCGTGTGCTTGTCGACGGGGCGACGCTCAACGTCCGCTCGGACAAGCGGGACCATCCCCCGCATGGGCTGATGGGCGGAAGCCCTGGCCAGCCTTCGATGAATCATCTGATCTCGGGTGAACGCACGCGTGCCCTTCCGGTGCTGCTTCGGGAGCCGGTGGCCATGAACGCGGGCGACGTCTTTAGCCATGTGATGGCCAGCGGTGGCGGCTACGGCATGGCCTGGGAGCGCGAACCCGAGCGGGTACTTGCTGACGCCATTCTTGACAAGATCAGCGTTAATGCCGCGCGGCGTGACTTTGGTGTCGTGATTACCGAAGGGCCGGAGGGACTGTCGATCGATGAGCGCGCCACCCGAATTGCGCGCGGCGGCGAGGCCGCATGACTTCGCCCGTCGTGAACGACAACACAGAAATCAACTGAAGGAGGAAGCAATGTTCTTTAAGACACTCGCAGGAATCGCGTTCATCGGCCTTGCCGCCGGAGGCGCGCTTGCCGAAACCAAGCTCGACATGACCAACGAATACGAGCCGAACTCGATCCATGGGCAAGGCGACCAGTTTTTCGCCGACAAGGTGGCCGAACTGTCCGGCAACGACGTGATTATCACGCTGCATCTCGGCGGCGCGCTCGGTTTCAAGTCGAAAGACAATCTGGACGCGGTCGCAGACGGCGTCGTGCCGATCGCAGACACGCTTGGCGGTGTGCTGGCCGGGTCCGATCCGATCTTTCTGGTAAGCTCGCTGCCCTTCATGGCAGCCAATGTGGAGGAGGCGCGCGAGCTCTATCTGGCGGCCAAACCCGCCTATGCGGCATTCTTCGAGAAAAACGGGCAGATCCTCCTGTATGCGTCGCCCTGGCCGCCATCGGGACTTTGGGCGCAGAAGCCGGTCGACACGCCTAGTGCGCTGAGTGGACTCAAGATGCGGACCTACGATGCCAATGGGACACGCACCCTGATCGAAGCCGGTGCATCGCCCATCCAACTTAGCTGGGCCGACGTGGTGCCGCAGCTTGCGACCGGGGGAATCGAAGGCGTTCTGACCTCGGCCGAGGGTGGCGTAAACGCGAAGTTCTGGGAACATCTCAGCCACTTCACCGAGATCAACTATGCGTTGCCTCTCAACTTCGTGCACATGAACCGCGATGCGTTCGACGATCTGGACGAAGCCGGACGGACGGCGATCCTTGAGGCCGCCGCCGCCGCGGATGCGCGGAACTGGGAGGCTCTTGGTGCCCGCGTCGAAGGCAACTACGCGTCGTTGAAAGAAAACGGCGTTGTGATCGCCGAAGAAATCTCGCCCGAACTGCAAGCGCATCTTGGCGCAGCGGCCAGTGCGGTCATCGCCGAGTGGCGGAAAAAGACCGGCGAGGCAGGCGAAGCGATCCTGTCGAGCTACGGCGCAAAGATCGGCAGAAACTTCTGACCGACACGCAAGACTGTCGCGACCGGTCTGGTGCCTGTCGCGACATCTGGGGAGGAGGACCCAAATGCACAAAGCGATCAAAGCGCTTTCACACACCGCCAACTGGCTTGCCGTTCTGGCACTGGTGGCGATGTTCGCCCATATCGTGCTGGAGATCGTTCTCCGCAACTTTTTCGACACCTCGACCTTCGTTCTTGACGAGTTCGTGGGCTACGCGGTCTCCGCGCTGACCTTCCTCGCACTTGGCGAAGCCTTTCGCAGCGGCGCGTTGATCCAGGTGACCCTGGTGCGCGATCTGTTGGGTGCGCGGGGGAAGTATTTTCTGGATGTGTTCGGCCACCTCGCGGCCTTCTCTATGGGTATTCTGATCGCCTGGTATGTCGGCCGCAGCGTCCTGCGGAACTATGAGCGTGGTACAACCAGTTCGTCGATCGCGGAAGTCCCACAATGGATCCCGGAGCTGTTCGTGCTCCTGGGTGTAATCATTTTCGCGCTTCGCGTGGTCGAGTCTCTTATCGGGCTCTCACAGTCCGGCGCGCATGGCGAGACGGAGGTCTGAAAATGGATGCTGGTGTAATTTCTCTTCTGGTGCTGCTTCTGCTGGTTGCCTTTCTGGCATCGGGCACGGTCATATTTGTGGCCATCATCTGCGTCTGCACGGTCAGCCTGACGGTGTTTCTGGGCTTCGATGTAAATCGCTTGGGATCGACACTGTCGCGGATCATGATCCGAGCATCAAGCTCGTGGGAACTATCGGCGATACCGTTATTCGTCTGGATGGGCGAAATCGTGTTCCGAACGTCGCTGATCTCGCGCATGTTCCAGGGGTTGACGCCGCTGGTATCGCGGCTGCCCGGCGGTTTGCTGCATACCAATGTGGTGGGCTGCGCGCTGTTCGCAGCCGTCTCGGGATCGTCTGCCGCGACCACGGCAACGGTTGGCAAGATCACCCTCGGCGAGCTTCGGTCGCGCGGCTATGATGAAGGGCTGGCCGTGGGGTCGCTGGCGGGTGCCGGCACTCTGGGCCTGCTTATCCCGCCGTCAATTGTGATGATCATCTACGGGCTGCTGGCCGAAGTCTCGATCGTGCGGCTTTTCGCGGCAGGACTCATCCCCGGATTACTGATCGCGGCGCTCTACAGCGCCTTTATTCTGGCGCGTTGCGTGTCGCGGCCCGAAAAAGCGCCGCGCGGTGGCGAGTCGGCGCCCCTGTCCGCGGCCTTACGCAACCTCTGGCCAATCGCGGTGCTGATCTTTGCCGTCCTTGGCTCGATCTATTCTGGCCTGGCGACGCCCTCGGAATCGGCGGCAATCGGAGTATTGGTGACGCTGGTTCTGGCCGCACTTCATGGCGAGCTGTCGCTCCGGTTGCTGCGCGACTCGCTCTTGGGTGCGGTGCCGACCGCCTGCATGATCTGCACGATCCTGACGGCAGCCGCGTTTCTTTCGACGACCATGGGATTCATGCACATCCCGCAGGACGTGGCTGCCATAATTGGTGGAATGGGACTTTCGTCCGGCGGGCTGCTGCTGATCTTGGCGTTGTTTTACATCCTGCTTGGTCTGCTGCTGGACGGCATCTCGATCACGGTGATGACGCTACCGATCACGTTGCCGCTGGTGTTGGCCGCAGGCATCGACCCGATTTGGTTTGGGGTGTTTCTGGTGATCATGGTCGAGCTGGGTCAAATGACCCCGCCCGTCGGCTTCAACTTGTTCATCCTTCAGGGTATGAGCGGCGTTCCGGTTCTGCGCGTTGCGGCCGCGTCGCTGCCATTCTTCCTGCTGATGTGCCTGTCGGTTGTGATCCTGGCGTTGCTACCCGATATCGCACTGTGGCTGCCCCGCTGGATTTTCGGTTGAGGCCTAGAGATTGGGCGAAAGGGAGCACAAACATGAGCAGCTTTCTGTCCGACGTCGACTCCATGTTCGAGGCGGCGTCCGGGTCTTTCGATTTACCCGAAGGCCTGGCAGAGAAGATCCGCGTGTGCAACGCCACATATATCACCCGCTTCGGGGTACGGCTGCGCGGCCCGATGCACACCTTCACCGGCTGGCGCGGTGCATTCCACCCACAACAACCTGGCTAAGGGCGGCATCCGCTATTGGCCAAACGCCGATCAGGACGAGGTCGAGCTTTTTGCCGACCTCGACCCGAACACGCACCTGCCCGACCTAGGCCCGGCGACACGCAAAGAGGTTGCTGCCGCGACATTCGGTGCATTCTACACCCTCGTCACGCGCAACACCGTTCCCGTCTCGATCACCGAAGTCGGCGCGGCAAGTGACAACGATTGAAGCGAAAGGAAGACCACATGACCCTCGAACGACTGACCCCGGGCCCCCGCATGAGCCAGGCTGTGTGCATCGGCGACATCGCCTTTCTCGCCGGACAGGTGCCTAATGATCTGGCCGGTGACATCACAGCACAAACACACGAAGTGCTGAACAAGATAGACGCCGTGATGGCCGAGCTGGGCGGCAGCAAGGCCGACGTCGCTTCGGTCCAGGTTTGGCTGGCCGACATGGCGGATTTTCAGGGGATGAACGCTGTGTGGGATGCCTGGGTCGACCCGGCCAACCCGCCGGCCCGGGCAACAGGCGGCATGTTACTCGCCCGGCAGGGTATGCGTGTCGAGATGATCGTCGTGGCTCGCGTTCCCCATTGAAGGGCTGAATCGGCTTACGTGAACCGCTCTCGTATGGCAGTCAACGATCGTCAGGATCCGGAACGGCTGGCCGTCTAAGTGCCGGTCCGACATGAAGTCCGCGACCCAGACATAGTTCGTGGCATCAGCTTTGGAGCGCCCCGACCGATAGCGGCAGGGGTGCCGCCGCCTTGGGCTCCGGAGCCCTTCTTAGCTGTAGAGGCGAAAGGTGCGCTTGTGGTTGACCCGCTGGCCTCCCCGCTGCAGCAGAATATGGAGGCGCCGGTGGCCGTAGCAGACCCGGCTCACGGTCAGCTCCCTCAGCCGCCTCCGCAGTTCCAGGGCCAAATCGCGCCGCGACTGGTATCTGTGTGAAACCCGCTCGAAGGCCATGACGCGGCAACTCTGTATCAGACTCCGACGTGCGGTTATTGAAAAAGCTGCCATTCCTCGGGCTTCTACGGCTTGATGTAAAAGTAATCACTCGTGCAGCGAAGCGGCCGTTCCTTCATAGCGCAGCATCGGTCAAAGTGGGCTCGTGGCCGCCATTAGCTGCGCGGTCACTTAATGGCCGCTTCGGGGACGAGGGTCTTCAACAGGCAATTTCTCCTTACCGGTCCCCCTGCCCTATGGCTCCTTCCAGATTGCTAGTAGCCTCACTTCTTCGGTCATTTGGCCAGCGACGTTGCGCTGAAGTTGGGTTCTTGTTCCCGAGCATGCGACCTGTCGGCTCTACCGGGCTAATAAGTCGGCTTCACAATAGATCGCCAATCGGCGACATCTCCCTCGGCTGTTCCCCTACTTTCCTTCGCGGCCACTGCATTTCTCCCTTTGTCTGAGTTGCATGACATGCTGGTCGCAGCTGTCGCCCCGTCCACAAAGGTTGTCACCGATCTTTTTCCCCTGACCCTGCAGGTCTTTCCTCGCGAGCCAAAAAGACTGGCGCCTGCCCCTCTCCGCTGCGCTTCGCCTTCGGTGTGGCCGGGCCTTGGCCAGCTGCAAGGTGACCATCATTGAAACGCAAACAAGGAGAAGAGCAATGACCACGAACTGCATCAAATTCACCAGCGCCGACATCGAAACCGCCAAGGGCGTTGGCTCCATCTCGACCCTGACCTGAGCTACTCCCCATCTCTTGGACAGGATCTGGCGTAATTTAAGCTACTCGTTGCACCTGCTGATCGGGTTGGTTGATATCATTTCTCTGCCAATAGACCAGCGCCGGAGGTTGGCCGCCCAATGCTGAATGCGGGCGCTGGTGGTTGTAGAAGGTCATCCATTTCCGGATCGCCGCTTTCGTCTCCGATCCGGTCTCCCAGGCATGCAGGTAAACGCACTCGTATTTCAGGGTGCGCCACAGCCTCTCGATGAAGATGTTGTCGAGGAAGCGGCCCTTCCCATCCATCGATATCCGCACCGCTGATCGGCGCAGCCGATCCGTCCAGGCGAAGGATGTGCACTGGGACCCTTGATCCGTATTCATTATCTCGGGCGGGCCGAACTTGTGGATGGCCTCGTTCAACGCCTCGACACAGAAGTCGGCCTCCAGCGTGTTCGAGATGCGCCAGGACATTACCTTGCGGGTATGCCAGTCCATGATCGCCACCAGATAGAGGAACCCTCGGCGCATGGGCAGATAGGTTATGTCCGAACACCAGACCTGGTTCGGGCGTTCCACCCGCAGACCTCTGAGCAGGTAGGGGTAGGTCTTGTGGCCCTTCGCCGACCTCCTCGTGTTGGGCTTCTGGTAAATCGGCATGAGCCCCATCAGGCGCATCAGCCGCCGGATGCGCTTCTCGTTCACCAGATGGCCGTCATTGCGCAGGTGCCAGGTCATCTGCCGAACTCCGAAGAACGGCGTCTCCAGAAACTGCTCGTCGATCGTCCTCATCAGGCCGAGGTTCTGCTCAGTCTCTCCCTTGGGCGTGTTGTAGAAAGACGAACGCGCGATCGACAGCAGCTTGCACTGCTGGCCGATCGACAGATCCGGGTGGTCGGGCTCGATCATGCCGCGCCTCACTTCCCGCCCCAGGGCTTCAGCTTTCGTTCCAAAAAAGAGTTGGCCACCGCCAGCTCCCCGATCTTGGCGTGGAGCTCCTTCACCTGCTCCTCGTCGATCTCGGGTTTCTTGCGGCCTCCGCGCTCGAACACGCCGGACGCGCCTTCGAGCAGGGCTCGCTTCCATTGATGGATCATCGTCGGATGCACTCCGAACCGGCTCGCCAGCTCGGCCGCCGTTTCTTCACCCTTCAGGGCTTCCAGCGCGACCTTCGCCTTGAACTCGGGCGCGTGCTGCTTGCGTTTCGACATCTCTGATCTCCTTCTCGTCGAAGATCAGCAGACTGCAAATCGTAGCTTACGTCACTGTCCGAATTTCGGGGGGTAGCTCAATCTTCGATCTCGACATCACGGTCGAACCTGTCGCGAGCACGAACCCGATGGCCCCCACGCACCGCGTCCTCGGGCGCTCCCCGCGCGGCAAGCTGGTCAAGTGCGGCGGCATCTGGAAGAAGCAGAACAAGGAGACCGGCGCCGACTACTATACGCTGACCGTCCGCGACCACGGCTTCAACGCCAACCTCGGCAAGGCCGCGAACCAGGACGATCTGTCCCTGCAGGCCGTCATCCCCTGGGGGCCGAAAGAAGCCGCGTGACGCAAAGAATCGGCTGGGGCAACCCAGCCGATTCCCGCTGCTTCCCTTCACGTTGACACGCATTCCCCGCATTTTGGAACCAGTGGTTGGCGCGCTTGGTCGAAGCAACTGATCACTGAATTGGCTCAAGGTGATGGTGATGCAATCTGTTTCGGATGAAACGGGTTCGTGGTTCCCCTAGCGTTCTGAGGCTTGGAGTATCTTTCACTTTGACAGCCGTGCAGCGCGGAAAAACAAAATAATAACAGATAGATAAGGAAAAACTGGCGCGAGATTAAAGTTGACTGCACATCCGAGCTAGTGACAGTTTATCCCTAGATATTGGGTGGCTACATTCTTCGATCGCTACACTTTGTCGAGACATCTAGGCTCGCTGGTAGATTGGGTAAGATCTAACCACTGGGCGAAAATCGTTGTTAAGACTCAGTTTTCCGTGTAGATGACACTTTAATGAGCGAAATTGCTGAAAAAGCGATATTTAGAGGACAGGCGGATGCGAGAACGGTCTTTTGCGGCTGATACGAAGGATCAACCCTTCGACGAGATCATCCTTCAGCAAGGAGAGTTGATTTCCGACCGCCTCAATATGTTGCGGCAGGAACAGTATCCTCCGGACGCCCAAAAAGGTCTACGTCAGTTTTCCTTGGCCGAGGTTGCCTACTATCTCGGCGTGACGCAGTCGACCATTAAGAAGCTTCATCTCGAAGGCAAAGGTCCTGAACCTGAAACATCGTCGTCCGGGAGGCGCAGCTACTCGGCCGAGCAGATGCTGGAACTGAGAGCTTATCTCGATAAGCATGGCCGCCCCGGAAAACGCCGTTATGTCCCTTATCGGCAACCTGGCGAAGAACTGCACGTCGTGTCTGTCGTGAACTTCAAAGGGGGTTCCGGAAAGACCACTACCGCCGCGCACCTCGCGCAGCACTTGGCGTTGAAAGGGCATCGAGTTCTTGCGATCGACTTGGACCCTCAAGCCTCGCTCACAGCTTTACACGGCATTCAGCCTGAACTCGACGACGTGCCTTCGCTCTACGAGACACTTCGGTATGATGACGAGCGCAAGCCGATCACAGAGGTGATCCGGCCAACAAACTTTCCCAACCTTGATATCGTTCCGGCAAGTCTCGAACTTCAAGAGTACGAATACGATACCCCGGTTGCTTTGACGAGCAGCGATCCCCACGAGGGCCGTACCTTCTTCACTCGTATATCGAAGGCGCTTAGCGAGGTTGATGACCGCTACGACGTGGTTGTGATCGATTGCCCTCCTCAGCTGGGCTACCTCACGCTTACTGCTCTCACGGCTTCTTCCTCGGTCATTGTGACGGTCCATCCTCAGATGCTGGACGTCATGTCGATGAGCCAGTTTCTCCTGATGCTGGGCGGGATCATGAAGACGATCCGTGACGCTGGAGCGAACATGCGCCTGAAGTGGTTCCGTTACCTCGTAACGCGATTTGAACCAACGGACGGTCCCCAGAAGCAGATGGTTGGGTTCCTCCAGGCGATGTTCCCAAATCAGATGCTGTCAGCTCCTGTGCTGAAGTCTACGGCGATCTCCGACGCTGGGATTACCAAGCAAACGCTTTACGAAGTTGAACGGTCTCAGTTCGTGCGGACTACGTACGACCGCGCAGTTACGTCTTTGAATGATGTGAACGACGAAATCGCTGAACTGATCCACAAGGCTTGGGGGCGAGAATGAATGTGGTTTTGACAGCCGTGCAGAGAGCCAGTTTTGACAGCCGTGCAACTGTCGAAAAGCGCGCAGCGCGTAGGTTGGATTCTGACGAAAAGGAGATGGCTTGATGGCTCGCAAAGACCTCCTGAAGAGCGTCATGGCCGGCTCGCCGGAGCAGCCCAAGGATTCCGGCCGCTCTGGGTACGCAATGCGCGGTGCTTCGAAGTCGATGAAGGTTTCGATTGATAGCCTTGCAGAAAACTCGAAACGTCTCCTTGAAGGCGAAACCATTGTCGAGATCGATCCGCAATTGATCGATGTGTCATTCGTTTCGGATCGGCTTAGTGATGACGATGTTGCTTTCGACGAACTGAAAGCATCGATCGCAGCGGGTCGTCAGGACACACCGGTATTGCTTCGTCCGCATCCGGAAGCGGATGGCCGCTATATGATCGTCTTCGGGCATCGCCGTGTGCGAGTTGCATCGGCGCTCGGTCGTAAGGTTCGCGCAGTTGTAAAACCAATGGACGATGTGGCTCACATTCTTGCTCAAGGGCAGGAAAACACTGCGCGCGCAGATCTCTCTTTTATTGAGAAGGCCCTATTTGCGAAGAGCCTCTTGGATATGGGTCAAGCAAAGGACGTGATCCAGTCCGCCCTTACCATCGATGGGACGTTGCTTTCACGGATGCTGTCAGTGGCGCAGAACGTCCCTCGGCACGTCATCGAACAGATTGGGCCGGCCAAGCAGATTGGGCGTGATCGCTGGGAAGACTTCAAGAAGTTGGCTTCGGAACCATCGAATGACAAGATCCTCAAGGGAGCTTTGGAGTTTGACGGGTTTCAGAACCTCGACAGTGATGCTCGCTTTGAGTTCCTGCACAGCAAGCTGGCAGAAGCGGGCAGGGTGCCGAAGCGCCGAAAAACGCGTGCCGCGCCCAAGAAACGAACCTGGACCGCTGGCAAAGGCCGCATCAAGGGTGTCATCGGCCGGTCCGGAAAGGCATTCAGCATTTCGCTTACGGCACAAGATTCAACCGAGTTCGGGGACTTTCTCTCGGGTCGGCTTGATCAGCTGTACAGCGAATTCCTCGCGACGAAAGAGGAGCAGTCAGAACAATGATCTAGGCAAAAGAAAAGCCCCCAAGCAGCGTGGCCTGAGAGCTAATCTGAAAAGTTTGGTCGCTTAGAAGATATCTCTCCCGCGAATCACTGTCAACAAGAACGCCACTTTGGCGAACGGCTTTCTTTTGCCTCCACATATCTGGAGGTGAGAAACAGGCATGAAACATACAGGTTGGCGCAAGCCGACACCGGGTCTTGGCATTGCAGAGCAGCTTGCCCAAGCCGGTGAACAGGTAGCTATATCCAAAACACGGGCGTTCGTCGCCGTGAAGCGGGTTGGAGCCTACATTGGCCTCAAGGCCGGAGACATGATGCTCCTCGACACGCTCGGGGCCTTTACCCAAGCCCAGGACTGGGAGGAGGGCCAGCGCCCGATCGTCTGGGCGTCGAACGCCTATCTGATGGAGCAGACCGGGTTCTCGCTCTCCGCGCTCAAGCGCCATGCACGGCGACTGGCCGAGATCGGCGTGATCTCCTTCCAGGACAGCCCAAACGGCAAGCGGTGGGGCCGCAGGGACGCCGAGGGGCGCATCGTCGAGGCCTATGGCTTCGATCTGTCGCCGCTTTCAGCCCGTGTCGAGGAGTTCGAGGAGCTCCATGCCGATTTGCAGGCCGAGCGCGAGCTCTGTCAGCGCCTGAAGCGACAGATCACGGTGGCACGCCGTATGATCCGCGCTCGGATCGAGGCTGCTGTCAGCAGCGCGATGCGCGGCCCCTGGACGCAATTCACGGGCCTCTTCGAGGAGCTTCTGGACCGGCTTCCGCGCCGGCATGAAGCCTCAGAGCAGCTTGTGCGGCTGCTAACCTGGTTCAAAGAGCTTCAGGAACGCGTTGAAGCTGCCTATCTCAAGGCAATCAAGGTCGCAGGGCCTGTGGAAAACACACCTGAAATCAAGGAACAAAGTCTTGAGAAGACTCAAGAAATGAACCCCAGGGAGGTCATTTCTGAACCTCATATACTAATTACAAACCAACTTAATCCTGTAACCTGTAATTCCTCAGAAAATGAGGAAGTCGCGGCCGTGGTGCCTAATGCTCAGCCCGAAGATCAGGTTGATAGGGAGCTGGAAGAATGGGTGGCCGAGGTACGCAAGAAGCGTGCGGCGCTGGATTTGCCCACAGTGATGCAGGCTTGTCCCGAATTTGCTTCCTGGGCGCGTAATATGGGCGGATTCCTGAAAGATTGGGGCGATCTGCACCGGGTTGCCGGGCAGCTCAGACCGATGATCGGGGTGTCCGAGCATGCTTGGAACGTGGCGCAAGACCGCTTGGGCAAACAGGTGGCGACGGCGGCGCTGGCGCTTGTCTTCGAGAAGCATTGTGCGGGCGAAGTGTCCTCGCCGGGCGGCTATCTGCGCGGCATGGTCGAGAAGGCCGGGGCAGGGGAGCTGCATCTCGAGCGCAGCTTCTATGGCAGGCTCAGCGGGCAGGCGGCGTGATGGGGCAGGGGGTCAGAGGCCGGCGGCCTTGGTCAGGTTCACGCGGAACCGGTCGCGCCGGCGCTGGTAGCGGCGGGTCATTTCGGCCGAGGCATGCCCCAGATGCTTCTGGACGTAGCGTTCGTCGACTTCTGCCGAACTGGCGAGGCCGGCACGCAGCGAGTGACCGGAGAACAGCGCCAGGCGTTCTTTTTCTGGCAGCTCGGATCGGATGCCGGCGTTCAGGACCGTGCGCTTGATCAGGCGAGCCACATGTTTGTCGTTCAGCCGTGTGTCGGAGGGGCGTTTGCCATCCCGTGAGCTGCCGACGAAGACCGGACCGAAGTCGATCTTCGCAAAGTGCAGCCATCGCTCGAGAGCATGCACGGGGCAGGTCTGATCCTTGGAGCCGCGGCCGATCTCGACCTCACGCCAGCCGGTCTTGGCGTTGAGGGTCAGCAGGGCGCCCTTGTCGAAGATCTCGATCCAACCGCCCGAGTCCGGCGTGTCGTCCTTGTGCACGTCGAGGCTGACGATTTCCGAGCGGCGCAGACCACCGGCATAGCCCAGGAGCAGGATCGCCCGATCCCGCAGCCCGCGCAGATCATAGGGAAGGGTGGCGACCATCACGAGGATGTCCTCGGCCAGGATCGCTTCCTTCTGCACCGGTGGTCGCGCATGCTTGCGCTTGATCCCGGCCAGCACTGTCGCGACGTGCCGGTTGTTCCGATCGAGGGTGAAGCCACGCTGAGTGTAGTTCCAAGCTAGGCCCGAGAGACGGCGTTCTATGGTCGAGACCGATAGGGGTCTGGACGCCGACTGCGAAGCGGAGGGGCCCGATCCGGACGCCAGATCCGCGAGATAGAGGCCGATCATTTCAGGGGAGGGGGGCAATGGATCCGCGCCCTTCATCCGGAGCCAACGCGCGAAATGCGCCCAGTCCTTCGCGTAGGCCTTCAGCGTGTTCTCGGACGCTGCGGCCCGGGCATAGTCGCGTGCGGTATAGACCAGCCGATCAAGCGTGCCGGACCCGGCGACATGGGTGGGCAGGGCGATACTGTCGCTTTCCTTTTGATCTCTCTCGTCGAGGGGAGCATCCTTGTTCGTATCGGAGGGCGCTGACGTTGATTTCTCGGTCTCTGAGGGCATCTTTACAGCAAATCCGGCAATGAAATTGAGCTGCTTTCCAGCATATCCTTATATGTCCGATAAGGCAAACTTATTGGACATAGTGGAAAGGCGCAAGGCGAGGCGGTTCGGCTGCTATTTTCTGGAAGAAAGCGCCGCGCTGATGTAGGCTTTAGGCATGACTTTTGCCCGGCCAGATCCCATCAGCGACCTCGACACGTTACCCCGGATGCCTGCCTGGGTCACCTCCACGCGCGCTGAAACCCTTGAAGATGTGGCGTTTTTGTCGGGAGCGGCACTGAACCACCTGCATGTTGTGCTAGGACGCGCGGAGGTGCCCCAAGCCTTGTTGCGGGACCGGCTCGCGCTGCGCGCGGCCGAGGCCTGTGTCGCGTTTTCCGGGCGCCCGGAGCGGGTAGGGGCGTTGCGTGACGCTGTGCTCCTGCTGCGCCCCGGCGATCTGCCCGGACCCGCAGGCGAAACGTACTTGGCCTGGCGGCGCGCTGTGGAACGGCCGGTGTCGATCAAGGCTCTGGGTCGAGCCTTGCCGACCATCGAGCCGGGCCAGATTGCCGCGTGGCTGGATGCGGGGCAGGGGGTGCCCGTTTGCCGAGCGGCGATGGTGCTGGAGGCGGTACTGCGCGAGGCGCCGCGCGCAGATGTAGCAGGGCTGATCCTCGCGGATGCGGCCCTCGCCCAAGCCCTCGGTTGGGAACATCTCGTGCCGCTGCTGGCCGCGGGCCTGAAACGCGCTGACCTGCGCAAGCGCGGCGATGATCTTCGTCTGGCCTGTCATCGCGCACTTTTCTCTTCGGCGGGTGAGGCCGTGCGTCTCTCCACCGACCTGGCGCGTCGGGCGGCGCATCTGAAAGCGGTCGCACCCAAGCTCCGGGCCAAGAGGGCTGGCGACGCGGTCGCGATGTTTCTGAGCCGCGATGCCGTGGCGCCTTCAGCCTTGCCTTTGGCGGATCGCGCCGCGCGGCGGCTCTGCGACCGGCTGGTCGACCTCGGCGCGGTGCGCGAGCTGACCGGGCGCGACACCTTCCGGCTCTACGGGGTGTAGCGATGGCCAAGGATCGCTCCGACCCCGAACTCGACCGCGAGTTGGCCGACCTGCCGCCGGAGCTGCGCTGGCGGGAATGGATGCGCCGGATCGAGGCGGTGCTCTTTGCCTCGGCCTCGCCGGTGCCGCGCGACGACCTGGCGCGCGTGGTGGGGCAGGGGGCCTCGGTCGATCTGCTGGTCGAGGATCTGGCCGCCGATCTGGAAGGGCGGGCCTTCGAGATTGCCCAAGTCGCTGGCGGCTGGATGTTCCGAACGCGGCCCGCCTACGCGCCCGCAATCCGCACGGCGGCAAATGTCGGGGACCAGCTACTCGACCTGAATGAATTCGACGTCGCGGTTTTGGCCGCTATCGCCTACCATCAACCGATTACGCGCGACGGGCTCAAGGACATCTTCGGCAAGGAGATCAGCCGTGACCTGATCGGCCGGCTGCATGCGCGCGACCTGATTGGGACCGGACCACGGTCGCCTCGGCGCGGGGCGCCCTATACCTTCGTCACCACCGAGCAGTTCTTGGTGGCGTTCGGGCTGGAGAGCCTGCATGACCTGCCCGATAGGGAGCAAATGGAGGATGCGGGTTTTCAGGGGGAGCCACCTCAAGTTGGTGTTGGCTGAGTTCCCACTGCTTTTCGCGATTAGTTACTTCCAAATACAGGTTTCGGAAAAGGGGCTTCGAGCGCTATGGTCGACGGACAGGATGGCGATTTTTCTGGTCCATTGGATGATTTATGTATAGAATCTCAACGTATCGTACGTCGATAAAAAACCTCGAAGAAAGAGCAGCTTAACCGTGGCATCCGCCCAGCAAATCATCGGTCTCGTCAAGAGCCACGCGGAGGGAGACGCCGATCGTTTTTACGATCTGGCGATGCAACTCTCTGCTGCCGAAGAGCAGAAGGGGCATACCAGGCTGGCTGAGCAGTTGCGACAATGGGCTGAAGCGGGGCAGAAGCCGCCTGCGAAGCGAACCCCTGCGATCACTCCTATCGCAACACCCCGCGGTGATCTGGCGGAGTTCCTTGCCGCGTCCTATCCGACCGAGCGCCTCGTCGATGTCATCTTGCCAGACAGGATCGAGAGCGAACTCGCGCATCTCGTTGTTGAGACGCGCATGCGTGAAAAGCTTGAGGCAAAAGGGTTGAAGCCACGGCGGCGCGTTCTCCTCTCTGGTCCTCCCGGAACCGGCAAGACCCTGAGTGCTTCAGCGCTTGCGGGGGAGCTGCAGTACCCCCTCTTTTCGGTCATGCTCCACGGGCTGATCACGAAGTTCATGGGTGAAACAGCGCAGAAGCTGAAGATGATCTTCGATGCCGTCAAGACGACGCGCGGTATCTATCTCTTCGACGAAATCGACGCTTTGGCGGCGGCCCGGGGCGGTGAGAACGACGTCGGCGAGGCCCGGCGGGTTCTGAACTCGTTCCTGCAGTTCCTGGATGAGGATACCGGGCCTTCGATCGTCATTGCCACTACAAACCTGCCGGGAATTCTTGACCGCGCGGTGCTGCGCCGCTTCGATCTCGTTTTGCCATACGTCATGCCCGATGGCCCGGCCATTCGGCAGGCGCTCGAACGTCGGCTGATCGGATTCTCGCTTTCTCGGATGGGATGGAAGCGGGTGACGGATGCGGCCTCAGGCCTCTCGACGGCCGATGTTGTGGCGGCGGCGGAAGATGCCGCTCGACGCGCCGTGCTAAATGATACTGACAAGATTGCGACACAGGATTTGCTTGATGCCCTCGAACGCCGAAGGTCGCTCCAAGAATTAGGGACCGATGGCAATGGCACGAGACCTTCCGCACTTCCACCTTCGCAATCTCGGACAACCTCGCCCGTTCCAAGCAAAGGGCGGGGGCGGGTCCAAAAGACCAAGTGATGTCCCCAATCGCGCGGCGCACGCCCAAGCATTGCTTCAGGCCATCGACGCGCTGCCGGATATTCCAGCAGCCGAACTTCCCGGCGTCTATCTGGAAGTCCGCTCCCGAGTAGACGAACGTCTGAAAAAGGACAGCTTGGACGCCAGCGGCCTGATGCTTCTGCGCATCGAAGATGCTCCAGTTCCCGGCGGCGCTGAAGAGCGCGCGACGGTGTTTGCGACAGCCAAGGGTATCGAAAAGTTGCGCAAGAAGGTCGAGCAGTTTCGGACTGAAGACACGCCTGATCGCGAGAAAGATGGTGAAATCGTCCCGGGGCGTCCGAAGAACGCGGACCTGGTGCAGAGCGTTGCTGCCATCACGGAAGCGGGATTGCGTGCCCTCTGGCGCAGCCCTCCAGGCAAATTTCCCGGAGCGGATGTTGCGACCGTCTGGGAGGTTTGGCTCGAGCCTCAAATGACCGAAGCTTTCGTCGCGGCCGCACCAAACTACGGCGTCACAGTGGGAGCGGATCGGCTGGAGTTTCCCGAAGATACCGTTGTGATCGTACAGGCCGATCACAATCAGCTCGCCCAAGCAGTCCGCCGACTGGGCGGCGTCCGCGCCCTTGCCTCTCCGACCATCACAGCGGATTTCTTCGACGGCTTGCCAGTGGCCGAACAGGCGCAGTGGGTCGACGAACTCGCGGGTCGTACGACCTACACTGACAATCCCGATCCTGGCTACGTTACGCTTTTGGATACCGGTGTCAGTCGCGCGCATCCTCTCATTCAGCCGGCGCTCAGCGTGGATGATCGACATGCCGCCAACCCGGCCTGGGGACTGGAGGATGTGAAGGGCCATGGCACGCAGATGGGAGGACTGGCACTCTTTGGCGATCTGACGCCGAAACTTCATCAGGCGAATCCGGTTTCTGTCGTGAACCGTCTGGAATCCGTCAAGCTGTTGCCTGATGCAGGGATGAACCCGCATCATCTCCTTGGCGCGGTCACAAGACAGGCGATCAATGCGGTCGAACAGGTCGGCCCCCGACGCCGGACCTTCACCATGACCACGACGACGGGTGAGGACACCCCGCATGACGGCGCTCCGACGTCCTGGTCGACGGAGGTCGATCAGCTCGCCGCCGGTGTTTCAGGTGAGATGAAACAACAGCGCCTGGTGCTTGTCTCGGCAGGGAATACCGACAACTTCACCTTTGGTGCCGAAAACTACCTCGACCGATGCGATCACGAGGACAACGAAATCGAGTCGCCGGCCCAGGCGTGGAATGTTGTGTCTGTCGGAGCCTTTACAGAGAAGACCGTACTACCAAATGGAGAGCCGGCCCAAGCGCTTGCACCATTCGGCGACTTGTCGCCAGCTTCGAGAACTGCATCGTGGTCGTCCCATTGGCCGAACAAGCCTGACGTCGTCCTTGAAGGTGGAAACTGGGCGCTAAGTGCCATGCCTCCGCCAATGCGGCACGGATGGTTATCACTCCTTTCGACGCACCACAATTATCCGGTCCGATCCTTCACATTCACCTTCGACACCAGCGCGGCGACAGCGCTTGCAGCGAAGGACGTAACGGAACTCTGGTCGGACTATCCGACGCTTTGGCCCGAGACAGTCCGTGGTCTCTATGTGTCTTCAGCGCGGTGGACGCAGCGGATGCGTGCACATCTGCCTGCCCAGCCGAACAAGGGTCACTACACGCCCCTTTTTCAGCGCTATGGATATGGTGTGCCGGACATGGCCCGTGCCCGCCGCAGCGCGTCGAACGCACTGACCCTTATCGTGGAAGACACGATTACGCCCTACGGAATTTCTGAAAAGACCGGCGGTGATGTCCACAATGAAATGAAGCTGTTCGCCCTTCCCTGGCCCGTTGAGGCTTTGCGCGCGCTCGGCAATGGCGATGTGACCTTGCGGGTGGCACTCAGCAGCTTTATCGCTCCGAACCCGTCCGAAGCCTCGCGCGGCGTTCGGTACCGCTACGCGTCCCACAACTTACGTTTCCAACTCAATCGCGCTGGCGAGAACGAAGCCCAATTCTTGGCTCGGATCAGCAAGGCGGCCGAACAACCCGATGGTCCTGCAAACGACGAGGATGATCTTTGGGACTTTGGTAGCAATCGGCGCCATGTCGGCTCCCTCCACATAGATCAGCTGACGTGTAAGGCTTCAGATCTAGCGCGGCGCAACTTGCTGGCTGTCCACCCTGTCACCGGATGGTGGAAGTCGAAAAAGCTTCTGGACGAAGGTTTGCCATCTGTGCGCTATGCGCTGATTGTCGAGATCGATGCAGGCGAGCTCGAAGCAGAGCTCTATGCGGAAGTTCAGGTGGCAGTTGAAGCACTCATTGCAGCCCAAGCGGCGATCGCTGTCTAGGCCACTCACTTGCTCGGGTCACATTGAGGCAGCGTATTACTGTTCGCCGCAGGACGAAAATGGAAAACGGTAGGGGCGGCTTCATCCCCCCCGTGGTGAGGTAACTATGAAATACTGGAACACTGGGGATGTCGTCGTCGACAGCATTCTTCAGAAACTGGAAGGATTTGGAACTTGGCGCTCAGACAGCGATGCAGAGAGCACGCATCAGTTGCTGTCCGGTGTCATCCATGTCCAAGAGATGCTTCCTGGACTTGTTGCAAGGCACTTTCGATTTCCGAACCTCTTTGTCGGCAATGCCCATTTTTCGGGTTCCCAGGATTATAGACGCGAATTGATTGAAGGAATCACGAGCGCCATCGGCAAGGGGTTGGACGCAGCCGCGGCAGATCCTATGCTTGGCGGATATGGCAATCCTGACTTTTCTGATCGACCTAGAAGCAGAGGTGAGGAGATCCTCGATGCGCTGACAGCCTTTGAGAAAGACCGTGACCAAGCCGCGCTGAGCCGACTGAAGATGGCCGTCAGTCCAACCGGATTGCAATCGCGTGTGAACACAATTGAAATGCTGATGAAAAGGAAGCGGTCGTACGGTAACCAGTCTCCTGAGGTCGCTTTGCTTTCCGAACTTGGCCGACTGGAATTCGAGGCACGTGGTTATCATGGGCAGAAGGCATAGCGATCTCTTTTTCTCATTTGGGCATGACATGTCCCCTAATGAATTCCGGCGACAAGTCTAAACGGATCTTCCGCCATACTTGAATACTTCAAGCCGCATCTGCTTGTCGGACAGAATGCGGCTTCATCGCGACAACCGATTTCATTGAATAGTTGAACCGTGGGTGCAGCCTTTCCCCCATCCGGTTTCGACCATTCATCTGGAACCCAAGATGTAACATGGCGATGATCATATCCGTATTCGAAACGTAATTGTGTCCGATCACCACGTCTCCGAAGAGCCTGAAGGGCGTTTCTTCGGCTCGGTGCTTTAGGAAGTAGGCGCCCTTTTCTTGCGTTGTCTTGATCTTCTCCAGGCAGGACGCAAAGGCCAGCGCATGAAGGAGGCTGTCACGTTTCGCGATGTCCGTTACCTTTGCACGGGACTCGCTGATCCGCTTGCGCCAAATTGCTGACCGGACATTGCCCTGCATGTGGACAGGCACACCAGCCAGCTCGTCCCGGATATGGCGGTTTTCCGGCCAGAGATATCTGTTGCCATACCCCATGTCGTTGATTTCCGGATCCCGTGAGGCTTCCTTCACCATCACGGTCGTCGCGAGGATATCGTAGATGTTCCGAGCCGACACGACGAGGCCGCGAGAGGAGGCGAAGTCTGCTGCCGTCTGGAAACAGAGCTTGATTTCATGCTCGCGATCAGGAGCCGCTTCGAGCGTCTGCCGGAAGCCAGTGGCGGTGTGAAAGCCAAAGGCGCGCGCAATTAGTTCCTGGCGGAGGCTGGGGGCAATATTCGGCAGATGCAGCGCCGCGGCCTTTTTCAAGTTAGACAAGTCGGCTGCAGACAGGTGAAAAGGAATGGTAGCGTCGATCATGCTCATCTCTAAGGTCGTGATCGCCGGTTAGACACGACCATCGAGTGAGAGATCGAGGTCAAGTGCAGTATCAGGAGACGAAGGTTTCAGCCGGCGACAGCTACGGGGTTCACCCTTGACGATCGAAGTTAGTGATGAGGCGCAGCTATTGCAACATCATCTTTTGTAAGGCTGCGGGTTTGACTGGCGCTCAGTGTGGCATTTGCCTGAAAGATGCGCTATTCAAGTGTTGGAACCAGCATAATTTTGGGATCCAAGCGCATTTCGCGATGGCAAAAGATTGCCCCCACGGGTAGGTGTAGATCTCGATCCACCTGACCCCAGAACCTGAACAGCTAAGTACCGTCATCCAGATAACGGGATATGGCAGTCACCGGGATATCGGAATACGGGTAAGTACAGAAACTGCACACCGCCAATCTCGTGGGGCGCCTTGTTCTAGGGAAACGCGGCTCGTAGATCGTATGCCGAAAGGAGGCGCGAGCCATGCCCCAGAAGAAGACATCGCAACAAAAGGCCGAAGCCACCCCGGCAAAGCGTCAGAAGTCCTCGACCGAGAGGATCTTCGGCCCCGCCGTGATGAGCCATGGTTTTACCGGTGTTCCGAACATCCTCGTTCGGGGCCAGAAGCGTCTTGGGTTGAACACGGCCCAGTTCAATATTCTGGTTCAGTTGTTGAGCTATTGGATGGACCCGGCGAAGCCACCTTTTCCGTCAAAACGGAATCTGCTGGAACGTCTGGATATGTCTGAGACGACCTTGCAGAAGCATATTCGCGACTTGGAAGCACAGGGTTTTCTGAGGCGCGAGCAGCAAACGACAGCTGCAGGGGATTTCGGATCCAACATCTATCACCTCGATGGGCTGGTACGGAAACTGAAGAAGCTCGCCCCGGATTTTGACGACGAGCGGGCTGAACGTGAGGCGGCGCGTCAGAAAACAGAGCGCCCGAATGCTCGGGCAAATGCGCGGGCAGCGGCCGCCAAGCAGCGTGCGACAACTGCAAAGACCGAGGACTGAGATCGATGTCGATGACCCCGATCCTGCATCCTTCGGGTGCCCTCGCCTTCGGACGACTGCTTGAGATGCGCGCGCCGGGGATCATCCTGCCGGCTGGCGAGATCCGCCTCTTTCGTGGACGGCACACTGGCCCCAATCGCGGTTTCGGTGCCGAGCACATCTGGGCTGAGCACGAGCGCGAGATGGTCGCGGCCGGCTTTCCTGATTTTGGGTCCGTGGCCGGGTATGTCGCGACGATTGTCCGAGAGGGCACCCCCGTGTTTTTCGGGGATCACAACTGGAGGACTCTCAGGGCTATGGCTGTCCGCTCGCGGACCGGGACCGCGATTGTTGAGCACCGTACGCCTCGTGGCGAAGATCCACATTGGTCGGTGATAACGGCCTTCTCTGGAACGAAAACGCACGGTACCCGTGTGGGAACCGTGCGTTGATCGATGTGCTCGCAGTAGCAGCGCGTCCTTAGCTCAAGGGGTCGGACGCCACCATTACGTGTCCTGCAAATGGCTCTCTTGGCAGAACCATCATCCAAGTGGGCGGAGCGATATCCAAGGTAACCCGGCCCAAGATGCTCTTTATGGCACGCCATGAAGATAATGATTGAGCGCAGAGAGTCAAGGATTGTGCTGCGTACGCAGAGTTAAGGGAACGGTTACAGTCATCGCGCCGGACCACTCCGCTACTCAGGTTGCCATACGCGATCTGTCCAGTGCTGCTCATGCCGCCGAGCAAACTCGGTGGTCGACGAAATGTTTGCCTCGGAGCTCAGGCTCGCGCGAGCGCAGGTTGCGACAACATCCTGATAGAAGGATCGGGCGACTGAGCGAGGCCCAGCAAAGTTGAGAATCAGGTCATCGAGCCGATCAGCAATCCGATCGCCACGGGGAACCATGACGAAGCTAGGCGGCGACCCGTAAGTGTTGATCAGGATATATCGCCAGCTTGGATCGGCTGCACCGGTAATGGGAAGCAGTTCCCAAGGGTTTGCGTCTCCACCGCCAGAAATCTCGGTAAAGATGTCTTCCAGCGCCTGTGGTTTGCGCGCGATCAGGACATAAGGGCCGAGTGCGGTGAGGCAGCCTGAGCGCTCATCGACGCCTATGCCAAGAAGCCTCTCGAGACGATGGCGGACGTTTAGGTCAAGATCAGCGCCGCCGGAGATAAACCACTTGAGTTGTCGAAGTGTGATTCCAACTGCAGTCGCGATTTCGGCGGGTGGGTTTGGCCAGCACTCGATGAGGTTCCGCAGCAGCGAGGCCACTTCTTCAAGACCGTAGCTAATTGGATCATCGTCGACGTCCATCCAGTCCCCATCTTGCTCATGCCCAGTGAGCAACCAAACCCCTCCGTCGAAGCCGTCGTGCTGGAAGTACCGTGGTTGCTTCGGCGGTATTGAGGCCTCTTGAGGATAGAGCCATTTGCCAGGGGTCCAATCCATCCCTTCGGTGGGACGTAATTCGGCTTCGCGAACCGGGAGGGCAAGCCAATGCTCAATTTGCTGCCGCACTTTCGCAGGCGCAGAGCTGACTGCCCCACGCTGGCTGTCATAACGGTGGTCGCGAGCTGCATTTTCAACAAGCGCGACCAACGGGTCTTTATCGGCCGTCTCGTTCCTGTTTCGGTTCAACAACCACCGGGCGGCGTCTTGTGCCGTGCGCAGTGCAGCTGGATGGGTCTTGTCTGCAGCGTCGGTAATCGCGAGATGCACGCCAATCTTCGCGAGGTCAGCAGCCAAACCGGGGGCGGCGGAGGCCAGGTGGCGATTAACCCGTAATGTGTCCGGCGATCCGCGCAGGCCTTCGGCTTGCGACCACGCCTCCTGCAGAACGGACAGGATGGGCCTTGGTTCATCAAGTGTTGAAAAGGTCATCCAGCGCAGGGGCAGGCCAGCCACGTTAAGGCCGTAAATCAATAGCTGGGAGAGGCCAAACGTCTCGGCGTCTGCGAGCCTGATCGGATCCCGGACCGAAACGATACCATGCTTTTGATGCAGAAAAACAAACCGCGCTACGGCAACGTAGAAGAAATGCTCCCTGTTTACTTGATCGCTGTTCACACTGAACTCCTAGTTCGTGTCTGTCCCCGTATTTGCCGGATCTGAACCCCATGAAAACTGCATGCACCAAGCTGAACGCAAATCTCAAATGGATCTGCGTACTCAGCCTCACGAAGGTCCGCGATTCCTGCGATCCGCGAGAGCGCAGGAACTGATTCAAAGCTGTCGGATATGCCGCAGGCTATTGACCTCATGCTCTGAAACCCCGCAACAGTTCTTTGTCTCTGGGGTCGACGCCATTCATAATCGCCTCCACC
>NZ_CP022420.1 GCF_002222635.1 Pseudosulfitobacter pseudonitzschiae | reverse complement strand
CCGCCTGCTGCCGCAGACAGGCCGGAACTCTACAGGTTGTCGAGCCCGATGTCGCGCCTCATGTGAGCGCCAAGGTGCTCTGTCGACATTGACCTCCGCCGACGGCGCGCCGGGCTGATCTTCGAGAAGCGCGTGGCGGCGAGGATCGGAATGCCCGCGACGACGAGGCCAGCGTTAAAGGCGATCGACATCGTCTGATCTCCCTGGCCGAACAAGAGGAGAAGACAACTCGACAGGATCAACGCTGCGAAAAAGCCGGATGCTGCGCAGGACAGACGGGAAGTGAGCATTATTCTCAGGCTCCAATGGTGGACGACTAGGATGGCCTGGACCTCTCGCCCAGGCCACCCGACATGAAGCGTGTCAGCGCCGCGCTTCGAAGATCATGTTGAAGGGCGTCTCTGCCGCGCGGCGGAAATGCGTGAAGCCCGCCTTGCGGAACACGTCAGCCAGCCGTGCCTCGCCGGCCTGCGCGCCGAGGACCATGGTGCCGCCTTCGGAAATCGCATGCGCACAGCAGATCACGGTGGAGGCCGAGTAGTAGAGCTGCCCCGTCGCTGTGAGGTTGTCGGCCGTATGGTCGTGCGCGAACGGCTCCACCAGCATCACCATGCCTCCGGGCGCCAGGACCTTTGCGGCATGGCGTGCCGCGGCCACCGGATCGCCCAGATCGTGCAGCACGTCGAAGAAGCAGATCAGGTCGTACTGGTGGTCGGGATATGTCGTGGCATTGGAAAGCGAGAAGTGCGTCCGATCCAGGACGCCTGCCACATCGGCATATTCGCGCGCCTCGGCGATTGATGCGGCATGGGTGTCGAACCCATAGAAACGCGATTTCGGGAACGCCTTGGCCATGAGCCGGGTGGAATGCCCGTGACCGCAGCCAACATCCGCGACCACGATCCCTTGCGAAAGCCGGTCCACCACACCATCGAGCGTGGGCAGCCAGTTTGCCACCAGGTTCGCCTTGTAGCCATTGCGGAAGAAACCCGCCGACCCGCAGGACATGCGCCGGTCGTGCTCTCCCCACGGGACACCGCTGCCGTCGCGGATCGCCATGATCGCCTTCTCCTCGTCGGCCCACAGCGAGGCGGGCACATTCCAGGCGACGGGGATGTAGTAGGGGCTGTCCCCGTCGGCGAGAACGGCGGCTTGCTCGGGCAGCAGTTCGTAAGTGTCGCTCGCAGCGTGGTAGGCTAGGTAGCCGCCTGCCGCCTGGGCGTTGAGCCACTCCCGCACATAGCGCTCGGCGCACTCTGCCCGCTTGGCGACTTCCTTGGACGAAAGAGGACCGGCACCGGCCATGGTCCGGTAGAGGCCGAGCTTGGCGCCGAGGCTGACCATGACGCCGGTGTAGCCAGCGGTGAGGTCACTCATTGCCTTTCCGACGAAGATTTCGAGCCGTTCTGCGTCGATAGATTGAATGTCCAGCATTTTTCTTTCCATTGTTGAGTTGGGAATGGTGCCGAGAATGCATTTGGGATAAGCTCAACGACAGAGCCGCGCGCGCCCGGGAACGGTCGGTTTCTGCCAAATGGCAGCCGCGGACACTCTCATTCGCTGGAATCTCACCAATGTCAGGATCGGGTGCTGAGCCGCTTCGGGTTTCCATAGTCGCCCTGCCGGACGCCGTCATCTCGACGCTCGCGGGACTCTACGACGTGCTGAATGGCGCAGCGATGATGGGCCTGACCAGACCCGGCCAGCGCTCCTTCGATGTCCGGATCGTGGGCGAAAGCGCTGGCCCGTTGATGCTTGCAAGCGGTGTACCGGTCGAGGTCCAGGCTGGCGTGGACGAGATCGCGGAATGCGAGATCGTCATAGTCCCGTCGATCCTGCTGTCGTCCTCGGGCTGGCAGCTTGGCCGCTATCCGAAGCTGACGGACTGGGTAACGCGGATGCACGCGAGCGGTGCGCGCATCTGCTCCGCCTGTTCCGGCGTGTTCCTACTGGCGGAAACGGGGCTTTTCGACGGTCGAGATGCGACCGTGCATTTCGGATATGCCCGGATCTTCTCCGGGTTATACCCCGGGGTCATCATCCATCCCGAGCGGGTGCTCGTAATTTCAGGACGCCATGAGGAACTCGTGAGCTCCGGCGCGTCGAACACTTGGCACGACCTGGTGCTTTATCTGATCGCCCATCATGTCGGCGCGACCGTAGCGCAGGACGTGGCGCGCAGCTTCGCACTGCAATGGCACCAGGATGGACTTGCACCCTACATGATCTTCGAGGCCCCGACCGACCACGGCGATGCCGAGATCGCTGGGGCGCAATCCTGGCTCCAGAAGAGTTTCTCGGTCGGCAGTCCGGTCGATGAGATGATCCGCCGTTCGCGGCTCGCCGAGCGCACCTTCAAGCGCCGGTTTGCTGCGGCCACCGGACTGACCCCGATCGCCTACGTCCAGCGCCTGAGAATCGAGGATGCCAAGCGCCGACTTGAACGCACCGAGGACTCGGTTGAGGAGATCAGCTGGCGTGTCGGGTACGAGGACCCTGCCTTTTTCCGACGGCTGTTCAAGCGGACGACCGGCATGGCACCGGGCGCCTATCGACGACGATTCCAGATACCGGAATTTGCGCGCGACAAGCCGGCATCGGCCCCCGATGGCAGGAATGGACCGGACGCGGCACACTTGGCACTGACCCGAAAATCGCAACCCCAATAAGGACATTCCAGCACGAGAGCCCGGCAGCCGCCGTTGCTCCGACCTTGCCTGGAGAGTCCAAATGTCCGTTTCCGAAAATCCTGGACCCACACTTCGCACGCAACCCGGCCCGCTTGCCGGAGAGGCTCGCGCGCTGGTGCGTCTGGCCATACCGATCATGCTGATCGCGCTCGTCAACATGGGCATGAGCGTGACCGATACACTCATGGTCTCCGCTGCCTTCGGGTCCGAAGCGCTGGCCGCCGTCGCCATCGGCAGTGACTTCTACTCCATCCTCTTCTATCTCGGTGCCGGAACGATCGGCGGCCTCGCGCCCTTCTACACCGCCGCGGTGGTGAAGGCCGACGCCGCAGGCCGGGCCCGGCTCGAGAGGACAGGGCAGGCCGTGGCAGCCCTGCTGGTGGCGATCGTCGTTCCCATCGTGTGGACGGCGCCTGGCTGGCTCGGCCGGCTCGGCCTTGATCCGGAACTCCTAGCCGAGGGGCGCGGCTACACCCGGGCCATGGCGCTGACGCTCGTTCCGATGCTGGGTATCATGCTCTACCGCACTCTGCTGACCGCTGCGGAGCGGCCCCGGGTGTTCCTCAAGGTGACGGCGGCGATGCTGCCGCTCAACGCGCTCGGAAACCTTATCTTCATGATGGGATGGGGGCCGATCCCTGCCGTCGGCCCGACCGGGGCGGGCATCTCGTCCTTTGTCGTGGCGCTGGCGACGCTCACCGCCCTGATCGTGATTGCTCGCCGCACGGCGCCGTTACCGGCGGCAGCACGCCGTGCCCCCGCGATCGGCTGGCACGACGTGTGGCCCGTGCTTCGCGTCGGCCTTCCGATCGGGATCGCCATGGTCACCGAACTTGGCGTCTTCCTTGCCGCCACGCTTTACGCGGCAAGGCTCGGAGCCGCGGATGTCGCGGCACATACCTTGACACTGCGCGTGGCAGGATTGGCCTATGCCGTTCCAACCGCGCTTCTTCAGGCGGCGATGGTCCGGATGGCGCGCGCCGAAGCTGCTAGCGACCCGGCACTCCGCCGTTCGGTCACGCAGGCGTCGTTTGCTCTCTCGCTCGGGGCCGGTGCCTTCCTTTTCCTGTTGATTTCATCTCTCGCGCCACCTCTTGCCGACGGCTTCTTCGACATGACGTCCGCGGGCCGCGCAGCCGCCGGACTTGCGGCCGGGCTGCTCCTCTCGCTCGGCACGGTGCATTTCATCGTGAACCCCGGCGCCGTGGCTGCCGGCCTTCTGCGCGGGCGGAAGGACACTCGCGCACCGATGGCCTTTACGCTTGCGGGCTACTGGATCATAGGAGTACCCGTCGGACTGTGGCTGTGCGAGGTCCGCGAAATGGGGGTCACGGGGATCTGGATCGGGCTCTTTGCCGGCATGAGCGCAACCACTGTACTCATGTTGATTCGAGTGGCGGGTGGGCCATCTGATCGTCACGGGAAGTCGTAAATGCAGGTGATCATCTGGGAATTCGAAGTCCCCGAAAACCAACGGCCCGCGTTCGAGCGGGCCTACGGAACTGGCGGTGACTGGGTGAGGCTTTTCGCCAAGGGCGCAGGCTACGAGGGAACCGATCTCCTGAGCGACCACGACAACCCTGCGCGCTACGTCACGATCGACAGATGGCAGTCGGCGGCTGATCGCGACCGTTTCATGGCCGATTTGCGCGAGAGCTACCGGGCGCTCGACAAGAGATGCGAGGCGTTCACGACCAGCGAGAAATGGATTGGTTCCTTCTCGCCGGCAGAAAGCGGTGGATAGACATGGCATCAGTACAACCCCGATCATTTCGATGACGGGGGATTGGAGAAACATGCCTCATTGGATCAAGTTGCGGCGATCTTCGCCGCGACGGTGCGGCGTAGAGGCGTCATCGCATGGTTTGTGCGTGAGAATACTCCAAGGAGGAACTTTTGGCGAACATCATCTCGCTTGGTTCATGACGCTCTGTTTCTTACGGACCCGAGGTTCAATGGTCGAGCAATTGACCGCTCTGCGGCCCCCGAAACCCGGACATAGTCGCCCGTAAGGCTGATATGCGCCCATCCGAGCGGTGAGACGTGTTTGAGCAGGCCCGGGTCAGCCAGTTGACCGGTGCGGCGCAGGAGGTCGGCGGCTTTATCTATGTAGACGGTATTCCAGTAGATGACGGCGGCGATGACAAGGTTGAGCGCCATGGCGCTTGGCGCCCCGCCACTGGTCTGGTTTTGCGCCGCCACGTGGCCGGTTCTTACTCCGTCGTTGACAGGCGGCCTGTGAGACTGCACCGAAACACTGCAGCGCCGACCTTATTGATCACCTCATGCACTTAAACCGATCGCCCAAACCAGGGGTGCCATCGATAAAGAGCCTTGTGCTGATCGGTAACGTGGGTGTTCTGGCGTTTAGTATCCACGCACTGGAGCAAACCCTCCGACTTCCAGTCGGACCCGCTTCAGCGTGAAAGAATCGTCTTATGATCATACCCTCTGAAAAATGAGCCGCAGCTGGGTCGGAGGCTCATTTTTCAGAGGGTATGATCATGCAATATGACACCGGTAAGCACTGCGTTTTCTATCACAGTTACCACATCGTCTGGTCGACGAAGTATCGCTACAAGGTCCTGGTCGGGGATCTGCGGCTGCGCGTGCGCGATATTTGCCGTCAGGTCTGCCGCGAGAACGGTGTCGACATCTTGCGCGAAGTGCTGTCGAGCGACCACGTGCACATGTTCGTGTCGGTGCCGCCGAAGCTCGCGATTTCCGACCTGGTGCGCAAGATGAAGGGCCGCTCGTCTTTCAAGGTGCAGCGCGAGTTTCCAGCGCTCCGCAAGCGCTACTGGGGCTGCCGGTTTTGGGGCAGAGGGTACTTTTCAACTACCAACGGTGCCATCACTGAAGACATCGTTCAGTACCTGGAAAAGCATATCGCCGATCCTACCGGCATCAGCCGGTAGTCGTTCAGTTGTACAACGCTGAGCGGCCCCACACCGCGCTTGAAAAGCGGACACCCAACGACACATATTTTAGCGCGATACAGATGAACCAAGCGGCATGAAACCTAACCCGGATGCATCTTAGCTGAGCCGCCAACCTGTCCGAAAAAGCCGGAGCACTTCACAGCGCCAGGCTCGAGTGACCCGTTCGGGGAACGCGCAGCCTCGGGTCTTTTAGCCGCAAGGTTGGTAATCTTTCAGCAGACTTCCAGATCATCGGCGGTTGTGCCAGTGTCCAGCGCATCAACGAACCACTGCGGTTTACGCCCACGACCGGACCAGGTGACGCCGAGTTCTCAATTGTTGGTATGTCGGTGCGACTGAGATGCGCTTGGGCTTGCTATCACTCCCGACCAGTTCAGCCAGGGAGTAGCCCATTTCTCTCGCCACAGCTTCCACCTTGGTACGGGTTTCTGCTTTTTGGGGTTCTTCATGGGTGGAGATCGCCCTGGAGACGGCCTTCTGCATTTTCTTCAGCGCTGTGAGCGACCGCGCGTCGAGACCATCATCAGCCGCGCGGAGCCGCGTGTCCTGAATGATCCGGTATCGATACTCGTCGTGGCATGACGCCGCAACTCCCGTAGGCAGGGTGCAGGTGACGAGTGTTGGCTGATTCATAGTCTTTGCCGCACAGTGTATTGTGCTGGGCTTGGGTCAGGCAGCCTTGATTGGCAAGGTGACAGGATCTGGCATGGGCTCCCCGCGCTCCTCTGTCCTCTGGTCCATCCCTTCGACTGACAATCCCCTAATCCCGTTCGGTCTGCCTCACGCGCAACCCCGCGTCAGACCGGGCCGTGTCGGGCGTGTTCCACGCCCAGCCCGCTCCACCCCGGTCCTTTGGGGGTTTCCGGCGTCCATGCTGTCCACCGTGCACGCGTCACCCGACGGGCTTTTTCAGGGTCTTGTCGAAGGGACAGTCCCGAAGACAGGAAACACAGGAGCTTATCATGCAGAACATCGTCATCCTCGCCGGCAACATCGGCCAGAACCCCGAAGCCCGCACCACCCAGGGCGGCACCCAGATCACCAACTTCAGCCTCGCCACCTCGCGCCCCCGCCTCGCGGAAGGTCGCGTGCTGCGCGACGACAACGGCTACCGGGTCATGGACACGGAATGGCACCGCATCACCTGCTTCAACGGTCTCGGCAAGACGGTCGCGGAGCATTGCGAAAAGGGCATGAAGGTCCTCGTCCACGGCCGTATCCACTACAGCAAGTGGATCGATAGCATGGGCAACGATCGCTACGGCTGCGAGATCATCGCCGAAAAGGTCGACTTCCTCAGCCGCCCGAAGTCGGCCGAGGGACAAGACCCCGAGCTGGTCGACCGCGACGACGAGATCCCGTTCTGAAGAACGGGGTCTCCACCTCGGGCCCGGCGGGACAACCCGCCGGGTTCGGGGTGCGCCGTAAACGGTTAGGTCCAGTCTGGCGCTGGCGCGCTTATTGACAAAATTTGGCAATCTATGCCATCTTCATAAGAAAGGAGATCAAGACCATGGCCACGATGAATGTCTCATTGCCCGATCCGATGAAGACCTGGGTCGAGGCGCAAACCAAGGATGGGCGCTACAGCAACGCCAGTGACTACGTGCGCGATCTGATCCGCCGAGATCAGGACCGCCACCGCGCCATTGCGGAGCTGCAACAGCTCGTCGATGAGGGCATCGCCAGTGGTCCCGCGCGGCATTTGGATGTCGAAGCATTCCTTGCCCGCAAGCGAGATCAGAATGCCGACACCAACGGTCACTGAATACCGACTGTCTCCCGCAGCATTAAGCGATCTGGACGCGATCTGGGATTACACCCTGCGCATCTGGTCTGTTGGCCAGGCTGAAACCTACATTCGCGCGATTGGCAGCGATATGTCCATTCTGGTCCGACACCCGCAAATCGCGCGCGAACGGCTCGAAATTCGCCCACCGGTGCGGGTGTACCGCTCAGGGTCCCATCTCATCCTCTATCGGATCGAAGCCAGCTGGCTGGACGTGCTGCGTATTGTGCATGCGCGGCAAAACTGGACGGCTTATCTCAACGAATGATCCTGTCCCTGTGTCTCACAAGCCGACAGTCGATTTTTATCTACCACATGAGGATTTGATCATGAAACCCGCTGACGAAGACCGCATCGCGGCCAATCTTGCGAAGATCATGGCCATGATCTGCATCCGCAATTCGCGCCTCGAAGACCTGCACGCAGGCACGGTGCCAACAACCAGGACGGGGGATTATTCCGATGTCCTCGTGATCGATGCGGAGGGCCGCGAAATACCATGGCTTGAGGCCGCCCATATCGACGACGCCCAGATGGCAAGCCTGATGCGGGACATCGTCAATCGCCTGTTCACGTTTCACATGAAGAGCGATGATCCGGGTTTCCGGGAGGACCTTGATCGTTGGATGGCTGTCGCTGGCAAATGGGACGATCCGGTTCTGGATCAGGCCTTCCTTGATGCGGTGGCCAGCTTGAAGTCTAGCCCGAACAATTAGATCAGCACCCGGTGTCACTGGGCCTGCGCCGGGCTGCTTGCCAACAGGCGGCGTTCCCATCTCAGCCTGTGTTTGAGAGTAAGAGCGAGGCTGGTTGCTTTCGCGATGGGTTGAAGGCTGGGAGAGTGGCTTCCAGCGCCTGTCACGGAGGAATAGCCAATGGGCGTTGTGGAAGTTTTGGACCCTGCGCAGCCAGCACGGACGGGTGGCTACAAGGTGGATGTGAGCCGGGGCGAGCGGAACGGGCGTGTGTCGTCCGAATGGTTTAATCGTCCCGATGATGAGCGGTATCTCTCGCTCGATGATCTCTGGGCCAATGTGAAGGGTCGGTCCGAGCGCAGTCGCAGCCGTGTGGTGCAGATGGCGGATATCCGGGTCGAGGCCGCGCGCGACAACCCCGAGCGGTTGCACTTAATGCTGCCAAAGGCACAAGAACCGGTCGCGCCCACACATTGGGCGTTCGGCCAGCTTGCCAGCATCGTTGGCGCGCCGGCCTCCTACCTGCGGCAGCTGCCCGCGCCGCTGGCGGGCATCAACCTGCAATATGGGTTGACCAATCACCGCGCCGAGCAGGTCAAGACCTTCGAGACCGAGGATGGCCGCACCGAACTGCGCGCTGTCACCGGTCCTGATTATGGCCGCATCCATGACCATGAGTTGGTTGAAGCCGTGCAGCGGATTGCTGGCAATGGCACGGGCGATACGCGTTGGAAGGTGCCGGGTGTGCTCGACTGGTCGACCGGGGTCTACAATCCCGATGTCGAAATCAGCCGTGATACCACCACGCTTTATGCCTCGGACCGCGATGTCTTCCTGTTCCTGGTCGACGATCGCAACCCGATCGAGGCTGGCAAGCTGCCGGATGGCTCCCCCGATCTCTACTTCCGGGGCTTTTATTGCTGGAACTCCGAGGTGGGTGCCAAGACGCTCGGCATGGCGAGCTTCTATTTGCGCGCGGTCTGCCAGAACCGCAACCTTTGGGGCGTCGAGGATTTTCAGGAAATCAAGATCCGGCACTCGAAATACGCAGCTTCCCGCTTTGCCCACGAGGCAGCGCCCGCGCTGACCCGGTTTGCCAATTCCTCGCCGCAGAGCTTCATGAACGGCATCAAGGCGGCGCGACAGCAGATAGTGGCACGCAGCGATGAGGATCGCACGGACTTCCTGCGCAAGCGCGGCTTCTCGAAGGTGGAGAGCGGCAAGATCATCGAGAAAGTGCTGATGGAAGAGGGCCATCCGCCCGAGAGCATCTTCGATTTTGTTCAGGGGATCACACGGCTCGCGCGTGAGAAAACCCAGCAGGATGCCCGGCTTACCCTGGAAGGCCACGCCAAGAAGCTTCTCGATCGGGTCGGCTGACGCAACTCCTTTAGAGCGACCGCCTGCACATGCGGTGGTCGCTCCTCTTTCCCCTTATGCGCCGCTGGTCTCGCCCCAGACAGGGCAGGGGCCGCGGCGCATTCGTTTCAGCGAGATAGCCATGACCCCACAGGAAGAAACAATCATCCTCACCGCCCGCGACATCCTCGGTCGTTACCTCAGCCAAAACCCGGTCATCGGCAGCTGGCAGGCGGTGCGTGACTATTGCGCGCTCACCGTGCGCGGGCCCGTGGAGCGGTTCCATGTCCTCTATCTCGACCGCAAGAACCGCATCATCTCGGATGAGCTGCTGTCGGTCGGCACGGTCGATCACGTCCCGGTCTATCCGCGCGAGGTGATCAAGCGGGCACTAATGCTGAACGCCAGCGCCTTGATCCTGATCCACAACCACCCCTCGGGCGATCCGACCCCATCGGAAGACGATCTCAGCATGACCAAGGAGATCCAGAAGGGCTGCAAATACCTGGGCCTGACGCTGCACGACCACATCATCGTGGGAGCCGGAACGGAGCTGAGTCTGCGGGGTCTCGGCAAGATCTGACGTCTCGCATTGAAGCATCGCCGTCGCCCCTTTCGAGGAAAAGTGCGGCGGTTTGGTTTTTGACGGATGAGGTGGGGAGAGAGGCTTCCCGCGCCGTCGGAGATATTTATATGTTTGACCTTCCCCTCCCAGTCCCGCCGACCACACGCCAAACCGGCTTTACACCAAGCTTCCAGAGTGCGGTTGCAGATCACGGCTTGCCGTTCGCCCTGACGATGGCAGCCCGAGCGCCTGCCGCCATGATGTCGGGGCAGGCGTGCCAAAAGGTTCTTGATCGTTTCGCCACTCTGGCCGAGGCCATGCAGGGTGCGATTGATCACGCAGAGCAGTTCACGCCCGATAATGCGCTGCAAATCCTGGCGATCCTCGACCGCGACGAACGCCTCGTTCTGGCCGGGGCTGCCACTGACGGTGCTGTTGCATGGCGTCATCCTGTCGCGAACGCCGCCGAGGCACGGGCGGTTGTGACCGAGGCAAGCCAGTTGCGGGCGCAATCCCTCCGCGCCGCTGACTGGCGCGAGGCCGATCTTGCGCAGCGGCTGCGTCACCGCGCCGATCTCCTCGACGCGCGTCTTGTCGATCCGCTCTGGCGTAGCTTTGCAGCACGGGCTCTGCAGATTGCCGCGTGACGCCCGAGAGGCAGAGGAGGGCAGGGGGAGGGTTTGAGCCTTCAGGGGGCGAGAGAAAGCCCCCGGTTCACACCCTTCCACCTTTCCAGGAGAAACCCCATGACCCAGACTGAACCCACCCTCGCCGCCCCGATGGCGCCGTCCAGGATCGATTTCGCCGCGATGCTGGCACAACAGGCAGAACGCGATGCTCGGGTCACGGCCCTGCGTCCGGCCAACAAGGATCGGCTGTTCGACGGCCTTGCCGCGGCAGGTATCTCCCACGTCACTGTGGTCTTCGACGGTTATGGCGACAGTGGCCAGATCGAGAGCATTTCGGCCTGGTCCGGCGAGACGGCCGTCGACTTCCCTGACGTCCAGATCGCCTACGCCGCGCTGACTTGGGATAACCCCGAAGTCGAGATGCGGGAGCTCTCGCTCGAGGATGTCGTCGAGCAGATGGCCTACGATTTTCTCAGCGACACCCACGGAGGATGGGAAAACAACGACGGCGCCTATGGCGAGTTCTGTTTCGACGCCAGTGCCCGTTGCATTCATCTGGAGTTCAACGAGCGCTTCACCTCGTCCGAACTCTACAATTATGAATTTTGAGGGGGCGAGCATGGCACATCCCTATCATCACGCCCTTTCCTCGGTGAAGAAATGGGGCGGCACCGTCGACGATACCTTGGCCGTGCACGCCTGGTTCGATGCCTCCAAGGAGATCACCGCAGACTTCCGGCATCGGGCGCTGCGCCACCATGCCGAGGGCATCTTCATGGCGGAGACGATCTTCGGTCCGACGCTCACGCTCTCGACCGGGCGCGTCATCCCGACGCGTTGGGTGGGCGAGCAGCATGTGAAGGAAGACCTCGGCTTCATCCCGAGCTTCGCCGACTGGGTGAAGTCGATCCGGCCCGAGCCATGGATGGGCCGGACCGAGCGGATCGAAGCAAAGGTCGACCCGCATCTCGCCTCGTCGGTGGTCGAGGTCAGCTGACATGACTGATCTCGCATACCTGCGCCTCGGTCTGCCGCCGACGGCATCGCCCCAGACAGTTCTGCGGGCGGCGGTCCGGGCGCTCCAACCCGACACGCGCGCCGTGCGCGGCTTTCGGACGGCGCGCAAGCGCTTCTACCGGCAGATGCTCTGCGCCCATTCGGCGCGACAGGCGTCGGACGACAAGCCAACCGGCTAATAGCCTCAACCACCCTTTCATCCCAATCCAGCGCCCGGCCTCTCGGCCGGGTCTTCCCAGTTCAGGAGATCCCCATGGCGGATTACTTCACCCATTTCTCATGCCTGATCGACGTCGGCAGCCCCGAAAAGGCCGCCCGGGCCCTTACCCTGTTCCAGGCCTTGCGCGCCGCGGATCAGGACGCCGATGACCCGGAGGTCGCGGGCTTCACTCTTGCGCACCAGGACGCGCCCGAGGGCAGCACGCTCTGGGTCCATGACGACGAGCACGGCGATGTCGAGGCGGTTATCCGCTTCGTGCTGCGCCTTGCGGAAGACCTCGACCTCACCGGCCTCTGGGGGTTCCAGTACGGGCTGACCTGTTCCCGGCCTCGCCTCGACGCCTTCGGCGGCGGCGCGCATGTCATCGATCTCGGCGCGCGCAAGTCCATCGGCTGGACGAGCACGCAAGAATGGCTGGCCGCCGCGCTGAACGGGGAGGACGTCGATGCCTGAGGTCATTTGCACAACAGTCTACCAGTTCCCTGAACTCTCAGACGTCGCCAAGGAAAAGGCGCGCAGCTGGTATCGCGAGCTTGAGCCCCAAGACGACTGGTGGGACGCGGTCTATGAGGATTTCGAGGGGGTTTGCGAAATCCTCGGCATCCGCCTGAAGACCACCCCCGTCCGCCTGATGGGCGGCGGGACGCGGGCCAAGCCTTGCATCTGGTTCTCCGGCTTCTGGAGCCAGGGGGACGGTGCTTGCTTCGAAAGCCACTGGTCCCACTCCAAGGGCGCAGCCGCGCGCATCCGGGACTACGCCCCGACGGATGCCACTCTGCATGGCATCGCCGACCGGCTGCAGGCCATCCAGCGGCGGAACTTCTACCAGCTTGCTGCCGAGGTCAGCCACCGCGGCCGCTATTACCACGAATACACCATGTCGATCGACGTCACGCGCGAAAGCCCAACCTGGCAGCCGCCCACCGAGGACGCAGAGGAGATCGTGACCGAGGCGCTACGCGACCTTGCCCGCTGGCTCTACCGTCAGCTTCAGAGTGAATACGACCACCTTACCTCGGACGAGTCCGTTGAGGACGGCATCATCGCCAATGAATACACCTTCACCGAAGAAGGGCGGCGGTTCGGGTGAGGACTATCGGGCAATTGACCTGACGAGCGTCACGAGAGGGTCAAACTCGTGCTGATCGGCCGCTCTCAGCGCCGCGATATAGGCCGCGCGGTGTGCACTGTCGGCGTTCAGCGTGCCGCCGCCGGACCAGTCGAGGAAGATGGCCCGGTCGATCTTTGCCAGGTAGGCGTCTGCCATGATCCGCGCCCAACGTCCGTTGCCGTTGGCGAAGGGATGGATCCAGACCAGGCGGTGATGCAGGCGCGCCGTGGCTTCCAGCGGGTCAAAGCTCTTGTGGTCGCGCCAGTACCGGGCGTCATCAAGGCAGGTGCGCAGTTCGGTTGAAATGTGCCAAACCGGCACGTCGATATTCTTCTCGGTCAGGCGATAGACGCCTGCCCAGTCCCAGACCTCGCCGAAGAGGCGCTTGTGAATCTCGCGGACGGCAGCATCGGTCAGCAGATCGAACGACTTGGGTCGTCGGTCGAGCCAGGTCAGGCCGGCGATGATGTTTTCGCCTTCGAGCTCGTTCAATTCGCCGCGGGTCGCGATGTGCTTGGCCCTGAGGCCAAGCAATTCGTCCGGTGTCAGGGGTGTCGCCCCAGCGGGTTCATGAAGCTCCAGCGTCATTGCCAGAAATCCCGGCGGCCTTCACGGATGATGTCGGCCGCCAGGTCCTCGACCATCTCGGCCTCGCTGCGCAGGCCCTCACTCTGCTCTTCGAGGGCCATATGCGCCCGTGTGCGCTGGATGATGCGGCGGGCTTTCGTGCGCGCTTGAGCCAGGACGATCTCCTCGACCGGGCCTTCGCGCGGGACGATGGCATAGACGAGACGTCCGCCCATGGCCTCGGCGATCTTCTCGAGCTGGTTCAGCGAGATCGCTCCCGCCTGCTCATTCCGGATTGATGCATAGATCGTGTTGCGCGAAACATCGAGACGTTCGGCAAGGGCGGGCGCGTTCATCCCGATCGCTTCCTGAAACGTGGCGATCCAGCCACCGAACGGCTTTGCAAGCGACTTTGCCAGGCTGGCAGCCTGGTTGATCCTATTTTGGGCCTGACGTTGCTTCGCGCGAGTGACGGACATGTGCCAACCTGAGAGTTTGCATTCCTGCATGAAATGCAGGTCTATAATATGGCAGCAAGGCTAAGATTGCAACATCATAGATATGCATAAACGCTTGTGGCGCGATATCATAGATTGGCAAACGTATGGATTTTGCCAAGCTGAGATGTGGCAAAAGGTTGCGCCATGATCATGTTCCCGGCGCTGTTTGCCCTGATCAACGCTCTCTCGGGTCCCTGTCGACGTCGTCATCTGGTTCGTGCGGCGGCTTGCCTTAGGCAGGGCGAAGTCATGGCCTGTCGACTTAAAAAGCTCTATTCGGAACAAAGGCCTGTGGGTGTTGGATGCTGAGAATGGATATATCGCGCGAGGAGCTTTTTGCTCTCATTTGGGAGAAGCCGACCGTGGAGGTCGCGCGTGACATGGGCATCTCGGACGTTGCCGTTGCCAAGCTCTGCGCGCGCCTTCAAGTGCCGAAACCGCCCCGAGGATATTGGGCGCGCGTAGAAGCAGGACAAGCGCCACGGCGTCCTCCGCTGCGTGCATTTCGCGACGAAATCGAGGAGCGCCGGAAAGCCCTCGCGCGCTCGTGTCCGCGTCCGGGCGCCGTCAGGCTGTCGCCGATTCAGCGTAAGTTCGTCGACCAGGCGCTTCTGGAGTTCGTGGCGAAGGGAGGCGACCCTGGGACCACAAAGGTTGTGTCCAACCAGATCAGGGACATGCCTCCCTACATCGCCACACAGCTGCTGCTCCTCATCCAGAACCGCTACCTCGTCTGGGTCAAGAATGGCGATGTCGATGTCGCGTTGAGCCATGGCGTCACGCAAAGCCTTGCGGGTCTTGTCGACAAGATGCTTCCGGTGGCAAAGCCACAGGTCATTGTTCTGCCCCGCGCCGACCGCTGCTTCGATGAGGACCGGAAAGAACCGTCCATCCTGATCCGACTGACGGCGCATTTGCAGGAGCGTATAGCCCAGTTGGCGATGTTGGTGCGGGATCAGAAGCTCGCGCTTGTCGTCATGCCGCTCGTCACCCTCGATCATGCGTGGTCCGCGCATCATGTCTATTCTGCGGAAAACTACACGACAGCCAGCAGTCAGCTTTGCGTATCGGCCACCGAACTCTGGGTAGATTGCACCATGAATGCACCGCATTACCGCCGCGCTGACACCGAGACCTTCAAGACCGAGAAGGTCGCCTTGCGTGACATCATGCCGATCGACCTGATGCCATCGAAGGAAGTGGAGATCCCGCCAGCGGTTGGCCGCGTGCGGATAAAGCAGCATTGGCCCCGTCTACGGGCGCTGATCGAGGCCGAACGTGTGCACGAGATGTTGGAGCGCAGCACCTATGCCTTGGAGCGGGATATCCCGGACGACCAGATCGCCATCGCGGATCGCATCTGGTTCGGGGGCGATCACCCGATGCTGGCTGCGAGAAGGGCATGGGATCGCTTGTCAGACGAGATGGAGCGTTGGGGTGAAGAGATCGAGGCCGAACGAGCCGATCTGTGCTGCACCATTTTGGGCATCGCTTTGGGCGACGTCGTGGTGCAATCACACAAGGGCCAGATCACGCGCATTCAAGTCTCTCGGACGAGCATGAACATCACCGAAAACCGGTCATTCTTCATCGTTGAAGGACAACGGTTTCGGAAAGATGGCACGGTGGGCAAACGCATTGACTCCATCTGGATCGACTTCTGAAGGGAAAACAGTCCCGCTGATCCGCGCTCACTTGTTCCCGTCGATCCATTTCGACATCAGCCCCTTGTCGCGGAAACACTCATCCGGCACGGCGCGGCGTTTGATGCGGGCAAGGCGCTCGGCGAAGGCGACTTGTTTTGATGACGCGCGGCTGTCCTGCGCGCCCAGGTTCAGCTTGGCCTGTGCATCGATCCACGCGCTCAAGGAGCGCCGATCTTGCTGAACGTCCCACGGCAGAAGCGTCTGGTTGCGCAGGGCCAGCGACCGCGCATAGGCAATCTGCTTTGGCGTCGCGGGGAGGGCGTAAGTGGTGCTTTCCATCGGGGATCTCCCTTCTTAGCTCGACCTTCAGTATAGAACATAACAGGAACAAAAGCAAGCCGCCTGGGGAAATCATGGGGTTTGAGAGGAAGAGGAGGGCCGGGGAAGATCAGGCCTGAGGGTGCCCGAGAGAGGGTGTCCGGGCCTGATCCTGTTCCTCTTTCCGGAGTTTCCCGATGACCCATCTCGCCCCTTTTGCGTCCGAGCGCACGCTTGCGCCTGTTGTCCCCATCCCGCCCCTCGATACGGCCACTGCGATCTTGAGCGTGGCCGAGGCGCTGCAGCCCGATCTGGCGCAGGGTTTCCAGATCGACGCGCTTCGCCTGCGCGTTGAGATGGAGCGCGTCTTTGGCGGCTCTGACGCGACCGGCGCCTGGGACTGGAAGCTGGCCTATGAAGCGGGCGAGGCAGCGCTGGTCCTGTTCCTGCGGAAGTTCGGCCGTGCGCTCCTGGCCCGGGCGGGCACGCCCGCGGCTCTGCTGCCGATTCTTGCCAAGGTGTCCGGCCTTTTGCCGACCCATACGCGGCGGTCTGAAGAGATGGAGCGGTACCAGCAATTCTCGACACCGCTGCCCATGGGGCTGGCGGCACTGGCTGCAGCACAGATCACCGCGCGCGATCTGGTGCTGGAGCCATCGGCTGGGACGGGCCTTCTGGCGGTCCTCGCAGAAATCGCGGGCGGCAGCCTCGCGCTGAACGAGTTGGCCGACACCCGCGCCGATCTTCTGCGCCGCCTGTTTCCGGGGCTTCCGGTCACGGGCTTCGACGCAGCCCAGATCGACGATCATCTCGACGCGGACCTGCGCCCGAGCGTCATCCTGATGAACCCGCCCTTCTCGGCGGTGGCCAATGTCGACGCTCGCACCACCGAGGCGACAGCCCGGCATCTGCGCTCGGCGCTTGCGCGTCTGGTCCCCGGCGGACGGTTGGTCGCCATCACCGGTGCCAGTTTCGCGCCCGATGCGCCCGCCTGGGCTGAGACCTTCGGTCGCCTGACCCAGACCGCGCATCTGGTCTTTACGGGTGCTGTGTCGGGTGCGGCCTTCGCCAAGCACGGCACCAGCTTCGAGACGCGGATTTCGGTCTTCGACAAATGCCTCGGTGGCGAGGCGGGCGGCATCACAGCCGATCTGGCGCGCCCGATTTCGCCTGATGTCGCCAGCCTGCTGTCGCTGATCACTACCCATGTCCCCCCGCGCCTCGAACTGGCGCAGGTCGCACCAGCCGGGCAGGGCCCCACTTCCCCCTTCCCGGGAAATCCTGCCCGCACCACGCGCACAGGCATCAGCTCGACGCGCGCCACGCCTGCAACAGCCCCCACCAACACCGCGGTGCAGATCGAGGCCGCAGACCTCGCCTATACCCTGCGCGATGCAACCGAGGACGGGGCCAGCGCGCGCCTGTCGGATGCTATTTATGAGACCTTCCGTCTGCAGGCGATCGACATTCCCGGAGCGGAACCGCACCCGACCAAGCTTGTGCAATCTGCGGCCATGGCTTCGGTCGCGCCCCCAAAACCCAGCTACCGGCCCAAGCTTCCAGCCGCCATCCTGCGCGATGGCCTTCTGTCCGACGCGCAGCTTGAGACTGTGATCTACGCGGGCGAGGCGCATGGCGCTTATCTCGCGGGGTCTTGGACCGTCGATGAGACCGGCGACATGGTCTCGGCCGCGCCGGACGATGCCGCTGACGCCGTCCGTTTCCGCCGCGGCTTCTTCCTTGGCGATGGCACCGGGGCGGGCAAGGGCCGCCAGTCCGCCGGCATCCTGCTCGACAACTGGGCGCAGGGTCGGCGCAAAGCGCTCTGGATCTCCAAAAGCGACAAGCTGCTGGAGGATGCGCAGCGCGACTGGTCCGCACTCGGACAGGAACGCTTGCTGGTGACGCCGCTGTCGCGCTTCGCGCAAGGCAAAGACATCCCGCTGACCGAAGGCATCCTCTTCACCACCTATGCCACGCTGCGCTCCGAGGAGCGGGGCGCCAGGAAATCCCGCGTCGATCAGATCGTCGACTGGCTTGGGGCGGATTTTGACGGGGTGATCCTGTTTGACGAAAGCCATGCCATGGCGAATGCCGCAGGAAGCAAGGGTGAGCGCGGCGATGTCACGGCCTCGCAGCAGGGCAGGGCGGGTCTGCGCCTGCAGCACAAACTTCCGAATGCCCGCATGGTCTATGTTTCGGCCACGGGGGCGACCTCGGTCCATAACCTCGCCTATACGCAGCGGCTTGGGCTTTGGGGGGGCGAAGACTTTCCGTTTTCGACGCGGGCGGAATTTGTGCAAGCTATCGAAGCTGGCGGCGTTGCCGCGATGGAGGTCCTGGCCCGCGATCTGCGGTCGCTTGGCCTCTACACGGCGCGCTCGCTGTCCTATGACGGCGTCGAATACGAGATGCTGGAACATGCGCTGACGCCGGAGCAGCGCGGGATCTATGATGCATATGCGCTCGCCTTCGGAGTCATACATCGGAACTTGTCCGCGGCGCTGGAAGCGGCCAACATTACTGGCGAATCCGGCGGTACGCTGAACCGCCAGGCCAAGTCCGCCGCCCGCTCGGCTTTCGAGTCCGCCAAGCAACGGTTCTTCGGCCATCTGCTGACCTCGATGAAAACTCCCACGCTGATCGCCGCCATCGACGCCGATCTCGCCGCAGACCACGCGGCCGTCATCCAGATTGTCTCGACGGGCGAGGCGCTGATGGAGCGCCGCCTGTCGGACATCCCCACGGACGAGTGGAACGATGTGCGGGTGGACATCACGCCAAGAGAGGCTTGCCTGGATTATCTGCAGCATTCCTTTCCGGTGCAGCTCTACGAGCCCTTCACCGATAGCGAAGGCAACCTCTCCTCGCGGCCTGTCACGCGCGACGGCCAGCCGGTGGAATGTCGCGAAGCTGCGCGCAGGCGCGATGCGCTGATCGAGCATCTGGCAAGCCTGCCGCCTGTGCCCGGCGCGCTTGACCAGATCGTCCAGCGCTTCGGCACCGATCTCGTGGCCGAGGTCACGGGACGCTCGCGGCGCATTGTGAGGAAGGGCGAGGGTGCTGCCGCCCGCCTGGTCGTGGAAAGCCGGGCGGGCTCTGCCAACCTCGCGGAAACCGCCGCCTTCATGGATGACCAGAAGCGCATCCTGATCTTCTCGGATGCCGGCGGCACGGGGCGCAGCTATCACGCCGATCTCGGGGCGAAGAACCAGCGCCTGCGGGTCCACTACCTCCTGGAACCGGGCTGGAAGGCCGATGCGGCCATTCAGGGACTGGGCCGCACCAACCGCACCAACCAGGCGCAACCACCGCTGTTCCGGCCCGTTGCTACCGATGTGAAAGCAGAGAAACGCTTCCTCAGCACCATCGCGCGTCGCCTCGACACGCTCGGGGCGATCACGCGCGGCCAGCGTCAAACCGGCGGGCAGGGGCTGTTCCGGCCCGAGGACAATCTCGAGTCCCCCTATGCCCGCGACGCTCTGCGCCAGCTTTACCGCCGCCTCTATCGCGGTGATGTTGCGGGCTGCTCGCTCGGGGCGTTTGAGGATGCGACCGGCCTCAGCCTGACTGATGACAACGGTCTGAAGGATGACCTGCCGCCGATCACCACCTTCCTCAATCGCCTGCTGGCGCTCACAATCGACATGCAGGCTGTACTCTTCGCGGCCTTTGAGGAACTCCTCGACCAACGGATCGAGGGCGCTATCGCCGCCGGGGTCTACGACCTCGGGCTTGAGACGCTGCGCGCCGAGAGCTTCCGCGTCACAGATGCGCGGGTGATTTACACCCATCCCGGCTCCGGCGCGGAAACCCAGCTGCTGAGCATCGCGCAAAAGCAGCGCAATACACCGCTGTCACTGGCGGATGCGCTCGACTGGCTCGATGACCCAAAGGCGCGGCTACTGGTCAACAGCCGCTCGGGCCGGGCTGCCGTGCAGGTGCCCGCGACCAGCCTGATGCTGGACGATGGCACCATCGAACCCCGCCTGCGGCTGATCCGCCCGCTGGAGGCGAGCACGGTTCCGGCCAAGATCATGGACGACACCCATTGGCTCGAAGCCGACCGCGCGGCCTTCAATGAAGCCTGGAGGGCAGAACTGGCTGAAGTGCCGGAGTTCTCGGAAACCACCCTGCATATCGTGGCGGGCCTCTTGCTGCCGATCTGGAAGCAGCTCCCCCAGGATGAAACCCGCGTCTACCGGCTGCAGACCGATGACGGTCAGCGCATCATCGGTCGCCGCGTTTCGCCGTCGTGGGTCGCGACCACACTTGCCGCCGATGCTCCGAAGCTCACGGCGGCGCAGGTCCATGCCCTTGTTCTGGAAGGCAAGACGGTCGTGCGCTTGGCCGAAGGGATGGAGCTGCACCGCTCGCGCGTTATGGGCGTCAACCGGATCGAGCTGTCGGGCTTTTTGGGTGCCGCCAAGGACCGGCTCAAGGCAGATGGGTTCTTCTCGGAGATCATCGCCTGGAAGCTGCGGCTCTTCTGCCCAGCGGACTCGAGCGGCATCGCAGTGCTTGATCGTCTGCTTGCACGTTGTCCCGTGACAGGACTACATGCGCGTGGAGGGTGCTGAGCCATGTATTCCGAGACTGAAGATGTGATCCGCGCTCTGGCGGAGAACGCAGAGAGCGTGTGTCGCGCCTACCTTCCCGCCGGACGGCGGGAAGGGTCCTACTGGATCGTGGGCGATTTGCAGAACAACCCCGGCCGGTCGCTCTTCGTGCGGCTGACTGGACCCACATCAGGACCGGGCGCCCGTGGCAAATGGCAGGACGCGGCTGTCGGACTGCATGGCGATCTCCTCGACATCATCCGCGAGCGAACCGGGATCTCCCGCTTTCCCGACCTTCTGGCTGAGGCCCGGGCGCATCTTGGCCGTCCCCAGCCGGTCCTCCCGAATACGCCAGTGCCGAAGAAGCCCAAAGCCCCCGGTGGCACACGAGCCGCGGCGGCGCGGCTCTTTGCAGCCTCTATGCCAGTCGCAGGCACGCTTGCCGACACTTACCTTCGCGCCCGGGGCATCACCCAAGGCGGCACGATGAGCGCCCTTCGCTTCCACCCGACGTGCTGGCATCGGGATGAGGGCCAGACCAAGAGCATTCCCCGACCAGCATTGATCGCTGCGGTCACCGATGGGGCAGGGGCCCTGCAGGGTGTGCATCGGACTTGGCTGGCGCACGACGGCAAGGGCAAGGCGGCGGTCAAAACGCAGCGGCGTGCCATGGGTCACCTCCTCGGCAATGCTGTCAGGCTGACCCCGCATGACGACATCCTCGTGATCGGCGAGGGCATTGAGACCATGCTGTCCCTGTTCGAGGCAGTGCCGGGCCTTCCCGTCTGGGCGGCGCTGTCGTCGGGTCACCTCGGGGCCGTCCTGCTGCCAGAGGGATTGCAGCGCCTCTACATCGCGATCGACCGCGATCCGGCCGGGCAACGCGCGGCAGAGAGGTTGAGCGCCAGAGCCACAGAGGTCGGGATTGGGTGCCATGTGCTCGAGCCACAACTCGGGGATTTCAACGATGATCTCCGGGCGACCGGCAAAGAGGCGCTGCGCCAGCATCTGGCAGGGCAGATCGGGCTTGAGGATCGCCAACGCCTGTTGGGCTGAGCCGCATCGCGCAGAGGGTGGTCAGGGGTTGAGGGAGTAGGGGTCCTGCAGTCCTGTCGCGGGTTTGGATCATCACCTTTGCCTCTTCCCGGGTAAATCTCATCCACCCGACACCCGAGCGGCCTTCAAGAGATGGGCAGGCGGCCGTCAAAGGGGACGCCCCATCAAGGGCGGCAGGCAAGCTATTTCCGCCGCGGGGGACGAGCCCCCGCTTTGCATCGCGAAACAAATAGCTTGCCTGCCGCCCTCCTCCACATGCGTTCCGGCCCCGAAGGCGGGGTGAGGGGGCGTCCCCAGTGACAGCTTTCGCAGCCCATGAAGGCCGCGCGGGTTGTCGCGCGGATGAGACAGGCCCGGAGGCAAGAAACAGATGACGATCCACACTCACGACGACACGTATGAACCCGCCCACACCGCATCCCAGACCGCCCTTGCGCTCGACGAGCTGCAGCTTTATGGCTACCGCCCCTTTGATGAGCCCGATCCGCGCCCGATGCCCGATGGGCAGCGCCTCGCGGTCGCAGTCGCCGACATCTTCGATGCCCTCGTCGCGACCCTGGAAGACACCCGCATGGAACCCGACCTCGAAGAGGTGCTCTGGGGCCAGGTCAACCTCTTCCACCGTGCCACGGCGAGGGTTGAGCGGTCGCTCGATGAGAACGAGCAGGCGCAGCGCCGCCTTCAGCGCGAGCAGGATGGCTCCGAGGTGAAATCCACCGAACTCGAGCGCCTGACGGCCGAAGGCCTGACCCTGATCGAACGGCGCAACTGCATGGACATGATGCGCGATCATGCAGCCACCGAGTTCGTCCATCACACGGGATCCACCTGGCGCCCCCGCACCGGCTCGATGGTGAACCGCCAGCACATGACCGCCGCCCTGATCGACAGCCGCGACTTCCTGGCCGCCAAGCGCCGCGCGGAAACCGAGGTGATGCTGCCCGCAGGCCCCAAGGTCGCCCTCACTGGCGGGACCGACTTCAACGATCACCGCCTGATCTGGGGCAAGCTCGATCAGGTCCGGACCAAATATCCCGACATGGTTCTTCTGCACGGTGGCAGCCCGAAGGGCGCAGAACTCATTGCCGCCAAATGGGCCGAGGCTCGGGGCGTGACGCAGGTCGCCTTCAAACCCGACTGGACCAAGCACGCCAAGGCTGCCCCCTTCAAGCGCAACGACGCCATGCTGGAGGTGCTGCCGGTGGGTGTTCTCGTCTTCCCGGGCACCGGCATCCAGGAGAACCTCGCCGACAAGGCCAAGAAGCTGGGCATCCCGGTCATGAAGTTCGAGAAGGGGGCGTGAGCCCCCTTTTCCCCTCGCGGGGAAATCGAGGTGGAAGAGCAGGCTTCCACCTGATATTTTGGAAGAAAGCCTGCTGGATCACGATATGTCTCACTCTGTCGCTCAACTTGAGGTGTTCCCGACCGACCTGCAGATGCGGCGGATCGATCCAGCCTGCAACATGCGGCGGTTTTACCGCATGAGCATTCAGCCCGATCTCTTTGGGGGCGCCAGCTTGGTGCGCGAATGGGGCCGCATTGGCGCGCGCGGGCAGATGATGATTGAGCAGCATCCAGATGAAGGGCGCGCTGTCACCGCGCTGATGAAACTTGCCGCGATAAAGAAGCGGCGGGGTTATGCATGATGCGCGGCCGCGGTTCGAAAAGCGGGCAGACATAGGAAAACGAGGGGGAGATGGCACTCGACATCGATAAGATTGATGATGCGGCTCTCGCGATCCTTAGCCTGACGCTGCATTACGGCGATCAGGTCTGGAAGGGAGTCGATTGGGCCATCACCAACCGGCTTTTCGAGAACGGCCTGATTTTTGATCCCAAAAACAAGGCGAAATCGCTGAGCCTGACCCCAGAATGGGTCGCGCATGCGCGGGAGATTCTCGCGCGGGATTTCAGCAAGGCTGAGTGACGGGCGGCTTTGCGGGACCTTCCAGTCGTTCGCTGCGCGCCGCACGAATGACCTGCTTGCGCGGAAGCGGATGTCTGAGTGGCAGAATCAGGTGATCGCATGGTAGGCGCAAGTGTCTTATCTCGCCTCCCGAAGGCGCTTCTTCAATTCCATCAATTCAAAGCATGGCGGGTTTTCAATCCCATCCGGCACCAGGATGTTGTCGTCACTGCGAAGTGCCATGCCGTCTTGATCGTGAACGCCAACCTCCCACGCCTCCCGGACATAGAGCATTCGCTTCAAAATCGAAAGGTCAGTGAAAAACTGCGGTTCACCCTCAGGCCCAAGAACCGCAGGTGCCAGAATGAAACACTGCTTCTCCTCGAAGTCAGATAGAAACGTATCCAGGTTGTTGCTGTTTGGCGGGGTCATGGTTAGCATCCGCGAGGCTTGCATAAACTTCTTGCTTGGGTCCAGACCATCCTTTTTGGGGTCGAAATTCTTGGAGATCGACGCGCGGTAATGTGACGGATGCTGCGCATCAACCCCTCTCAGGAGCGCAATCCGAATAGCATCCTCCTTATCCCGCGACCCGAATTTATCTCGCCATCCGGAAAATATTGAACATGCCGTTTGTTCATCACGAAATATCAGCGCAAGCATGGGAGGATATGCAGGGCCATAACCCGCAAACATTATTCCGTTCCATCCGGCCCTATCCCAGAGATGCAAGTTAATGATGGACTCGACGACGTAACCCCGATGACTTTGAACAATCTTCTCCGGGTCCGTAAATCCCTCGTCCTCTCCCCTACGCTCATCAAGAAACGCTCCCCTTATCACAGTTGGCGCATCACTCTTAAGCTGGTACTCCCTCTCGGAAAGGAACTGCAGCCCCGCGATAGTTGATGCGTGCGTACCGAAAAGCCGATGATTGCCAATGCAAGCATTGCTGAAGCTGATACTGCGCTGGATAACAAACTCGTCTACGAGCTGCGACATGAACCCGTTGTCCTTGTCAGGATTCACCACAGCAATTGCGTCGATAACCCGGGCGCAAAAGTCTATAAGATGATCGCAAAGCGTCTGATGGTGGGCAACATCTCTGACATCCAGTTCGACAGGCCACTTGACCGTCAGCATCATTGAGCCCGGATCAAAAATAATGTCAGGTTCACCGAGGTCTTCGCATATCTCTACCGACACAGACAATTCTGAGGCGTGGGCGAGCATACCCGTCTCAATAGATGTTGCCAGGAAGCCTTCGAGCGCGCCGATATGGGCCTCGCACAGCAAGTGCCCGAACACCGACGCGTCCGCAGTGAATTTCACCTTTACACCCAGGAGGATCACTGAGGCTTCAAACTCGCGGTTCTGGTACATTAGAAGGCGCTTGGGAAGGTCTCGGGCCGCCGGCTGCACAGCGGCCAGCTCTGCAAGTTCTTTGAGTTCATCTATCGAGCCCTCTTCAGGGATCGAGCCATCCTGCTCCAGGCTTTCGGCATGGCCCAGCAAGAGTATCAACGCCATGCGGGCCGAGAACAAACGCAGCTTCTCAAGCATGTCGGGCACAGTGGACAGCGCCCGGAGATCGTCTGCTTCCAGGTTGACGATCTGACACATCAGAAGGCGGTCAAACTCAAGCAGCTTGTTCCGGAGGCCTTCGCGGCCCTCATCGGACAAGGGCAGAACTTCATGCAGGCTGTTCAGCCAGAGGATCACATTCAGCGCATCGACAAACCGTCCGAGCTGTATGGATATCATGGCGAGGAGGCTTGCGGATGGAACAAGCTCCGGCCTGGGGCCGTCAGTGCCATCTGACAAAATGACCATTCTGACCAGCGCTGATAGCGACGTCGCGCGCGCTGCCCACAGAAGGCCTGCGCCGCGATAGGCAACAGAAAGACAATAGAGCGTTTCGAACTGCTCTTCCGCGTATTCCTCCTTCATGAAATAAATCGACGCTTTGCCAAGCCAGCGAATGGCCTCTATTGGCTCTTCGGCTTCGAGCCGCTGCTCGCCTCTTCGAAAGAGGATTTTTCCGGCTTTTCCTTCTTTGGCCCTTTCGCCCATAAACTCAGCTAGCTTAAGCACCAGAGCATCGAATGCATCGCTGGCAGGAGCAAAGGGCTGTAGCGCATCGATCACTTGATCGATCATCTCAGCAGGAAATTCTCCAAGTCCATGTGCTTGATCAATAACATCGGAAAGGCCGTTCCAGACTGCATCCAGGCTTTCTACATCTGTCTTGACGGATGCAGACGATAGCTCCAGCAGGTGGCCAAGCGCCTTTCCATAAAGCGCATTGTTTGGCCGGGACGCGTCTGCGCTAATCTCCTGAACCTTGACTCGCAGACGTTCGCCGCGCGCCTCAATCTCAAGTTCCTCAGCACCTTCCCAACCCTGCATAACCCGCGCAGTCAGAACCGTGTACAGGTTGGACAACTTGGATATGTCGTCCGCGTGGTTCTCCTCAAACGCAAGCGCTTCAATCTCCTCGTATGATTCATTGATGGCGTCAATTTCATCGAACCACCACAGATCGGTCCAGGCGCCCTCATAGATGGCCTGCATTTTCTGCCGCCTAGTTCCGTGCTTCTTTGCCAGTTTTATTGCCCGGTCAAATCGACCGACTGTTTCGATCCGCGGCCTTTCCAGCATTCTCGACAACTGCGCAGCTTCCAGAGCGTCCACGACCCGCTGCGTGATTTCTCCGCCGTTTTGTCCTCCCTTGGCGATCCGTTCTTCGAGTGCGTCTAGAGTCTTCCTCCGTTCAAAATCGCGCGGCCCGACCACCATTTTGGACTCGTCATACTGACCAGCCTTCAGATATTCATATGCAAGGTCTTTGTGATCATGCTCAAAAACCCGGTCAATAATCCATGATCTGTCATGAATCGTGACGGGAACATTGAACTTTTTGACGAGTTCGTCCTCGACCCGCAGGCGATCCTTGGATCGCGCCGCGCGGCTGGTGACGAATATAATTCTGTCGTAAGAACGACCTGTATCAACAATGCCCTGGACGTCGCTCCGAACTTTCGGCGCCCATTTTTCCTTCGCGCTGAAAGCAAATCCCCACCTTTCCGCACCTGAGCCTGGCAGTCCCTGAAACCAGCGGTCTGATATCTCGCGCGCAACGGAGTAAGTCTCCGTATCTACTTTTCCGTCGCCGCCGCCCTCCGGCCCGGTCTGAGGACGGAGGTTCGGGCAAATCTCTCTCTCGCACAGCTTGCGCGCAAAAATCTCAAAGTCCTGGTGCTGATTCCGCTGAGTTAAGCTTTCCAAATGATGGCTCAGCTCGGATTTTGCCAATATGTATACGCCCTCAGTTTTGCTGTCCGAGAATAGATAGGGTCTGTTGTGCCTCATGATTTCAGAGGGCCGGGGAAAATTGTTCATATCGAATTCCAAGCGGCCATAAACGCAAGCCAGTGGTACGTAGTGGTTGGGCAAGGTCTCTCGTTTATGGTATGATATGTGCCGTGCAAGCGCTAGATGTTGTTGCCCATATGACCTGAAAGTGGATTCGGTAGGCCTCCTGAACAACGCCAGCCATGGGGTTTACGTGTGTGTGGTGGGCGCACCCTTCGGGCTGGGCTGTTGGGAACGGAGCCTGAGCAGTTCCCATGCTGATCGTCGCGACACTCTCTTCGCCCGAAGGCTTCAGGTCATTCAAGTTGGAAAGCGGTTCCTGATGTTGGACGGTCAAGAATGCTGCGACTGGCGACGAACGGCAGGTTCAGAGATACCGCAATGCGGCGCGAGGCGGCTCGATGAACGACCGCTCTGGGCCGAACACGATGCAGCACCTGCGAAAGAGGCTTCTATGCTGCGATGTGCGTGACTGTCTACAATGGTGAAGGTTTCGACATGGGCAAGCCCCGTAAGCGGGGCCGGGCTGCTGAGGCTCCGCCCTGAATTCTGACCTTGCTGTATTCCTGTGCCAATACGTCTTGGCCTGTCTCATCCTGAGCCATCCCAAGACGTTTGCCACATGGTCGCCTTCACGATCCACTTTCAGCCCTGACGGGTCTGCATCCCTCTTGCAAGGTGGACGCTGCCGCCGGGCGAAGCCGAGGGGCTCAAGTGTTCGCCACCTGGCATAAGATTCCGAAGGGCTATGCGTCTGGCTTCTGGTCGAACAGAATAACGTGCGCGCCTTCGTGACTGTCAGGGTTGCCTACCAGCACGAACGGCATATCCGACCCGTCTTTCTCGTAGAGACAGCGGTATTTCATCTGGCCGCTGAGCGGATCGCGCACTTGGTCATAGCGCAAGCTGTGCTGAACGCCGTCTTCGATCCAGGCCTTGACGCCATCGGGGGTCACCAGTGCAAGCGGCGCGCCGTCCAGCAAGATTGTCTCGCCAACGTTGAAAATCTCTTTCATCTCATGGGTCTCCTATCGGTTCTCTTTGGTAGCGTTGCAAGCCGTCGTCGCCTTTGCAACGATCTCTGCCCCGCGTGTTCTCTCTCTCGGTGTCATTGCCCCCGGATCACAATCGTGTCCTGCTCCGGTCGCTCGCGAGCATTTTAGGGCTGGAGGCGGTCTATCCTGCGTCCTCATAGGGCTCGTACCTCAGGTTCGCACCGTCCGACGGCTCAAAGTCATCGGACCATCTTGTACGGCGCATGCCGCAGATCCACTGGAAAACGACGCCAACCTCGACATCTTCACCGTTTACCGTCGCCCAAATGACTTCGACCGGGTAACCCGCATAATTCTTCATGCTCAACTCCTGACCTCCATTTGGTCGGAGCCGCAGTTATCAGGTGGCAGGTATATGCCTGTACCTATATATGCTTGGCCAACACAAAACGGAGTTTACAAACTTGCTTTACAGGCCTCTACATATTGCGCTCTTTCTGGGCGCGGCTTCATCGGCTGTCGCTGCCGAGTGGGAGATCGGCTTGTCGCGAGGTCTGGAGACCTATGCTGCGACTGCAAACGACGGAACTTTGCTCTTAGTTTGCGATCCTGACCGTGTCTACAACCCAAACGTGAGCCATGCGTACTTTTTGTCGCGTTTTGACGATGACCAATTCCCGCAACAAGTTGTTCTTCTCGCGGCGACCGGAGAGCAGGCTGCCTTTTCTGTGCAAGACGGGATCGCAACGCAACGCGATGCTGATCCTGCCAAATGGGCACAGCTCATCGACATGATCGAGGCGGGCGGTCAGATCGCTGTCGTGACCGCACGCGATGCCTTTACGCTGGATCAGGACGCGCTGCCCGGGCTTCGATGCCGCTGATCTTTTGAGCGAGCTCTTCGATCTCGGAGTGCAGCAGCGCCTTACCGAAGGCGGATAACAGCTGCGTCACCCCATAGACGTTGAGCGGGTCATCAATGCCTGTCTGCAACGCCGCCATATGGGCGGCGTCGAGTCTGATCATCGATTTCATGAAGGGGGCACCAGTGCCTTTGGGCTCGGCCAGGCGTGGTCGTGCAGCGGAGGCAACCTCATGCCAGGTCGCGGTGTCGCGCAGGTTTTGCATGCGGGCGCGAACCGCTTTGATCAAGGCACGCCGAACGTAGTCCGGATCAAGGCCAGATCGTTCTGCCAGCGCCTCAATCCGTGCCTGGTCCTCAGCTCCGATGCGCACGTAATAGGTTCGAGACTGCCCTTCGGTGCGAGTGCTGCAAGCATCATCCGCCACCGGCTGGGTGGATACCCCCGAGTTGATGCGCGCCGTTTCAGCCGCGGCTGCCTTTTCCCCTTTCCGGGGTTCTTTCTTGTCCACTGAATTTACCGCTGGGCCTTCTGTCGCGACCGCTTCCGCCGTACTCTGATCGAACGCGGCATATCTTGTGGCGCTCGTGGCGAACTGCCGCGACCGCGCCAGCCTGTCTTCGTTCGAGACAGCGGTCCCGGACCGGTTTGGAATCTTCCTAGCCATTGGCAGCATCCACCATGGCCTCGATGTCGCAAAGGACATCGCCGCACAGTGTCAGGGCTGAGGAAAGATGCCCCGCCTGCAACCGATGACGAAGATCCTGTTCATAAATGTCCCGCACGTATCCCAGCGGCCCGGTCAGCGGCATGCGCTGGATCGCAGTGAGATGGGGCACCGGCGTTGGTAGGAGCGGCAGGGTTGAAATCACCTCGAAGACCTCAAGGTCCTGCCGGTGAACCCTGCGTCTTGCCGCATCACGCTCAAAGTCATCGCCTGCGGTCACGAAATCGATCGCGCGTTTGTCCGCGTTCATCAATACCGCGGAAAACAGCGGGGCGGGGTCATCCGGCCCGAGGGTCTCGATCATGCGCATTGCCCATGTCAGGGTTTTCAGGGCCGCCACGAAATCCGATTGTACCGGCACGGCCGGCACCAGGATCATGTCGCAGGCCAGCGCCAGTGTTTCGGTGTCGGGGTGCTCGCCGGGGCGGGTGTCGATCAGAACCAGATCAACACCTTCAGCCTCAAAGCTGTCCAGCGCGTGGTAAAGGCCTTCAACGGTCTCGGGGGCATCGGCCACGGTCAAGCCCGTGGGCCATGGAAGGCGTGGCAGATCACCGAAGTCGGCGCGCGCGCTTTTTGATTCCCATTCGAGGATCTGCTTGTCAGCATCCGCATCCATGACATGCACACGGCGGCCGCGTGCCAGCATGGCGGACGCAAGCATCTGTATGAGAGTTGTCTTTCCCGAACCGCCCTTCGCGGAGATGGCCGTCACAACAAGCATTCAATGTCTCCATAACGTATATTTTGTGCCGTTATGGCGATGCCTCGGGATGGCGTCCAGACCTTGCGCGATACAGACGTTCAACCTTTGGGTCAGACAGATGTGTATCTGCTGAGGCGATGTGCTGTTTTGGCGATCATCTGCGTACGCGTTCGGTCAATTGGTCAGCAGGTCACTCACGCCGACCGTGATTGCAGCGTCCATCCTTTTCGCCATCGCGTCGTTGTGGCAATTTCCCAATGCTGCCATCAGCCTTCGTGGTGTCGGGTCACCTGACCATCGACTATCCGTATCAGCGCCGACGTAATACGCACGGTGCTGCGCAGGCGTTCCAATCCCACAAGGTCTTCTTCTCCTTCCGGGAGAACCCCTTTGAGCATTCAACGCCAATGAAGGGATATCGTGTCGGCTGCGCCGACGTCATTCCCGCGCCTGTTCAGGATCCGGGCCGGGGTCCCGGATCGCGGCGCGGGGGAGGCGGTGTCCCTTCGGTCTGTTCGTTGTCGCGTGGGGTTTACAGCAGGCATGGCCAAGACCCTGCCTGCTGATCACCGAAGGTGCGACAACGGACCGAAGGGACGTTGACAGGAACGGTATTGTGTATGACAAAACTTGTGCGGCGACTCATTAGAGTTTTCGTGTTTACAAAAACTATCTAATGATAAATCTTGCCGCCCATGTCGAAACGCATCTCCACCATAGCCCGACAGGAGGTTCTCCGGCTTGCCGCTCAAGGGCTTGGCGATGGGGAGATCGCCGTGCGTGTTGGCTGCTCCCGACCCACTGTCGCCCGCGTGCGGGCGCGCGGTGTGGTGACGGATCGAACCACAAAGGGCCGCGTGCTGCAGGTTCGGGTGTCCGCCCGTGAGGCCGAAGCATTCGAGGCGCTTGTGGCTGAGACTGGCATGACCACGTCGGGTTTGCTCCGGCACATGATCCGTCTCTCATCCGGCATTGTCGCGTTTCGCCGGGACGAGGTCACGGCGCTCAAGGCGTCGGCCAATCAGCTCAATGCCTTGGCGCGCAATCTTGTCCAGATGCTGAAGCTTGCCCATGCGGGCAAGCTGCGGTGGAACGCGCGCGACGCGGCAATGGTCGGTCGGCTTGCGGATCGGGCCGAAGAGGTTGCCCGGGCCGTGCAGGCTTTGCGCGCGGCCTCGCTGCGCGGGTCCTTCGTCCGGGTGTCCGATTTTCGGGACGTTGGGGAGGGGCAGCGCGATGGCTGAAACACGCACCCTCCAGCAGGCGGTATTGGGCGAGATTCTGCCTCATGTGGGGCGGCGGTCTGCAGCCATGGCAGGCGAAGCGCGCGTATCGTCGGGCCGTCGGCGTGGCACGTCCGGCGGGGCAGTTGCGGTAATGTCCTGGAACGCGCTGCGGGTGCCGCAAAGCGTGGTGAAGCGGGTCGGCACGGGCGGGTGTCATTCGCCAAAAGAGTTACGCCGACAGATGAAATACATTCTGCGCGACGAGGCGCGGGTCGCAGCCTGGTCGAACCAGATCGGCATCGATCGTGCCTTTGGCGAGCGCGGCATGGAAAATGTCATTGCCGATTGGAGTGCTTCCTGGTGCGGGGCGCCGAAACGGGGTCATACCGATCACATCATCCTGTCTTTTCCCAAGGGAACCGAGGCGGAATTGGCGGAAGCCATCTCGCGCGAATGGGCGCAGGAGGTGTTCGGCGGGGATTACCGGGATCGATATCGGTATGTGGCGGCCCTCCATTGCAACACAGACCATGTGCATGCCCATGTTCTTGTCGACAAGGTCGGGATGGAGGACGGCAAGTTCCTCTCGATCAGCCGCCATTCCGAGATCAGCTATGACATGATGCGCGAGCTGCATGCGCAGATCGCGGGCGAGCACGGGCTGGTACTGAACGCCTCTTCCCGTCTGTCGCGAGGCATCATGGAAAACGCCCCGCGGGACACTGATTTGCAGGCGGCCCGCAAGGAGGGACGGGAGCCAGTGGTTGCCCCGCTGGATCCTGAAAGCCGCGCTCTGCGAGAGGCCGAGATACGCAGACACGCCGAGGGGTATCGGCAGCTGGCGCAACTTGCGGGGATGGGCCTGGAGGCCGACACCCCTCCGGATGGATGGATGGGGCGCATCGCGGAGGGCGCAGAGCTTGCCGCCACCAACTTGATGAAAGGAATGCCGGTGAAAGAAGGGTTTGCCGAAGGGGTTGATATCCCCGCTGCCGGAGCGGATGTGATCGGTCGTCTGATCGCCGCCCGCGAGACATTGCAAGCGGAAGCCGACACCGCGTGGAGCGCCATTCAGGACATGGCTCCCGGTGCCGAAAAGGTCGAACTGGAACAGCTCTTTGCGGGGCAGGCCCGCGAAATGGGCAGGCTTCTGGGCCGCGACTTTCTTGCGGATCATTCTTCATCGGTGTCGCCCGAGCGCGATCCCTACAGAGTTCAGGGGATTGCGGGGCTGGCCGCACGGGCAGCAGAGGAGGGCAATCCGCTCGTCGCTGAGGCCGATGCTGCACTGGGTCGTTTCAGAGCGGAATTGGCGCGCGTTCTGGCACCGATGGAGGCACGATTCGAGGAGGCGGGCAGCAGCATCGAAGAAGTCGCTGCCCGTTTCACCGCAACCCATCGCAGCGAGGCGCAACTCGAAGCCTCACGCCCAGTGGACGCCCAGGAGCGCTCGGACTGGCTTGGGCTCGAACGCGACCTGCAGGCGCGCGCGCGTGATGTTTTTGCGGGGCTACACATGGATCGTGATCTTTTGGCGGATCTGGCGCGTCAGGATATTCTTGACGCGGGGCAGTGCAGTCGCCTTGCCGACATCGCCACGCTGGACAAGCTGATCTCCGACGTGCGGCAAGACCTGCGCGACGGGGATATGGATCAGCTGGCCGCTGGCCGGATCGATCCGCTCATGGACCGCATCGAAGACCCCGGTCTGCGACAAGCCGTGTTCTCGGAGCTAAAGGCCATCGCCGCAGTGGATGCGGGTGATGACATTACCGGGCGCGACAGCGAACCAGCCGCCACCTACCGGACCCGGATCGAGGCTTTCGAGCGCGCCGAGGAGCGGGGGCGCGACCGGGACGATACCAGTGGCGATTACGGCCTCTAGAGGATTCAAAACATGCTGCATGCAATGGAAAGCCGTTGGCGGTATCCAATCGCCATCCTGCTCGGTCTCGGTATTGGCACCTGGATCGGTGCCGCGATCGCCACGCTCTATCTGATGGCGCGATTTGGCGAAGACCTGGGTGGGTTCGATATTTTCGAACTTTGGCTGCTCAATCTGTCTGATCCACGGGTCAAGGCAAACCCTGCGGTGGAACATACTGCGTGGCTCATCACGGCACTTCCTGCCCTGCTTCTGGCGGCGACAGGAGCGACATCCGTTCATCGCGGGTCGCTCACCGATTATGATGATGCGCATTTCCAGTCGCGTCCCGAGCTCCGCCGCAACCGTATGTCTGCGTCTCTTTCCCAGAACGGCTTTCTGTTCGGCAAGCTCGGGTCACCTGCGTCCCGTGCGCCTTTCGTGTCGGCCACGCCAGATCGCTTCCCACACGCAATGATGATCGCGCCAACGGGCCGGGGCAAAGGGGTAGGCTTCGTTTTACCGAACCTTTTACACTTCCAGGGCAGCACCGTGATCCTCGACGTCAAGGGCGAGAATTTCGAGAAGACATCCATCCACCGCCAAAAGGCGCTGAACAATCAGGTCTGGTACTTTTCGCCCTATGACTACGTTCAGCCCGAGGGCAAGAACGGGCCCGTCCTGACCCGCACGCACCGGTTCAATCCTCTCCAGCGCATTGCCGATCTGCCCAGCCCCGAGCAGCAATACACCGCCGTCAACACCATGGCGGACTTGTTCCTCATCGTCGAAAGCGTGAACGCGCAGAGCTTTTTCCAGGCCGGACGCAGCCTGTTCGTGGCGTCTTGCCTCTATGCCATCGAGACCGGCAAGCCAACGATCGGTGAGGCGCTGCGGATCATGACTGGCGGCGGCAACAAAAAGGAATTCTACAAACGGGCCGCGATGCAGACCGCAAACCCGGTGGTGGCAGAGATTTTCCTGAGCATGGCCGACGAAGTGGACAAGATTCTCGATTCCTATGTCAGTGTGATCCGCGGCGCCGGATTGGAGCTCTGGCTCGATCCGGCGGTGGACCGGGCAACACAGGCAAGCGATTTCGACTTCGGGACGTTCCGACGAGAGCCACAGTCGCTCTATATTGTCGTGCAGCCGGAGCACCTGAAAACACTGGCCCCCCTGATCCGGCTCCTGTTCGCCGATGCCATCGCATGTCTGCAGCGCGCGCATCCCGGACCGGACGAGCCACATCCCGTCATGTTCCTGATGGATGAATTCGACCAACTGGGCAAACAACCCCTGGTCTTGCAGAGCATCAAGACGATCCGCTCCTATGGCGGGCGGCTCTTTATCATCTCGCAGTCGATCCCCGGTCTTGAGGGCATCTATGGCGAAACCGACCGCCGCGCGCTGCAGGCCGGTGCGGGTGTGCAGATCTACATGACCCCGCAGGATGATCGCACCGCCGACGTGCTGTCCGCAGCCCTCGGCAAGCGCACGATCGTGGGCAAGACCAGATCACAGGCAACCGTGCGCAAGCTCTCGGAAAGTGCAAATATCAGCCGTCGCTCGGAAGAACGGGCGCTGGTATCCCCCGCTGAATTGCTGCGTTTCCCGCTCGACAAGGTCCTAGTCCTGCCTGAGGGGCAATATCCAATCAAGGCGGATCACATCCGCTACTATGCGGACCGGCATTTTGAGGAGATCGACAAAGCACGGCAGGGGCATTCCTTGCCCTATCCTCCTGCTGCAGCGCCAGTCTCGAACAGGCCGAAGAAAATCACCCTCGAGCATTCAGAACCTGCAGCACCCGCGGCGATCTCCATGGGCGACAAGGAATTCGAGACTGCGGTGCAGACCTACACAGGCGCGCTACAGGGATACGCAGAAGCCGCGAGGGCAAAGCCAAAGAAAACACGTTTTGGTGGTCGGGCGCGCTCTTCGGACGCAAAGGCGAGGGGATGATCTGGAAATCGAATGTGGCTGTGCTGTTCTGCCATGCGCCAGCTATGAGACAGATACCAATCGCGCCTGTTTCGGGTCATAGACATAGCCCGAAATCGTCCCGTCCTTGATCCGTTCAACTGCATCCTTTATCGCGAATATTGGCACGAGAAACCACTCTCTCGGAATCACGGGCCTACCAAAGCGATCCATGATCTCGATCTCGAGCCGCGCGGGCTCGAAGATGCGATGGATCAGGTTCTCCAGTTTTGTCCGATTGATGTTGTAGAGTTCATAAGTCGCAACCACCTCGACGTTCGCCATCAGAAACGTTGGTTGCAGATGTGCGCCAGCGATCCGCTTTTCAACGCTCATATCGGTGACGCCGATCTTGTGTACGAGGTCGCGATTTTCGGCCACAAGTGGATGATCGGATTTGCTGCGAAGCACATAAATGATCCCGCTCGCCTCATCACCGTCGAGTGTCTGATCGGAAAAAAGTGGCCCTGCCGATGGATCGGTGATCCGCCGTCCGGCGTCGTCCTTGTTCAACGCGCGCTGAAGCGAGCGCATCAGCATGTTGCTCTCGGTCCCGTTGTCGAAAATCACCCGCAGACGCGCATCCGTGCGACCTTGCTCGTTGGTGATGGTCTCGCCCTTGTCGGCGACATAGGCCTTTTGACCGCTGACAATGAAGAAGCGTCCCTTCTCGATCTCGGCTTTCATCTCGAACGGGCGAGTTTCGCGCAAGCCGCTATCCAGTTCTTTCTGGACCTGCTCGAACAAGGGTTTGAACGTCGCGAAATCCTCGCATTTCTCGCGGTTTGCGACTTCATCGGCGGCCTTTTTCTCGGCTGTTGACCGGACATGCTTCAATTCCGTGAGGGGTGATTTAGCAACTTCCACACCCAGTTCGGCGAGGAGGGCATCGTCATCGAGGTCATCGGAGTCTGATGCTGAGGGCGCAGGGGTGTTTGCTAGGAGACCCTGCTCGTCGAGTGGGGCAAGGAGGTCGCGGCATTCCTGCAAGTCGCGGATCCGATCAAGACGCACGGCGTAGAGGCGTTCAAAGATATCACGATCCTCCCCGTGCTGGGGAGGCCGGCCATGCTCATCTGCAAATCGCAAGATTTCCTCAAAACCTGCGATGATGCGTTCTTCGCGTGGTGTGCGGCTGAGCTGCTTCTTGACCTCGACCTCGACGCCAAGCTCAGCAAGAAGGGCGTCGTCGTCGTCGGTGAAACCCTTAGCCATTGGCAGCCTCCAGCTTCATGCGCGCGAGATAGGCGACGCCTTCGGCCATTTTCTTCTCCCACGGATCAGGCGATGTGATGGAAGGCAGACGGCCCCGCTCCTGCTTGAACTTGACGGCGCGTTTCGCCAGATCTCGCGCCTCGTCCGGTGACAGTTGCACCTTTTTCGCAGAGATGACGGCCTGGACCTGCAGAAGGCTTTCCTCGCTCATCGTCTTTGCCAGAATCGAGTAGGCTTCGCCGAACGGGTTGATGCGATCAATCAGATCGATGTCGAGTTCGCGCACGTCCATGGCGAATTTGCGCACCCCGTCGATCAAGGCGGTATTGCCGGTTGTTTCTGTGTCATCGCGGTTCGACAGCGCGATCTCTTTCGCCTTCTGGGTCAGGTTCAGCGCAGCAACTGCGTGTTGGCGCACCGCTTCCTGATCCTCTGCATCTAGCTCTGGGAACCTGGCACCGACAATCTTGCCCATGCGGACCTGCGTCAGTTCCTCCGGCACCAGCTCCTCATCGAAGAGCCCGCGCTCGATCGTGGTCTTGTCCTGAACGAAAGCTGTGATGACTTCGTTGAGGTCCTCCTGGCAGATGCGTTTGGCTTCCTTGCTCTTGGGTTCGACCAGACCTTTGATTTCGATCTGGAACTGCCCGCTGGCCTCGCTGAAGCCAACGTTCTCTTTGTTGGGGTCATAGCCGCCCTCGCCGTAATCGAACCCTTCGACAGGGCCACTTTTCACGGTCTTGGGCGTGAAGTTGAAACGTGGGGCCAGCACCTGCTCCATCAGCAGGCTTGCAGCGATCGCCTTCAGTGTATCGTTGACTGCCTCGGTCACGGCTTCGGCCGCGGCGTCGGGCTCCGCGATAAGGTTGGTGAACCGCGCTCGGGTCTTGCCCTCGGCATCGCGGGTGGCGCGGCCGATGATCTGCACGATCTCCGTCAGGCTGGCGCGATAACCCACCGTCAGGGCGTGTTCGCACCAGATCCAATCGAACCCTTCTTTCGCCATACCCAGGGCGATGATGATGTCGACATGATCGCGGTTGTTCTTCTGCGTGGAGTCTTTCAGCGCGGCGGAAACCTTGTCACGCTTGGATGGCTCGTCGTCCACCAGATCGGCGATGCGTAAGACTCGCTCGTCGGGCGTCTTGACCAGCTGAAAGCCTGTGATGGGATCCGCTCCCTGCCAATCGCCCAGGGCGTCAATGATATGCTCGACCTCGCGATGCTTGTCCTTGGTGCTTTCGCGCGAGTTCACGTTCGGGATGTGAAGGATTGTCTTCTCGGTCGGATCCAAAACCTTGAGGATGTCGTCCGCATAGGACCCGGAATAGAAGAAATACCCGATGTCGAGCGTCTTGAGGTATTTGTAACCATTCAACTGCTGATAGTAGGTATAGGTGAAGGTATCGAACTTTGCCTCATCTTCGGGCGACAGAACGGCTTCGGCATCGCCGCGGAAATAGGACCCGGTCATCGCAACCAGATGCACCTTGTCGCGCGCGACCAGTGCGCCCAGATGCGTGCCCAGCTTGTTATCAGGGTTGGCAGAGACGTGGTGAAACTCGTCTACCGCGATGAGCCGATCATCAAACGCTTCAATCCCGAACTTGTCCACGGCGAACCGAAAGGTCGCGTGGGTGCAGACCAGAATCTTGTCGTCGCTCGCCAGAAACTTGCCGACAGCGCCGACCTTGCCGTCATCCCCGCCGGGAGCGTTGCATAGGTTCCATCGCGGTTGCACGGTCCAGTCTGCCCAGAAGCCGTACTTGCTCAGCGGCTCGTCGTTGAAGCTGGACCCGATGGATTTTTCTGGCACCACGACGATGGCCTGACGCAGGCCCTGATTGTGCAGCTTGTCGAGCGCGATGAACATTAGCGCGCGCGATTTGCCCGAGGCCGGGGGCGACTTGATCAGCAGGTATTGCTCGCCCCGCTTCTCATAGGCACCCTCTTGCATTTCGCGCATGCCAAGCTCGTTCGATTTGGTCGAGCTTCCATTGGCCGCGTAATTGACAGAGACGGAAGGAACCTGCTGTGTCATGATGTTTTCCTTCTGAGGGGCGCGGAATCATTCGCTTTGGGGCAGGCAATCAAAACCCGATCAAGTAGCGATACCGCACCCTGCCTATCGTAACAGTATGATTTATATGTGTTTTCCAATTTACGCCCTCTAGCCCACATACGCACAATCAAAACCCGATCAAATGTTGTCCCTGTCACGCCCATGAGGGGACATATCCGGCACGAGGGCGTTCAGCATCCGCAGGACGGATCAGATCAGCATCCAGCGTTGCGCGAATAACCCGCGATGCCTGCGCAGCGTTCTGGTCGTCGATGCCAAGCCGCTCCCGAAGTGTCGCGTTCGTCATCTTTTGACCGCCTACGTATTTGAGCGCGGCATGTTGGTAACACGCTCGCACGGCTTCTTCCGGTGTCATGTCCGCAAATCGGCGTGGTGCAAACAGAACCACGCGCACGGCGTCTCCCTCCATGCGGAAATCCGGTGGGGGCAACTGGTGCAGCTCAACCGCCGAGATCACCTTGTCGATGCCGGTGCCTTGTTCTTCGCAAAGTTTCATCCGCCGCATCAACGATGCAAGGGCTTCATTTCGGGAACGCGGCGGCGAGTCCAAAAACCGGTCGGGGCTAACCAAGGGGGCGCCCGGGTTCGTGATCTCCATTCGATCACTGAACAACTCGATGAGTGGTCCTGCGCCGGTGATTGTCATGTCTTGGTGGATCAATGCGTTGGCGATCAATTCGCGGATCGCTATCGACGGGTAAAGCGGTCGCTCCTCGCGGAACGCTTTACCAATCAGTTCGTTGCGGGGCAGAAGACCGTCGATATAGTCCACCAAACCCTGAAAACCCGCTGCATAGCCGCGCTGGCCATCCTGGCGGTGACTCACGTCATCTGCACGTCCGGTGCCAGCATAGGCCACGAAACGAACCCCTTTGCGCTCTACAGAGGGGCCGAAATCGGAAAGTTTCTTGGCATACAGGATTGCGCCCAGATTGGTAATGTTCCAGCGGTCGCTTACATCTTTCTGGATCAGACGATCTGCCAATAGCTTGTCGAAGATCCCCTGCCTGTTATCCGGCAAGGGCTGGCCCGTAAGATCGAAGTAGTTGGCGTAATTCAGCCGCGCAAGAACGTCGTCGCCGGACAGGAACTGCGCCGCGACGCCTGTCTCCCAAGCGTAGGGCTGCAACTTGCTCCAGAGGGCACGCAGGCGTTCCGGATGGTCGGACAGGCGCGGCGTGGCACTGCCGATGCGCAAATAGGCGGTCCGGTCAAACTCTACCGGAGCGGTTGCGGCGGCGGGGATAGTCAGCAGGATCAGGCGCTGCCCGTCATGATCGACCTCTTCGAACCGGAACTCGATGCCCGGCTGGAGGTGGTTGGCCACCCACAGTTCGAGCGGCTGCCCCTTCTCCTTTTTCACGGTCGGCTCGAAACTCGTGCCGACAACCGCATGATCACCGTCTCGCACCCCCCAAACCACATAGGCAAAGTGCTGATCGGCCAGACGTGCGGCATTGGACAAGGCCGAGATCAGCTTGCCGATCAACGGCCCGTCGGCATTGTTTTCCTTGAACTCGATCCATGTGGTTTCCGCTGGTTTGGCACGCAGATCGTCCACCAACCTGCGGGTGCGTTCCGCGCTCATGACAGGGTCAAGGGTCATAGTGTGTCCACTTTCTGACCCACCACGCCTGGGCAGCGTTTCTCGTAGGCGCATTCCTGTATTGCCCGCCGACGCTGATCGTTCGGCTTGGCCGGGCTACCGTTGGTGGCATAAATAATCGAAATGGAGGGAAAACCTTTGATCATTGACCTTTCACTCGCTTATCAAAACGTCTTAAAAATATGCGGGCTGTGATCAGGATTATTTGAAACCGAAAAGCACAATCTTCTTCATCTGATAGACCCGGATGGCTGCCGTGCGGATGCAATCTTGCCCACAACCCCAATACGTACGCGGGTTTGCCTCTGTCGTTCTCCCACTCATTGTATTCGTGAAGTAGGAACGGTCCCGATTTTTTATCTGCAAGGTATTGCCTCTTCGCGTCATCACTAACCTTAGGATCACACCCAAAATACTCCGCAATTTTGTCCAGCAGTTCCTGATAGAAATCTCTGATCATCGCGTTGGCGGAAGACCAGTTTCCTTGCGAAAAGTTCTGAACCGCTTGATCCAGATGCCCCTTGGCGACGCCAAACCCGTGCCGACCAAGTAAGACCTCAATTTCGCTGGTCGCCTCTCGAAAATCTGTCTCAGGTACATCCTCAGGCAGCATCCGCCTGAGAACAGTCTGTATAATGACCCTTGGAGCGTCATCGAAAATGGAAGATCTGCCCATTGGGTCTGGAACCTCCTCTTCCAAAAGTTCGAAGCCATCCATTTTCAGACCAGCAACAAGACGCAACCAGACATCTGGCTTGTTGCGCTTGCTCTGCTCGGATGCCGTAATTGCATGCTCAATCATGGCTCTGCTTAGGTCGCAGTTCCCATTGACCGTCGGAACAGAACGCCGTCCCATACTGCTTTTGGCGAACCTAACCAAATCATTGACCTTCGAAGCGACCGATCCAGAGCCACAGAATTCCTCGACACCCCACCCTAAAATAAGAGACGAGAACGCGGCTTGCGTCGACATTTCAACAATCATCTCGCCCGCTGCCATCAGCGTCATGCTGTTAAAGTCACTCATGCGCTCACCTTCGTCGTCATCTTCGTGTACATCTCGAACAGCTTTTCCAGCCGTTCGGTGTCGTTGCGGAAGCGGCGGCCGATGTAGATGCGTTCCAGAACCTCGTCGTTGTGGTCATGGGCGGCGCGGAGGTTGGCGGGTATTTTCTCGGGGTCGTAGAGGTCGGCGATGGTGGCGGGGAAATGCGCCTCGCGGGCCAGAAGGATGCCTTCCGCCGCCGCTGTCAGGTCGGCGCGGTTCTTTTCAGTCAGTTTGGGGACGGGGAAGGTGTTCCATCCGAGGGTGTTGGAATAGCTGAAATCGGTTCGCATCCGCACGCAGACCGTGCCGATCCAGACCCAATGCAGGCGCGAGGCGATCAGCGCCATGTTCCAGAGCGGGGCGTCATAGAGGGCGAAACACTTATTTGAAATAACTGAATCATTTCGGAGGAGGGCCACAGGAAGATAATCGCGGTTCTCCGATGAAACGACTGGAATCACCAGCATTTCACTTTTTGGTTCATTCATTTCTCGAAACTGGTGAGGACGTTTCACCATGCCGTTGGAAACGGCATCTTTCGATTTCTGCCTGTTCGCAACACCATCATTCAAACGCTTAGCGATTTCGGGTATGTCACACGCATGTTCGGCAGGAACGTCGGGAAACCAAAGGCAGTATCGGTGCTTTGCGTTGATGACCTCTGTTGAGCCGAAAAACTTCCTGATATTTGTTTGTGATAATCCCTGCTCAACTAAAGCGACAGCCGTCTCGCGGCTGAGCAACAAGTGTTCAGACATGCCATAGTAGTTCCCCTTAACCATTGGAGGCAGTCCAGAAATTGGTTTGCGTGCGCTCGCTACCCAATGGTTAGGTTGAGCAAGAAGATAACCATTGATGTTCGGTGTTTTTGTTTTGATGTCACCATCGAATAGTTCTGCTTCTCCCTTGTCCAAGGCTCCGCCAACAACGACCACAGTGACACCAGCGTCATTAGCGGCGAGGTTCGACCACTTGAACGAACGAATCCCGAAGAAGAACCTGAGCCCATCATCAAACAATGGCCGCCAGAAGTTTGCGACATGCTGACCTTGGGCCACACTATTTGTTGCAACGAACGCAAACCTCGCGGGCGTTACCTTAGAAAATTCAAAAGCCTTCACGAACCATCCGCAGACATAGTCTAAAAGGCCCCACTTTTCGAAACGGCCATCGAGTAGCGCTTTCATATCGTCTTTCTGTTCATCGGACTTTCGGGCGTTTCCCTTGTAAGGCGGGTTCCCACAGATATAGGTCTCGCCCCCTTCGTTCGCGAAGTCGATCTGAGCCTGGTCCAGCGGCGACATGAACAGGTCATCGGCCTGAAACTTCACCCCCGTCCCCGTGGGCGGGCAGACCGACAGCCAGTCCAGCCGCAGGGCGTTGCCGCAGGTGATCCAGTTCTGCGCGTCCAGCGGTAGGAATTCGGCCAGCGCCTCTTTCTGGCCGCGATAGGTCACGTCGCATTGGTATTCCGCGATGATCAGCGCCAGCCGCGCGATCTCGGCCGAGAAATCCCGCAGCTCGATCCCGCGATAGTTGGTCAGGGGAATGTCGGTGCGCCGCTGCGGCTCGCCCCGGCGCTTGTTGATCTCATACTCCAGTGCGCGCATTTCCTTGTAGGCGATGACAAGGAAGTTGCCCGAGCCGCAGGCGGGATCGAACACGCGGATCTTGGCCATGCGGGCGCGCAGATTGGCCAGCTTGCGCACGTTGTCGCCCGCCGCCTCCAGCTCTGCCCGGAGATCATCGAGGAAGAGCGGGTTCAGCACCTTCAGGATGTTCGGCACCGAGGTGTAGTGCATGCCGAGGACCGAGCGTTCCTCTTCATCCGCGACGGCCTGGATCATGGAGCCGAAAATGTCGGGGTTGATCTGCGTCCAGTCGAGGCTGCCGATATGGGACAGGTAGCGCTGCGCGATCTTGGAAAACCGCGGCACATCGGTGCTGCCCGAGAAGAGCCCGCCGTTCACATAGGGAAAGGTGTCGGCCCAGCGGGGCAGCTTGGCCTCGGCCCGTTTGGGGATGGCGGTGTTCATCGCGCGGAAGATCTCGCCGATGACTTCGTGCGTGTTCGATCCATCGCGGTTCGCCATCTGGTCGATAGTGGCGGTGAACAGGTTGTCGCTGACGAAGATGTCGGTGTCTTCGGCGAAGAAGCAGAAGATCAGCCGCGCCATGAAATGGTTCATGTCGTGGCGTTTCTCGGCGCTGCCCCAATCGGGGTTGTCTTTGATCAGCTCGACATAGAGCCGGTTGAGGCGGCTGGTCGCGCGGATGTCAAAGGCACTTTCGCGGATTTGCTTGACGGTGGAGATACCGGCGAGCGGCAGGAAAAAGCCGAAATGGTCGGGGAAATCGGTATAGCGGCAGGCGATGGTCTCGCCGGTGGTGATATCCTCGGCCTCGAGGTCGATGCCATCGGTGGCAAGGATGAACTTCGCCTTTGCGCGGGTTGTGGCGGGGCTGTCGCGAAGTGCGGTCAGGGTCGCCGCGATGTCGCCCGGGGCGCAGGTCGCAAGGTGGATGTTGTTGGTCTGCAGGACGCCGCCGACGTCGGACTTGTTCGACGCGCCGGTACGCAGCCGCTTGATGGTCGTGTCCTTGTTGCCGAAGGCCATGAGGAAGGCATAGGGGAACTCGGCCGCGTCGAAGGGCTGCTCGGCAAGTTCGGAAACGGCTTGTTCGATTTCAACGGCGTTCATGCGGCTGTCCAAGGGTTGATCAGGTCGATCTCGCAACCCTCGAAGTCAGGCGTATTGCGCGTGGCGACGGTGGCGCCGCAGGCGTGGGCAATCGATGCAATCTGGCAATCGGCCTGAGCGATCGGTCGCCCGGCGGACCGTCGTGCCGCTGCTATGGTAGCGAAGGACTGCGCGGCGTTGCTGTCGAAGGGCAGAATGCGCCCGGCCAGGTCTTCGCGCAGGATGCGGTCCACGGCGTCAACCAGCGCGGCGCGGCGCTTGCCGTTCCCCATGATTGCGAGGCCAAAGCGCAGTTCCGCCTCCGATATCGAGGTCAGGTAAACGTTGAGCCCGTCCTGAGCCGACAACCAGTGTTCAACCTTGGGCTCCGGGGCCGGGCGCAACAGCTCGGAGATGACATTCGTGTCGAGGATGATCATGCGTCAGGCCTGGTCGAATGCGGGCGGTTCACGCATGGCTTCACGCTGCGAAAGGTCGAGATCAACGCCACCCAGGGGCGCGACCCGCGCACGGATCGCCGCGGCAAGATCGTGGGATGGCTTTGCTTCGCCGACGACGTGGCGCAAGATTTCACGCGCCTCCTCTTCCATCGAACGACCATGCTCGGCCGCACGGATGCGAAGGCGGCGCTTCACCTCATCGTCAAGGTTTCGGATGGTAATGCTTGCCATGATATCCTCCTGAGAGGAGTGTAATCATCGAAATCAATGCAATCAAGCGCAAACGCGCTTATGTTGTAGCAAGACAGGATAGATTATCGTCCGAAAGTACTCAATGCGCACCCTTCCAAACATCCCTCAGCTGGTCACTTCTGATTTTAAGATACCAGGCACCCACACCTGTTCGACCCCACGTCTTCCGTCTTTCCGACCAAGCTGCACCACGACATCGATGCTGGAGGCGGCATAGCGCCTTACCTCCTCAAAACTCATATTGATGCCCACCGACATGACCATGAGGGCAAGGCGGTCGATCGCCTTCTGCGCGGTATCGGCGTGAATTGTGGTGAAAGAGCCGGAATGGCCGGTGTTGATCGCGTCGAGGAAGGTCTTGCACTCATCGCCGCGCAATTCGCCAAGAATGATCCGGTCAGGACGCATGCGCAAAGAGGTCTCCAGCAATTTGGCCGCCGTGCGTTCACTTGAGGGGATACGGTCCGCCTTGAGCATCGCGCGATTGGGCTGCGGAGGAAAGAGCTCGAATGCGTCCTCGATGGTCACGATACGCTCCGTCTTGGTCACCAGCGCGAGAAGCGCCCGAGCAAAAGTCGTTTTGCCCGTGGACGTCCCGCCGCTTATCATGATGTTCAACCGCTCATCGATGCAGAGTTTCATGGCGGCTCGAATATCCCCCGCCTCGGTCAGTGCGATCACCCGTTCGGCTTTTGCCTGTCGTTCGGCGTCCAGGTCTATCAATGCACCGTGCAGCAGACCGATGTCGCCCAAGGTGAGTTGGTCTTCACTATAGCGGCGCAAGGTGATCGAGGGCCCGCCATCCACGACCGGTGGATAGACGACCTGTGCCCGGATCGGCTTGCCATTCATCTCGATCTTGCCGGAGACGAGCGGCTTTTTCTCGCTGATCTGTCCGTGGGTGGCGCTGGCAATGGACGTTGCAAGGTCCCGAGCTTGGGCAGGGGAGTAAAACACACCTTCGAGGCCAACCATATGCTCAGCCCCCCGGGTTTCTACCCAGACCTTTCCATCGGGATTGATGGCTATTTCGACCACGCAGGGATCGGAGAGCGGTGCAGCCAGCGGTTTTAGATAGGTCGAAAGAAAACTGGTTTTTTCTGTCGACGGGTTCATGGCTGGCCGCCTGTGCGTTTCAGGTTTGTGTTGTTTTGAGACACGCGGCCTCTCCCTTCGGTCGAACGCGTGTTTCGGCACATGATTATTTTGTCGAACCTGAAACGCACTCAATAGAACTCGAGATCACGGTCGACGATCACACTGATCGCAGCACCTGGCTGGATCGAGATAACCGGAGGCAGGGTGGCATATTCGCCGATCACCGCATTGGTGGCCTGCGAAAAACTGCCCGCAACATCTTCGGCAATTTCTGATCCGGTCTCGGAGCTGGCCTCGGATGCGGCGATTGCCGGTCCTGCGCCGATGATCGAGAGCAATGCGGCTGTGCCAAAGCGTAGCCCAAAGCGGGAGTTCACGGAGCCCGTCACGCCCGAGCGGCCCTGATCGTCCGCGCCAAATGCGGCGAGCTGAACCGATTGCCCCTCAGGTGTGACGATGCGTGACCAGCCAACCAGAATGCGGGCCTGGCCCAAAGAGACATTCGAATTGTAGGTCCCGAAGAGGCGGGAGCCTTCGGGAATGAGAACGCGGGACTGATCGAAACTCCAGATCGGGTAGTTCACGATGGCAGTAATCTGTCCGGGCAATGTGGATTCGATGGCGGTTTCCAGTGACGCTTGAATGAGCGTGCCCTGCAGCACCGTATTGGAAGGATTGGCGATAACCTCCGCTGTCGCGACTTGAACGGACTGGGCACCGTCCAACACGAAGGCGCGCGCCGCCGCATCTCCGACCGCGGGCCCCCTCTCGGGGTCGGATGCCGGACTGCCCGTCTGTCCGCCCGCATCAAAGATCACCCCTTCGGACCGGATTTGTGTGTCGCGCAGCGCCGCCGCCTCGGCACGCCGACGGTCCAGTTCAGCCCGCCGCGCGGCTTCCTCGGCGGCGAGCTGATCCCTCTCGGTTTGCGCGCGTAGAGCGTCACTCATACCGTCATCGATCTGCTGTTGCAGGGCGTCGTTCTGGCGCTGCAGTCCGAGCATTTGCTCCATCAACTGCTCCATCCGGCCATCGGCAACACGCGCGCGTGCGGCAACCTCATCAGCGATACGCTTTTGCGCTTCAAGATCGGCTTCTGCCAACCGGGTGTCCATCTCGCTTTGCATCTGGGCGATGAGCGCCGTGTTCTGTTCCTGGACCGAGCGCAGCGCTTCGGCCAGCTCGGCGGAATTGTCGGGGGCAGGGGCCTCGGCCAGTCTTGCCAACTGGGCTTGTAGGGCGACCACGTCGCTCGCAAGCTTGGCGTTCTGTTCCTCGAGGGCTTGGCGCTGCGCCGCGAGTTCATCCTCGATTGGTCCGGGATCGAACCTCGGCTCCGATCTTTGTTCGGTCGGTTCAGTGTCGGCTGTCATGCGGCCAAACCCGTCACCGTCGACCTGATCCTGAAAGTCGTCGGCTTTCGATGTTTCAACGGCAGAAGTGATGCCGCTGCCTTGCACAAGCGGGTAGGCAATGATGGCGGTCCCTGCCAGAAGCAATGCACCCAAACCAAGCCTGAGCCCGAGAGATGCGCGCCGCTTGGGTGCGAAGCTGTATTCCTTTTCCCCGGTTTTCTCGTCGCTCATGATCAGAACTCCCGTCCACGCAGGGCGGCCACGGCAGCAGCCTCGGTCGTGAACCCACCAGTTTCACGGGTAATGCAGATATGATCGTCGCCCATGCGGATCGTGTAGGCGTCCCGCACGCCGGTGACCCGCACGACCGCACCTTGCGTCTGGCTGTTCTGGGTGATCTCGTAGCCTTGGGCGTTCAAGCCGAAGATCGAGGGCCGCACGCCGGGCCGGAATTCAAAGAAGGTCGAGCGCCCATCATTCCAGACCCGCACCGGGCGGATCGCACCGCTGCCCGCGAACTGATAGCCGGTATCTCGGCCTCCAGCCGCAAGCTGGCGCCCGGCGGGTCGCTCGTCGGGAAAGTTTACGACGACCCGGAAAGACTGTGTCCGCGAGCGTCCCTCTGTCAGATAGAAGGCGACAGCGCGGCGGTTGGTAAAGATCGTCAGGTTTGTCGCGGCCCGTGCCTCGACAGGCTTGATCGAGATCGTATTGCGGTTCGACAGAACCTCCACTTCATAGGACGCGGAGTCACCGATCAGGACTTGATTGATCCGTTCGCCGGGACCGAGTTCGATTGACGTGTTTACCCGAAGGTGGGTGTCGATCCGGATCACATCCGTAGGGTTGAAGGTCACGTGGCGAACGCGGGCGTCCTGTCCCATGGTGACCGGCGCGCGCTCGGCCAAGGCGGGCGTCCCGAGCAACCCGCCGACCGTTGCGATGGCAATTAGAAAGATTTTCATGAATTATTCTCGTGTCAGTGTTTCGGCATCGACCCGGTAAGCGGTCACCGAGAAGCCAAGGGGATTTTCCCAAACGCGTGTCAGGGAGCGTTCGCGGCGGGGGGCAAACTCAAACCCTACGGTGGCGATGAATGTTTGCGTGACCGGTGTCTGGTTGGGTCGGGTGAGGCGCTTGTCGAACCGGATCTGGGCCACTTCGTCCTGAAGGAAGGTGATCGCCCGCACGCGGACATCGACCTGCGCATTCGCGCCGTAGCTGCGCGGTGGATAATTCTCGGACCCCGTGGTCCAGAGTTCTATCAGCGAGGCGCGGGCTGGCCCGCTGGAGCGCCGCTGGACACTTTCGAGCCGTTCTTGAATACCATTCCTGAAATAGCTTTCACGGTCGCTGATATAGCTGACAAGCAGGGATTCCTTGATCGCTTCCTCATCGGTGATACCGGTCGGCTGAACCTGGTAGATGCGCTCTGCTGCACCTGACGTGCTATCGACGAGGACCGTAAACACTTCGGTTTCGCGCAGGGGCAACATAACCGTAATGGTCAAGGCCAACAGCACGGATACGGCGCAGGAACAGCCCGCAACGATCCATGCGGCGCGCGCTGCCCGGCGCGGACCCATCACCAAATCGATATCGAAATCACTCATGACTATCCCTTCTTCATCTTTCCGGCCAGCTTGACTGCACCGCCCGCATAGCTCCCTGCACGGGCCGCGCTGGACGATCGGTCGGAGACGCCTTGTCCCTGAAGTCCTGCGTTGAAGCCCCGTCGCATGTCATCGCCACCCCGGATCGCGGCACCGGTATTGCGCCACGCGTTCCCGGGCATCCGCGCGGCATTTGCACCGATCGAGGCGAGGCCGATGTTCGTGGCGGCGAGCCCTTGCGCGAAAGTTGGCACGAGCAACATCAGGCCGGCGCCGATCATCATCACCACGACGAACGAGATCGCGTCCCCGAGTGTTTCGACGCTGTCCAGGCTATCAGGTGCGACGGCTTCACCCGTCGCTATGGTGAAGCCAGCCATGGCAGCCACGAAAAGCGGCACAAAGGAAAAACCGATGGCGAGTTTGACCCAAGCCTCGAACAGCGGCGCTGATTGTTTGAACAATGTGCAGGCCACGGCCACTGGTGCAATGGCGATCAATACCGCCAACATGATCTTGGCAGCCGACAGAACGATGATGGTGATCGTCGCCATGGCGGCGGCCACAAGAAACATGACCACGCTGGTCATGGCACCGGCCAGCCAGCCGCCATTCTGGCTGATCGCCTGTCCGACATTCAGGGCTTGGGAGTAGAGATCGTCTATGCCGTCATAAAGGTTTGTGACATCACCACCTGAGAGGGAGTTGAGAATACCTGCACCAAGTTCGGCAGGAGCATTTGTCAGCGCTTCGTACGGAACAGAAAGGTTTGCGTAGATCAAAAACACATTGACCAGCACAATGCGCAGCCCTACCGACACGATTGTGGAAACCGAGAGCGGCACGGCTTGCAGACCCACATTTGCGCCTACAAGAACGACCACCAACACAGATGCGGTCTGTACAACCGGGCGTACTGCGGCAACCGTATCAGCATACGTGTCAGCTGCCACGCCCGCGACAGTGGCATCTACCAATGCCAGAACCTCAGCGATTATGGCCATCCTTAACTACCACACCGCTCCAATTGGAAGTTCTGATAGCGCTCGTTTACATCTGACCAATCGCTACGACGGTATTTGCGAAAGACGCTGAAATCGCTGGTAGTTGCATCCTGCGCCGCTTTGCCAATCCGTTCCTGCGTAAACGCATCGAGCGATCCAAGCTCATAGATGCAGCCGCAGAAGCCCTGAGACATTGCAAGCTCTCTCAGGTCGGTGCTGAAGCCCCATCGAACCGCTCCACGGAAAATCTCGTTTCGGAAAAACTTGGTGTCCGGATAGCTGAAGGTGCAGGTTTGCGGCTTCGGGAACATCAAAAGCCCCCTTGCCTGTACCTCGCGCATCAGGTCGAGGAGGCGTTCTTCCTCCCCGTTTTCGGTGGCAGTGACGACCTCCCCGAGCAACGTATCGTCTGGCAGGTTTTGCAAGTCTTCCGCCCAGGCACTGCCTGCTAGGGTGATGAAAACTGCAATTGCTTTGAATGATTTATACAAGGGTCAGTCCTCAGCGCCGGAAAAATCAAAGAAGGAGCGTGTGCGGGCCTGCTCGGCCGCGAAATCGATGCCATTTTGACCTTGCGCCAAGCCTTGGGCGGCATTCAGGCGCCACATTTGGCCCAACATGAAATTCGTCTCCGCGGCCATACGCGTGTTGAGATCGATCGATTCCTTGAGCGTTTCCTGATCGCCAATCGCTTCCACCAGCCCATCGATACGCTCGATGCTCTGGGCGGCTTCCTCGTAGGAAATCTGTGCTTGCCCGATGACCATGGCATTGGCAGCCGCCAGATCGGCAATGGCCGCGCCTTGCGGGTTCCCGGCGTCGTTCAGCTCGGTGAGTTTTTCCGAGGTGAACCCCGCACTGGCCATCGTCTCGCGCATGGCATCAGCGGCGCGGCGCTCTCCCATGGTGACGTCGCCATCGAGCAGATCGTCCAGCAGGCTGTCAAAATCCCCGAGCGACAGGTTGTCCATGAAACCCGATAGATCGGTGATCTTCCGGGCGCGAGCGCGCAGGTCCTCCACATCGTTGTAAAGGGCTGCGATTTCATTCAGGCCGGTAATTGAACCCAGGACGTCATCAAGAAGGCCCTGAATATCAGTGAGGCGCTCGATCTGGGTGCGCAATTCCTCGATTTGCTGGAGCTGGTTTTCCGCATCGCGCAGCGCAGCCTGCAGCTGCTCGATATTCTGCGCGAGGTTCGATCCATCGATCACTGGCACGCCCTGAGCGAAGGCTGGGGGCGGGTGTGCCGCCATGAGCGTGCCCGCGACAATAATTGCGGCAATGCGGGTGTCAGCCCTCATCGGAATACCTCCAGAAAGTGGATTGCTCTAAGTGATCGGCGGCCTCGGTCAAACCTTGTGCCGCTTCGACTTTCACGTGGGCCGCGCGCAGACGCAGCGTCAGCGCCATAAGCCGCGCCCGTTCAGCAAGCATATAGGTGGAGCGGTCCAGCGCCTCTTTTGCGTTATCGGGCGGATCTTCACGCAAAAGCGCCGCGATCCTCGTCATGGCCTGATCGATCTGGGTGCCCATGTAGGCGCCATAGCCGACCGAGGCATCCGCCCAGTTGCCCCAGGCGGCCGAGGCGCCATCGAAGCCCGCCAGAGACCCCGTCATGTCGACGCCGGTGATGGTGCCAAGATAGTCGTTGTAATAGCCGTTGATGCGCCGGACATAGGTCTGGGTTTCTTCGAAAGGAGGCAAACCACCATACTCGAGAACACGACCGGGGCCTGCATTATAGGCCGCCAGAGCGTGATCGATCCGACCGAAGCGGTTCAGTTGCGTGAGAATGTAGCGTGCGCCACCGTCCAGGTTTTCCCAAGGATCATATGGGTTCACACCGAGATCCGATGCTGTGCCCGGCATCAGCTGGCAAAAACCGCGCGCACCCACGTGGGAGACGGCTGCATTGTTGAAACGACTTTCCTGCTTGATCAGTGACTGAAACAGGATACGCCACGTCAGTGGCGTCAGACCGGCGGCCGCAACACCGGGATGACCCTCATAGCGCCGCGCCACTGTGATGATCATGCGCTCCACGTCGCTTGGCTCACCGAAGAGGCGATCGGCATCAGGATGATCTTCCTGTGCTGGGTAAGTCTCTGCAGCGCTCGCCCAGCCGGGCCCACCAGCCTCGAACCCACTCAGGTCGGTGACACCGGTGGTCTCCGCAAGGAAACGCTCATAGGCTTCAAGCTGCTCTTGATAGATATCCGCTTGTTCCTGGCGGGCGTCGCGCTTCTGGCCCTGCCGCAAGGCGTCGCGTGCAAGCTCTTCGATGCGAGACACAGCGCGGGCAAGGTTGGAGCCATCGATCACTGGCACGCCCTGCGCGGAGGCAAGCGAGCCGAGACCCAAGGCCAACGGAACCGCCATTCTAGAAGCTCTGGAAATCACAATGCGCATTCCGTGAAACAAGGTCGGGAGCAGGGGCCGAGAACGCCATAACGGGCCGCTCAAAACAGGGCGATCGCACGCCTGTTGATGCACCTTCGCAAGCGCTCAGGGCCGCCATGGCGACCAACAGAAAAAATCGTGCTTTCACATCATGTCCTTCCAGAATTCTTCTTTCTTGCGCCAATCGGCAGGCGCCTTTTCCTCGCCGGTCTTACCGCCACCAAGAACAGTAACCAGGCCGCCCAAGCCTGCGAGATCGGTATTGACGAACACGCTGTCGGCTCCGGAACGGATCAATGCCAGCCGCAACCCGGCTGTCGGGCTGGACAGAAAATCCGCCTCGCGCGCATTCAGGCGCAGGATGCTGTAATCCTCCGGATTTGCCCGTGGATTCGGAAACAGGATCTGGGTTGCCACACTTTCCGCGATGATCTGGCCGACCGAACTTTGGTCCAGATGGCCCGGTGTTTGGGTCAACATCATCACCACGCAGTTGCGCTTGCGCATGGTAACCAGCCAGTCATGGAGGCGCTTGACGAAGATATCGTCAGCCAACATCTTCCAGGCCTCGTCGATCACAATGATCGTTGGTCTGCGATCCTCGATCACGCGCTCGATACGGCGGAAGAGATAGGCGAGCAGGGCGGAGCGTTCTGCGTCCTGGTCCAGAAGTTCGGTCATGTCGAGACCAAGGACATCCTCGCCAATGGCGATCGACTGGGCAGTGGGCCTTGAGAAAAGCCAACCGTACCGGCCGACTTCTGTCCATTCCCGCACGCGGGACACCAGGTCGCCATCATCATCGGTAGAAGCCACGAGACTTGCCAAACCGTCGAAGGTTCTAAGGCCTGGCTCCGCGGCGGCGATCTGACGAACCGCCTCATTCAGCGCGACAGTCTGGACCGTTTCGAGTGGACGGTGACGGGCCAGAATGTCGCCGAGCCAATCTGTCAGCCAGGCGGCCCCCCGCGCATCGGTCTCCGTGGTCATCGGATTAAAGCCGGTGGGCTGGCCCACCTTGATTTCGCTGTAGCTGCCACCCAAAGCGCGGATCGCCATCTCCAACCCCTGATCCTTGTCGAAAACGATAACCCGCGCGCCTACTCTGCGGGCCTGCGCCATGAGAAAAGCCGTGCCGAGTGTCTTGCCGGACCCGGTGCGACCCAGAACAAGCGTGTGCCCGACGCTTGGCTCATCGGTCCGGCGCCCCGCTTCGTGAAAGTTGAACCGGTAGAGGCTGGAGGTCACGGTCGGGAAGGCCGTGATCGTCGCGCCCCATGGGCTAGCCTCAGGTCCGCGTCCCGGCCTTGTCTTGTGAAACGCCGCCAGTTCCGCGAAATTGTGCGACGAAACGATCCCGTCACGGATCCGGTAGGCCCAGTTTCCGGGCGCTTGCGCAAAATAGAGCGCCTTTGCGGCCCAGGATTCCCTTACCAGAACGGCACCGGTCTCTTGCCCCGCGCGCCAGATCTCGGAAGCTGCCTGTTCCAGTTCCTCGGCGCTGTCACAGAAGACCTGCACGGAGGCGTGATGTGTCCCAAAGGTCGACCGGCCGGATGCCACGGCGTCGGCGGCTTCGATCAATTGCTCTGTCAGGCTGACACCAGCATCCTCAGAAGCACCCCGCTGGCGAAAGGTGCGTTGAATGCGCTCAATCATCTCATTGGCGCGCCGCGGCGTAAAAGAGTTGGTGATCGTGATGTCATAGGGCAGTTCCAGCGCGTCAAGCATGGTTGGCCAGGTGCGACTGGGATAGGACTTCATCCCAAAAATCGCGCCGTATCTTGTGCTGTCGCCGCATTCCAGCCGCATGGTTTTGCCATGAAAGCTGACATCGAAATTGCTCATCGTGTCAGCCAACAGTTGCCCGGGGGCCGCGATGATCTTGCCATAGCTCTGTCCGTGAACCGCGGCCAACATTGCAAGCCAGTCCCCGCTCGAGACTGTCAGGCGCGCTACACCTGCGTCGGAATACATCGCCATGAGCAGGGTCATGGCCTCTTCCAGGGCAGCAATTCTCGTATCGATGTCTTTCTGGAAATCGCGACCGCCGCCAAGGGCGCCCAGAACCTTCGAGAATGCCTGCGGCATTGACGGACGCATCAATACTGTCAGCATCAAGGTGCGGGCTTTCAGGTCACGTGCTCGCAGGCTTCTCTGCCACGCCGCGTCTACCGCATTTGCAAAAGGCACACCGTCAGGTGCAGCAAGGTCCGCGACATCCGGGCGTGATACCTTGTTGATGTGGAAACCGAAACGCTCGCCCAACTGACTGACGATCCGGGCAAAGCCTTCACTGATCTCATCGATCCGGGCGTCATCGCTGGTGAAGCTGTCGATCCCGCCAAGCGTGACCGACGCCATCAGATCACCCTGCCGCGTCAGGATGACATTGTCTCGCACTGCAGCGATGTAAGGTAGGTGCCGCCCAAGGCGCTCGGTTTTCAAAACCTTGTCCCCAAGTGCATCCCGAACAGCGCTGCTGGCAATCAACCCCCGAAACTCACGCGACATAGAGATCGCCCCCATCACAGGATCGCACACTCGTTCGCGGTGTGCGCGACATCACCACGTTCAAAATCTGAAACAGATGTGGATTGCGGTCTGCGACCAGCCAAAGCAGTGGGTAGCCCGCGAGGAACACCAGCAGGAACCGCATGTCGTCAACCAGAATGAAAGGGATAACGGATGCGAAGACCAGCGCCACGAAATATCCGATCGGGAGACCGAATATCCGTGGCGGCTTGGTCAGCCCCAGAAAGAGTGGTGTGTTACGCATGGAGGTCTCTGCGGTTGGTCAGATCAGGGAGCCGCAAAGCCGTCGATGATGGTCTCGGCCGAAAAGATCAGCACCACGCCGACAAAAACGGCCACGAAGATCGGCCAGTTGAGGCGCCCGAAAAACATCATGACACCGGATCCCACGAGCGCGAGCACGCCGAGGCCACGACCGATCGGACCCGTCACCGCGTCGATAATGTTGTCGATCATGTCAGAGACCGGGCTAAGGTCCTGTGCGAGCGCCGGGGCTGCGGCCAACATCAGCAACGCGGCCAATGCCGCCCGGGTATAGTCAATTGGTTTCATATCTGGTCTCCGATGGATTGGGCATAGACGGCCATGACCTTGCGGACATGGCCTTGTGTTTCGCGGTAGGGGGGAATCCCGCCATGGCGCGCCACGGCTTCGGGGCCGGCGTTGTAGGCCGCGAGCGCAAGCTGCGGCGTGCCGAAACGATCAAGTTGTGTCAGCAAGTAGCGGGCGGATCCATGCAGGTTTTGCTCAGGATCATGCGGATCGACGCCAAGCACGCGTGCAGTGTCCGGCATCAACTGCCCAAGCCCGATTGCGCCAACATGCGATCGCGCGCTTGGATCAAATGCGCTTTCTATGGCGATGTTGGCGCGAAAGAATGCGAGCCAGTCGCGAGTGGACATCCCGGCCCTGCGCAGGGCCGGGTGGTCAGCGTAGACCGACCCCACATCAAGGATCATAGTCTCGATCGCAGTGCGGCCCGATGGGACCCGCGGCGGAGAACGGCGTGGTGAATTAAGAGGGACGACCTCAGAGCGTGCGACAACGTCGCTTTGCTCGGGTTGGGGTCTTGCAAAGTCGAGAACGCTACTGGTCAGTCGACCAACACGGTCTGGAGCATCGAGATCGATAACGGATTGTGCATGAGTGGAAGGGCCTGAAAGCCCCCAGAGAACGAGGCTAGCCGCTGGTAGGATACCTTGTCGTCTCAAACTCCCACGTGCCTCTCTCACCTTCTCGGAGAGGGCAGCTGAATACCTTTGCGTCGAGCTCCAGGCAGAAGCTCATAAGCCCTGCTGCGGTCTTGAAGACGCGTGGTTTCAGATCCCGGTTGGTCACATAGACCGACCGGTGCACACCGCCTTGACCGTCATTGGAGCAGACGAAAACCGTCCAGCCACCCCTATGCGTATTGCCGCCCTTTTCCGGGGCCTCAACGCATTCCACCTCGATCCATGCCCCACCCTCGATCGCCTCTTGCATGTGCGATGTTAGGATCACGGGGTATTTTGTTCCTGCCATTTTGCCTCCGAAGGAAAGAAGTTCCTACGGAAGTAACCTGCTTTTGCACCGCTTCAAACAGTGCATGTCACAAGATATGCGGCGACGTAGCGGAAAACACTTTAGATGGTCAATAGATATCTTTTGATTGATTGCGATATTTTTTCGGTGGTAGGTCCGGCACACGATTCGCCCCCAGATTGTCGGGAGACCACCAGATGTCGCGGTTGCTGGCATGTAGCACATTCATCGCCCTAACGATCCCAGCAAACGCCGAGACGCTGGCGATGGACTGCGTGTTGCCGTTGCGGCCGGAGCTGGCGGCCTCGCCTGCGCTCCTGAACGAGTACGGCGACGACATCAGAGCCGAATTCAACACCTACTTCGATGAGGCACAAACCTATCTGAATTGCCTCGCCGCAGCATCAGCTTCCGCGCAGGCCGAAGTTCGTCTTGTGCTTGACGCTTACCAGGAGATGTTCCAATGAAACGACGCGCAAAATATGTCAGCAATTATGACGCAATTAACATAAGTATGCTTATATGCCAGCGGGTTAGCGGCGGCGATCTGTCATGAGGCGGCTTGTGTCAACTGCCGCGATCATCGCGATCGGGTTTACACCGCTTGCTGCCAAACCTGCCGCCGCACAAGGCTACCAGATCGATTGTGCGATCCTCCTGTGCCTCGCGGGCGGTTGGCCGCCTTCGGTCCCATGTGCCCGGGCGCGCGCGGAGTTCATCCGCCGGATCACACCCTGGCCGGTCGAACCACCGCTGCAGATCTGGCGTTGTCCGATGCGTGCTAATTTCGAAGCGCCGGACCCGATTGAGCGCCTTTACAGGTTGGCGGGGTTCAATCCTGGTCCAGCACTCTCCCTGCCCCGAGAGCGAGAAACGCTCCAGCTCGCCCAAGCTGTCGGTCGCGGTGCCGATATTGACGTGACCGACCGAGCGTTTGATTTCATCCGCTCCATCGACGTCTTCCAGGTTACGGCACAGCAGAATAATGGCCGCGACGATTGCAACAGATATGCTTCCGTGCGGCGTGGCACGTATGACCGACACGGTCAGTTTCGGTGGAAGAACAGCTCCGTAAGCGCGCTTCCTCCGGCATTCCGCGGGACAGAAGGGTACGGTCAGAATTGCCCATCAATCTGGGTCCGCGCCGTGTTCGTGGATTGGGAAGACTATGAAGGCACCTATGGCTTCGAACAGGTCAACTACTGATCTCAATCAATCACAGGGTAACGATAGTTAAAGAAGAAACCCCCGCAAGGCGGCAACCAAGCGAGGGGCTCAAAGAACAACGGAATTGGCGTTCCGACAGGTCAAATCAAACTGTGATCTCGTTTTAGCAGTCCCGACAGTCAAGGCAATGAAAAAACGTGTCCCGAGATGGGACACGGATGCCCTGTTGCAGCCTTGTCCCAATTCACAAGGACTAGACAATGAACGAGCTCCAAACCTATCCCATCCTGCCGGAAGGCTGGACCAAAGGTGCTGTAATGGCGCTAATTTCAGAGATTGCCCCGCATATAGGCTTGCGCCCGGCACGCCTCGCAGTTCTGAACTACATCATCGGGCGCACCCGCGCATCCGACTGGACCTCACCCCAGCGTGAACCGGTGTTTTTTGGCGCGCAAGACCTCGCAGCGGTCGAACTTGGCAAGACGTCACGCCAGTTGCGAACGGATGAGGCCGCGCTGGCCAAGCTTGGGCTGATCGTGAAACGTGTCGCGGCGAATGGGGCCCGCTATGGTCGCGCTGGCCTAGGCTTGATACTGACTCCGCTGATCGCGCGACTGGAAGAGTTCATAGCCCTTCGCGATCGGCTCCGTGCGGAACGGAGGCATTTGCGCGCTTTGAAGGATCTTCGGTCCCTTCGTTTGCGTCACATGAAACGGTGCATCGCCGCCCTGCCCTTCTCGGCTATCAAAGATCCTGAGATCGTCAAGATTCTCGCCAGTTTCGATAAATGGCCACGCAGCGATGCTTTAAGCCGTCTCGGTCTGGAGCGGCTCAACGCCCATTTGAAGGCCAGTTCCGATCTGTGCAACAACCTTGATGACTGGCTTGAAAAACATGGGCTTTCTTCCGACCAACCAGCGGAAAACTTCCGGCCCTTTACACAAAACACCAGAGAAGAAACTCAAACTGTAAAGACGCCGCCCGCTGTGGATAACTATGGAAGACACGCGGAAATCGCACAGACTGAATCGCCATCATCAATTCCCTGCCCCGCGCCACCCGCTCTGACGCCAGAGAATCTATATCGCATTGCCGGCGACGGCCTACGCATGATGCTTGACGCGAGCCGAGATCAGAACCGACCTCTCAAAGAGCGCGACATCATCGAGGCGGCCTGGGCGTTGCTGCCGATGCTCGATATCCATGCTTCAGTTTGGTACGAGGGCCAGAGCACCTTGGGCGACCACGGGTTGGCTTTCTGCCTCCTATTGGTTGATGCGCAACGAGATCACCCGAGATATCCAGTGCGCAATCCGGGCGGTTTGATGCGCGAACTGATCCGTCGAGCCAAGGCAGGAAGGCTGGACTTTGATGCAAGCGTTACGGCTCTGCAAAAACGGCGCAATAGGGTGAGGTAAAGTTTCCAACCCGCAACTGAATGTGCCCAAAAACGGGCTAGAATTCTGGTAATGAAGTTTATGGTAAATAAACTTAGTACTTCCCATCCGCGCCGTCTCGGCCGCATACGTCACAAAGGTTTCATGAAACTGTAGCGCCATTGATACGCAGTCCCACTATTCATCCGAATGAATAAACCTAGAGGGGGCTCTGTTGCACAAATCGCGTGAGGGATTCATCTTGTGAATCCAGCGTGGTAGCTGGGGGCGCATGAGCCGACCCAGCCCCCCCGCCTACAAGACCAGGAATTGGCCCGCCTATAACGAAGCTCTGAAGCGTCGTGGCTCGCTGACGATCTGGTTCGATCCCGAGATGACCTGGGAGGCCAGGCCAACAGGCAAACGTGGCCGACAGCCTGACTATAGTGACGCAGCCATACAGACCTGCCTGACGATGAAGGTGCTGTTTGGCATGGCGCTCAGGCAGACGACGGGCTTCGTTGAGAGCCTGCTGCGCCTGACCGGCCTGGACTGGACCGTGCCCAACTTCAGCACGCTGTCGCGGCGCCAGAAGTCCCTGAAGATCAATATTCCCTACCGTGGATCCGGCGGCCCGTTGCACCTGCTGATCGACAGCACCGGCATCAAGGTCGAGGGCGAAGGGGAGTGGAACGCCCGCAAGCATGGTGGCACCAAGCGCCGGGTCTGGCGCAAGATCCACATCGGAATTGACGAGCAAACGCTGGAAATACGCGCGGCCGAGTTCACCACCAGTGATGTCGGTGACGCGCCCATGCTGCCAGAGCTTCTGGACCAGATCCCGCCAGATCACGAGGTTGCAAGCGTCACCGCTGATGGTGCCTTTGACACCCGCAAGTGCCACGATGCCATCGCCGCCCGAGGTGCCGCCGCAGTCATACCGCCACGCAAAAATGCCAGGCCATGGAAGCCCGACACTCCCGGAGCAATCGCGCGCAACGAAGCCCTGCGCGCGTCACGTCGCTTCGGGCGAAACATCTGGCGACGATGGAGCGGCTATCACCGCCGGAGCCGCGTCGAAACGAAGATGCATTGTGTGAAGCTGCTGGGCCAACGCCTGACTGCCAGGGACTTCGACCGTCAGGTTGCCGAGTTTCAGATCCGTGTGGTCGTCCTGAACGGCTTCACCGCACTCGGCATACCCGTCACTGAAGCCGTGGGATGAGTCTGTCCGGGGGAAGGGGAACCTCGACCCTCAGCCGATTTGTGCAACAGAGCCCCTAGAGGGTGCTATGAAACTGAAATCTCTTTTGCTGGGTGTAAGCCTTGCTGCTGTGTCTGCCTTTGCAGCGACAGCAGAAATCTGGAAACTTGCCGTCACAGATGTCGAAGGCATGGAACGCCTGCAACTGGAATGGGGTCCCTTCAAGGAGGCGCTTGAAGTGGCCACCGGCGACACATTCGAATTCTTTGCCGTAAACTCGCGCACGGCTGCAGCCGAGGCGCTGCGCGGTGAGACCGTGGATTTTGTAGTCTCTGGACCTGCAGAATATGTGGTTTTCAACAAGCTGACCAATGCCACGCCGCTGATCGGCCTCGGTCGCCCCGATTATCACTGTGCCATTATCGTGCGTGCTGACAGCGGCATCAACGTACCTGCTGATCTGGTAGGCAAATCAGTCGCATTTGGCGATATCGGTTCGACTTCAAACATGCTTTGCCCGATGCAGGTACTCGCAGACTACGGCGTCGATCCGGTTAATGACATTGAGAAAATCCACACCTCGCGCAACATCGCCTTTGAGGCGTTGAACAACGGCGATATCGACGCGCTTGGCATGAATGCAGGCACTTTCATCGGCGTCCGCAATGGCCAAACGGAGCTGCCTTACGGTTTTTACAAGATGATTGCGCGCTCGGGCGACCTGCCCAATGACATGATCATGGTGGGTGCACATGTGCCAACCAAGGCTGCCGAAGCACTGCGAGACGCGGTCCTTGGGAACAAGGCGCAGGTCATCGCAGGCATCACGGCCCACGAAGAAAACGACAAATATGTCGGCATGGACCTCGTTGCGATTGAAGACAGCGCATATGACTACGTCCGCTCGATGTATTCGAATGCGGGATACCCTCAGTTCGACGATTTCATCGGTGACTGATCTTCTACTGAGACGTCCGGTGGCCCCGGATGTGCTGACTGAGCAAACCGGGGCGGCCTTCGCCCCGGTTTCGCCCGTTGAAATTGAAGCCCGCGCCGTTTCCAAAACCTTTGGGGCGACGCCGATCTTTTCCGACGTGAGTTTCCGCCTCGCCCGCGGAGAGGCGACAGCACTTGTTGGTGCCAACGGCACTGGGAAATCGACCCTGCTGCGCTGCCTGATGGGGTTAATCCCAACCTCAGGTGGCAGCGTGCATTTGCTGGGACAGCAGACAGATGAAGCAACCAGGCGCCAGATGCGCAACATTCGCGCGCAGGTCGGGTTGGTCTCTCAGAAGCACAATCTGGTGCCCCGACTGTCTGTGCTTTCAAATGTCTTGCACGGTCTTCTAGGCAAGCATCCCGGCATACGCCATTGGAGCCATCCGCTAGCCCCCCAGTCTTCTCGGGAAACTGCCATGCAGGCGTTGGAACGCGTGGGCCTTGCTGATTTCGCGCACCGGCGCGCGGATCGGCTATCGGGCGGGCAGTCGCAACGCGTGGCCATTGCCCGCGCCATCGTCGGCGCGCCCAAGGTTCTCTTTGCGGATGAACCTTGCGCGTCACTTGATCCAAGTGCAGGCGAAGACGTGATGGAGCTGTTCTTCCGGCTTGTCCGCGACGAGAATGTGACGGTCGTCTTTACCTCGCACAACGTTGAACATGCATTGAAATACGGCGACCGCGTGCTTGGCCTTGCGCAGGGGCGCATTCAGCTTGATGCGACAGCAGCCTCGCTGAGTTCCGCCGATCTGAGAGGTCTTTATGACTGATACCACCCCCTCGCGATTTGAACTGGCGCGGTTTGAGCGGCCCTCTGCCATCAGTTTTTTGGGCTATGCGCTTGGACTTGTTATTATCTTCTGGTGCCTCGCCGGTGCCGGCTTCTCGCTTGAAAAAGTAGCCAGCTCCCCACCCCGCTTTGCCGATTTCGCCGCGCGGGCCTTCCCGCCGAACCTTGACCCACAAGTCCTCACGCGGCTGGGCTGGAAAATGGTCGAGACACTGCAAATCGCTGTTGCCGGTGCTGTGATCGGGGTAATCATATCTGTTCCTGTCGCCCTCTTGGCGGCAAAGGGGCTGATCGCCGGCCCATGGGTGAACCAAATTGTGCGCACCGGGCTGAGTTTCATCCGTGCTGTGCCGGACATCGCCTGGGCACTGGTTTTCGTTGTGGCCGTGGGCCTTGGTCCCTTTGCCGGCATGCTGGCCATCGTGATCGACACAATCGGCTTTTGCGGACGCTTTTTCGCCGACGACATGGAAGCAACCGACAAAGGCCCCGCCGAGAGCCTAACAGCCACTGGCGCGCGAAAACTCGATGTTGTGGCCTGTGCCACGATTCCCGGCAGCCTGCCCGCTTTTATTTCCACCTCTCTCTTTGCCTTGGAGAAAGCCGTCCGGTCGTCGACTATCCTTGGCCTTGTCGGTGCGGGTGGGATTGGGATCGAGCTTAAAGTTGGTTTTGACCTTTTCGATTACCCCACAGCGATGACCGTGATCTTGATGATCGCAGTTGTTGTGATCGGGATCGAGCTCGTCAGCGGCTGGGCCCGCACTAAAATTATTGGAGAACAACGGTGAAATCGGATACAGCTGACCAGCATTGGAATGACCAATGGAAATCCATCGAAGAAGATAGCAAGTGGCTGACGCCAGAGAAGGACGTGCAAGAATGGGCGGCTGGTCTGGCACAAGGCGCACGCATTCTTGATCTGGGGGCGGGCGTGGGGCGTCACGCACTTTGGCTGGCATCCCAGGGCTTTGACATGATCGCGTTGGATGCCGCGCCCGACGGGTTGGCAGAGATTGAAAAGGCCGGTGGCGTAGAAACAGTTCTGGCCCGCATGGATGCGCTGCCGTTCAAGGATCACGCCTTTGACCACGTGCTCAGCTGGAACGTGATCTACCATGGCGACGAAGATATCCTGCTGCGCACAATTGCCGAAATTCGTCGCGTGCTGAAGCCCGGCGGCAGTTTTATGGGGACTATGTTGTCCAAACGTCGCCTGCCGCATGAGCAGGCAAAATACGCAGGTCGTGAAATCAGCCGCAACGCATGGGTTTTTGATGCGCCCGGTACGGACAAAATGCACCCGCATTACTTTTGCGCGGCGGCAGATCTGTTGGCCCTGTTTTCGGGCTTTGAATGCCTGAAGCTTGACGACCGTGAACACGAAAAGCCGGGGTCTTTCCACTGGCATCTGACAATGGAAAGACTTTGAATGATTACCTTTGAAGGCGCACAAGTCTACCTGCCCGGCGAGATCACTGAGACGACTGTTGCCATTAGCAATGGCAAGATCGTCGAATTAGGTGGCCGCGCGCAAGGCGAGGTGATCGACGCACGTGGATTGATATTGGCCCCTGCCCTGATCGACGTACATGGCGATGCGTTCGAACGCCAGCTGATGCCCCGTCCAGGGGTTTTCTTCCCAACCGAAACGGCGCTCATCGACACTGACCGTCAACTTGCAACCAACGGGATTGCCACCGCTTATCACGCCATAACGCTGGGATGGGAGCCGGGGTTGCGCGATGTGGCACGCGGCCGCGAACTCATGCAAGCCATGCGCGATCTGGCCGCGCGGCTGACCGTGGAAAACCGGGTGCAGCTTCGGTGGGAAACCTTCGCGTTCGAGGCTTTGGACGTGATCGAATGGGCGCTTGCGGGGCCACTATTGCCTTCCGTGGCATTCAATGACCACACGTCCATGACCATGAGGGCCTATGACGTCCCAATTCAGGACCGCGCTTTTGAGCTGTCCCCGGATTTTTCAATCGCCTCTTTAGACGACGCGCGAATGAAAAAGCGCACCGCTTCCAAAGCCCATCGCGCAGGGCTGAGCGAGGAAGACTATATCGCGCTCCTGGGCCACGTCTGGGATCGGCGCAGCGAGGTGCCCGACGCGATCGCATCGGTTGCACAGATGGCCCGTACAGCAGGAGCGCCCATGCTAAGCCACGATGATACACGGGCGGAAACCCGCGCCTATTTCCGCGAGCTTGGCGCAGGAGTGGCGGAATTTCCGATGGTGATGGAGGCAGCAGAAGCGGCCCGCAAAGGTGGTGATCCGATAGTCTTTGGCGCGCCGAATGCCGCCCGTGGAGGGAGCCATATAGGCTCGCTTGGTGCGGGTGACATGGTGGAGGCCGGTCTGTGCGATGCGCTAGCTTCGGATTATTTCTACCCCGCCATGCTGGCCGCAATTGCCAAGCTTGACGCAGAGCGCCGCGCGGATCGCCTTGCGCTTTGGTCGCTCGTCTCATCTGGCCCCGCACGCGCAATGGGTTTGCCCGACCGGGGCGACATCACTGTTGGTAAGCGCGCAGACCTTGTTCTGGTGGATTGGCCCGACGGCTCTGTCCCAGCCATTCAGGGGACATGGGTTGCGGGCCGTTGCGCCTATCGCGGTATACCGGCTGGATGAACCTGCCAAGACCGAACCGCGATTATATTCCTGCCATTGGACTCGGCGTAACCCAGATCATGGGGTACGGGACGTTGATGTACGCCTATGCGGTGCTCTTACCAGAAATGGCAAGGGATCTTGGACTGACCCTGTCAGAGGTATTCGGTATTCTGTCGCTGGGCCTTTTCTTTGGCGGCCTGGTCTCACCCATTGCCGGAAAACTGGTGGACCACTGTGGCGGTCGCTGGGTGATGACACTGGGCTCGATCGTGGCCAGCCTTGCGCTGATGGCGATGAGCCAAATTGAAGGGCGGATCGGGTTATTTGTGCTGATCCTGGTGGCCGAAGGCGCGGGCATGTTCGTGCTGTATAATGTAGCCTTTGCCAGTGTGGCGCGACTGGATCTAGGCGTTCCGCCGCAACGCTCGATTTCTGTCATCACGCTGTTTGGCGGGGTCGCCTCGACTATTTTCTGGCCGCTGACTCTCGCGCTGTTTAATTGGTACGGTTGGGAAACAACATGGGTGATCCTCGGCTTCAGTGCCTTGCTGATATGCACACCGATCCACTTCTTTGTCTTGCGCGGGCCTGAACGCGAGGCCGATGCACCCAAACCTGACAATGCGCCGGACTGGCCCGAACTGACCGGGCACCTGCGCAAGCAGGCAATGTTGTGGATGGTCGTTTCTTTCGTTTTTTCAGGCTACCTGATGGGCGCTGTTATGACACTTTGGGTGACCAATGTTCAGGACTTGGGCCATACGGCAGCCATGGCAGCCTTCGCCGGTGCCGTCATCGGCCCGTTCAAAACCGTGGGCCGGTTTTTTGAGATGTTGGTCAGTCGCAGCATGTACCCATTGGTGACCTATGCGCTTAGCCTCGGCCTGATGTTTTCTGGCTTTGTCGTCCTGTTGATCTTCGGATTTACGTTAACTGGACTACTGCTTGCGGCCGCACTTTACGGAATGGGCGACGGGATCAAAACCATCGCGCGCGGTACCCTGCCTTTGGCGCTATTCGGTACCAAAGGTTACGGTGCACGACTGGGGTGGATCTCCTTCGTGCAAATGGGGATCAACGCCTCCGCCCCTTTTGCTTTTGCATGGACCACACAAACCTACGGCGGCTGGTGGTCTTTTGCTGTCATGGCCCTGTGTCTTTGCTGTGCCATCGCTACCTATATGTTTATTCCCGACCCAAGGACCCACAGACATGACCCCGCTCAAAATAGGCGCCTGCCTGAAAACATCTGAGATTGCAGACCACCGCGATTGGCTGTTTGATGCCGCCCGCGATATCGAACTACAGGATTTCATGTCCCATGTCGCGCTAACCACCGGATTCGACGATCGCATTGCCGCCGCCAAGACGGCGCTTGATGGGCATACTGGACGCCTTGGCATTCATGGGCCCTTTGAAGGTCTGGATATCGACAACAAAGACTCGGAACTGCGCCCGATCATTACTGCGCGGTTCCTCAAAGCTCTCGAGGCCGCGGATCGGATCGGCGCGCGCCAGATGGTCCTGCATTCCCCTTACACGGCTTGGTATCAGAACAACTTCTTCAGCTTTCCGGGCTACGCCGAAAGCAAGATTGGCCGCATCCATCAAATTCTAGACCCCGTCGTGCGCGCAGCCGAAAACATGGGCATCACTCTTGTGATCGAAAACATTCAGGACGTTCGCCCAGAAACACGTCGCGCGATGGTGGATGGCTTTGGCTCACAAGCAATCGCACTTTCCATCGACACCGGGCACGCTCAGTTAGCCCGTCGCATGTCTGGCGCCCCACCCGTCGCTGACTTTATCACTGATGCCGGTGCGCAGCTTGCCCATGTCCACCTGCAAGACGTCGATGGCCATGCCGACCGCCACTGGGCCCCGGGGGAAGGGGAAATCGAATGGACAGCTGTCTTCCGTGCCTTGGCTGCTTGCGAAAGCGACCCGCACCTCGTGCTGGAACTGCGTGATAATGCGGACATTCCGAAGGGATTTCGCGCGCTGAGTGATCTTGGTGTGGTGATTTGACAGCTTGTTGCATGGGTCGCGGATTTTGGCGAAGACGCCGGTTCTGATATCCTCAAGGTAGCGCCCTATGCCGCATATATTCAACGCTGGTCGACGCGATAAGTTTTCCAAGGCGAAATACACGGTGACGAATTGGTCGGATTTCAACGAGGCTCTGCGCCGTCGCGGAGACGTTACGATCTGGCTTGAGGCCGGGGCTGCCGGGCGATGGTCAGCGCCGAAGCGAAAGGGTCGCGGTGGTCAGCCAAAATATTCGGACTTCGCGATTGAGACGTGTCTGACGCGGGGGCTGATCTTTCACCAGCCGTTGCATCAGACCCAAGAGTTCGTCCGGTCGCTACTTGGACTGATGGGCGTGGAGTTGCCGGTTCCAGACTTCTCGACCTTATCGCGGCGGGCGATTGACCTCTCGGTCGTGGACGAAAGGCCACAATCCAGTGGCCCCACCACGCTGATCGTGGATAGCACAGGCCTGAAGATCCATCGCGGTTCGGGCTGGCAGGACGAAAAGCATGGCACGTGAAAGACCCGCAAATCCTGGCGTCAACTGCACATCGGGTATGACCCGGACAGCGGTGAGATCGTCGCCTCACTGTTGACCACAGACCAGATCGGCGACGAAACCGCCTTGCCCGACCTCATCGTGGGGATCGCAAGCCAGGTGACCCGCGTTCTGGCGGACGCCGCTTATGATGGCACCGTAGTTTCCGATTGCTTGACCCAAAAGTTCTGACCCGATGTCGAGATCACCATCCCGCCACTAATTACCGCTGTTCCCGGCCTACGCGATGGGCGCAACGCTCACATAGAGCATATCGCCGAGCATGGCCGAATGGCAGGGTAGTCAGCAACGGGATACAATCGCAGAGCCCTCGTCGAAGCCCAGATCGGGCGCCACAAAGACCCTCAACCGCATGACCCGCCTCGGTCATGCGGTCTTCAAACGTGCCGCATAGTCGTTCGGGGAAAGGGGCGCCTGCACCCATATTTTGACCCATGCAACAAGCTGGCATGAAAGAAAACTGAACCGTTGAGGTGATGGCTCATTGTTCGAGCAAATCACCTTGGCATCTGCTTAAATCACCGGAACTTCGCACGGAGCATATTGCTGAGTATATCCACAACGGTCACACAGGCGAGGATGACCAGCAAAACCGCTGACACCTGTGGGTAGTCCAGAAGGCGGAGCGAGCCGACGAGCTCAGTGCCGATACCGCCTGCACCAACCATACCCATGACGGTCGAGGCTCGAAAATTATATTCCCAGCGATACATGCTCACATCTGCGAATTGCGGAAAGACTTGAGGCAGGACGCCATGCAGGATGACTTGCATTGACGTGGCTCCTGACGCCTCGGTCGCTTCAATCGGTGCAGGATGCGCGTGCTCGATGGCCTCCGCAAAGAATTTTCCGACCATTCCAACCGAATGGAGGCCAAGGGCCAAAACACCAGGCAACATGCCAAACCCTACAGCTGCAACGAAAATTATACCCATGATCAATTCTGGGATCGAGCGAAGCGTATTCAGGACGACCCGCGAGACTTGGTAGATAACCTTGTTGGGCGATGTGTTCCGTGCGGCCAAGAAGCCCAGTGGCAAAGAGAGAGCGACCGCCAGCGCCGTGCCGGCGATAGACATAGCCAGCGTCTCGACAAGGGGTCCTACCCAGTCGCGCCAACGGCCGAAATCCGGCGGGAACATCTCAGTGCCGAGGATACCGATAGCCGGCAAGCCGCTGGTCAACCGGCTCCGATCTAGCATCCCGGTCATCCATAGCGATACAATGACGATCGCGGCGACTACGGCGATTTGAAGGAGCAGCTTTCGCCGCCCCTTGCTGTCCTCGGCCAGCACATCTTCAGCGTTGGTCAGCGCAGGCTGGGCAGTCAAGAGGCGGGTCATGGCGGTCTCCTAGTTCGGGCATTCTCAGTCGGCTTGCAGGTTCTTGCGGATGTCACGGATGATGTCGTAGTCGGCATCCGTGATTGCTGCGAACCCGTCGGCCTTGAACGGCGTCAGGACTGCATCGCCCGCGTCGGTCCCTGGCTCCAGCGTCAGGAAGGCGTCCTTGATTGAGTCTTCAAGCGCCTCGGTCATGTCGGTGCGCATAACCCAAGGATATTGTGGGATATCGGCGGAGTAACCGATGACAATCAGCTTCGATGCATCAACCGACCCCTTGGCCAGCAGGCTCTCGTAGATCGGACGGCTCAGACCGCCGACAGCGGCATTGCCCAGCTCGACGTTGCGCGCCACCGCGTCGTGCGCGCCCGTGAAGTTCTGGGTATAGTCATCGCCCTCCGTCACGCCTTCGAGCATCATCGTGTATTTCGGCGCGAAGTGGCTCGAGGTGGATGCCTGATCGCCAAAAGCCACATCGATGCCCGACCCTTCGATATCGTCGATCGAGTCGATACCGCTTTCGACATTGGCAATGAGGACAGACTGGTAGGTGGTGCTTCCATCCGTCACGCGCGCGGCGAACGGCTCGATGTCCAGATCGCCATCCGCCATCTTGGCCTTGGCGATGGTGTAGGAGGCCGGCCCAAAATACGCGACATCCACGCGGCCAAAGCGCATCGCCTCGATCATCGAAGAGTAATCGGTCGTGACGATCAGTTCGATATCCTTGCCGAGCTTCTCTTCAAGATACGCGGCCAGCGGCTTGTTATCCTGGATCACGGTCGAGGCGTTTTCATCAGGAAGCAGCGCGACGCGCAAAGTGTCCGGATCATAATCGCCTGCTGCGAATGCGGCTGTTGAGGCCAGCAGCATGGCGGTGAGAGTTGCGATATTCTTCATGGCAGTCTCCAAGAGTTGAAAGATCAGTTGGTCGTATCGGCCGGCGCGCCGTAGATGCGCGACAGCGCGGCGTTATCCAGTGCCGAGGGCGGTCCGTCAAAAACGATGTCACCATCACAGAGGCCGATGATGCGATCGGCATAGGCCTTGGCAAAATCGAGTTGGTGAAGGCTGACAATGACGGGAATTCGGTCTTCGCGGCATACGTCGCGGAGGATTTTCATCACCCGGTCCGAAGATGCTGGATCGAGCGATGCGATAGGCTCGTCCGCGAGGATCAGCTTTGGCTCCTGCGTGAGCGCGCGCGCAATGCCGACGCGCTGCTGCTGGCCACCCGAAAGGCTGTCACAGCGTGTCAGCGCCTTGTCAAAGAGGCCCACGCGGCTGAGAGATTCCAGCGCAAGGTGTTTCTCGGCGCGCGAAAAGCCTGCCAAACTGCTCCAGACAGAATGGCGACCGAGACGCGCCATGAGGACATTGCGCAGAGCGCTCAGGCGGCCGATCAGTTGGTGCTGCTGAAAGATCATGGCGGTGTCGCGCCGATGAAACCGGATATCGCGGCGCGACTTCAACTGCTGGCCCGCCGATGTCACGATATGTCCTGCGCTTGGCTGGGTCAGCAGGTTGAGAGTGCGAAGAAGCGTAGACTTACCGGCGCCCGACGGACCAAGAAGGACGGTCACTTCCCCGTCCATGAATTGGCAGGTGGTCTTATTGAGTGCGCGTGTGCCGTTCGGGTACACGACTTCGACATCGTCGACGCTCAGAATATCACGTCCCATAATACTCATTGACCCATCCATCGCACCGATTCTCCTTCTGTTAGTTCTTTGATACGCAATATATATGACAGTTTTATTACATATTGCGATATATGTTCCTTGCTGTTAGTGATTGGAAAATCGCAGCTAAGGATGTTGGATAATGGTCAAAATTGTAGTGCCCAACTGGATCGAAGATGAGACGCTGGCACGCCTTTCAGCGCACGGGGATGTCGTGACCAGCGAGGGGCGCGATCCACTCGCCGACGACGAATTGCGTGCGGCTTGCGCGGATGCATCGGCGTTGATGGCCTTCATGACCGAGTGCGTCGACCGCCCATTTCTGGACGCCTGCCCCAAATTGAAGATTATTGCCGGCGCATTGAAAGGCTTCGATAATCTTGATCAGCGGGCCTGCACAGATGCCAGGGTGCTGTTGACCTATGTTCCGAACCTTTTGACCGAGCCGACGGCCGAGTTGGCCATTGGCCTCAGCATTGCGCTCGCACGGAACATGCGTGCGGGAGACGCGCATCTACGGTCAGGAACGTTCGCCGGGTGGCGGCCCAATTTTTATGGTGGCAGCCTGCAAGGCGCGACCGTGGGCATCATCGGCGGCGGTGCAGTGGGCCGCGAGACAATGCGGCTCCTTTCGGGTTTTCGAGGCCGGCGCATCTACTTCGACGAAAATCGCCTCGACCCCACGACGGAAAAAGCTCTCGATGCGCAGTACGCTCCGCTCGATGATCTCACCCGCCTGTCTGACTTCATCATCCTTGCGCTGCCATTGACGGACCAGACCAAGCACATCGTGAATGTATCTTTTCTAGCAGCGATGAAACAAGGGACTTATCTGGTCAATCCCGCGCGCGGATCGTTGGTGGATGAGGCCGCCGTCGTGGAGGCGCTGAACACAGGCCGCCTTGCCGGCTATGCCGCGGACACGTTCGAGATGGAGGATTGGCATCGCCCGGATCGGCCAAGGCAAGTTCATCCAGCGCTCCTCGCCTGTGACCAAACGGTTCTGACACCGCATATCGGATCGGCAGTCAGCGAGGTGCGCCGCCAGATTGCAGCCGAGGCCGCCGATGAGATCATCGCCTTTCTTTCTGGCAAGCGGCCGCGCCACGCCGTCAATCCCGAGGTGCTCGAGACGTGAACCCGACTGTTCTCAAAAGCTTCGTCGCGCTGGCCGAACTCGGCAGCTTCCAGACTGCCGCCGTCCGGATCGGCATCGCGCAGCCTACCCTGTCGCAACATATCAAGAAATTGGAGGAGGACTTAGGCGCGCCCTTGATCCAGCGCAGCCATAGCGGCAGCCGCCTGACCGACGCCGGGCTGCGACTCCTGCCACATGCACAGCAGATTCTTACATCCACTCAAAGGGCACAGGCCGCCGTTTTATCCGAGTCGCTCAAGATCGGGTGCAGCGGCAACATCGCATCATACTTCATGCCGGATGCGCTGGCATCCTTTCTCAAACAGACATCATCGCAGATGCGATGGGAGGTCATCTCAGCCCCAAACCCTCGCGTTGCGCAGATGTTGCTGGCCGAAGAGATCGACATCGCCGCGATGGAGTGGCCAATTTCCCACCCCGCCGTAACGGTGGCTCCTTGGCTCAGCGATGAAATGATCGTCATCCTGCCAAGCGATCATCCACTTGCCACGCGCGAAGAGATCAGCTTTGCCGAACTCAAGACGCTCAAGATGCTGGGCGGCGAGCGCGGCAGCGGGACCGGCACCCTTCTGACAGAAGCACTAGGGCCCCAAGCAGAAGATGTCGACACCATCGGCAATGTGGGCTCGACCGAGGCAGTTAAGCGCAGCGTGGCCGCCGGTCTGGGCGCGTCCATCGTGCTGGAGACGGCGGTGCGAGGCGAAATTGCTTCGGGCTCGCTGGCACGAGCAAGGCTCGAAGGAATGCCTTTGAGAAAGCAGTTTTTCATCGCGCAAATCACATCAAGCGCCGAGACCGGCCCAGCGGCCCGGCTTTTCAAGTTTCTACTTGAGTCCGACTGACGACCCTACCCGGATAGATTGGATCGACGCGCTAGTCACAGAGGGGGTTCCGTCGCAAAGTTCAGTGTGGCCAAGAAAGACGCTTCCTCGGTTGCGCGTCACGCGGCAAGACTGGCATAGATCTCGAAGGGGCAACCACTTCCCAACTCTCCTTTCCTGATCATGTGTGCCGTTTCTATACCGTCCAAAGTTGCAGTTGCTGATCTGAATGACTTGAAGCCCAACATCGGCCTGATCCGCCGTTTTACGCCTCGGTGATCCTGCTCAACGATGTTGTTATCCGGCATGAATGATCTCGGCACCCCAATCGGAGGTTTATAATACCTCGATGTGGGTTAGAATTGACCCACCGGGATTGGGGTGTTGGGAGCACGAATGGCGGGCAGGCCGAAGTATCTCATGAGCTGAGAGCTCGAGTTGTTATCTGGCCGCCCCTTCGACTTGCCCGGTTGCGCTGCGAGCGCGGATCCGTAGTTGTCGTGTGGCCCGCTGGCTCCCTTGTTTTTGAACATTGAAAGGAGCCAATCATGAAGATCATTGCCCTCGATGTGCATCGTACCTTCGCACAAGTGGCGATCCTGGAGAACGGCAAGATCAGGGATGCCGGTCGCCTGGAGCTTGAGCGCGAGCATATCCTGAAATTTGCAAAGCGGCTAAATGTGGAGGACGAGATCGTTCTGGAAGCGACGGTCAACACAAAAGCCATCGTGCGACTGCTGTCGCCCCATGTGAACCGGGTTGTCATCTCCAACCCTCTTTTAGTGCGCGCTATTGCCTGGGCCAAAGTCAAGACCGACAAGATCGACGCGTCGGTTCTGGCGAAACTACACGCCAGTGGGTTTCTGCCTGAGGTTTGGATGCCAGATGAGGAAACAGAACGGCTTCGTCGCGTCGTGGCTGAGCGGGTGCAACTGGTCTCCCAGATGACCCGTCTCAAAAACCGGATCCATTCGGTTTTGCATGCCAATCTGATCCCGCCCTTTTCCGGCTCTCTGTTCTCAAAGCGCGGAAGGGCCTGGCTTGAGGCGCTACCTGTTGCCGAAGATCAGCAGCGCGTCATCCTCCGCCATGCCAGCGAACTTGATCGGCTCGGTCACGACCTCAAGCAGATCGATGAGGATCTTGCACAGGCAGCACTCCAGGAACCGCGGGTGAAGCAACTGATGACTATCACCGGCGTCAACATGATCGTCGCATTGAGTGTCCTGGCTGCCGTTGGCGATATCGGACGGTTTTCATCGCCAGAGAAGCTTGTCAGCTATTTCGGCCTCAATCCCCGGGTACGGCAATCTGGTGACAAGCCTGCCTATCACGGGCGCATCACCAAGCAGGGTCGATCACATGCGCGAGCGATGCTGGTGGAGGCAGCCTGGTCGGTGTCCCGAACACCTGGCCCGCTGCGAGCCTTCTTTCAACGGATCAAAGAAAAGCGCGGGAACCAAGTCGCAGCAGTCGCGACAGCGCGTAAGCTGACGGTGGTCATCTGGCACATGCTGTCGAAGGGCGAAGAGTACATCTGGAGCCGTCCTGCTCTCCTGGACTGGAAGCTGAGAAAACTGGAGTTGGCCGCAGGGTACCCTTCTAAACGGGGTGGCAGGACGAAAGGGTCAGCAGCCGACTACAGCCTCAAATCGGTGCGCGATCGGGAAAGAGAGGCTGTCGGTCACGCGGAGGAAGTATACCGCCGCTTCGTCACAAAATGGAAGCAGAGGTCGCCAATGGCCAATCCGGTTTCACATCAGTAGGTCGACCAAAAAAAAGGAGCTCCGTACTTCAAAAACTTCTTGTCAAATACATCCGTGAGATATTTGAAACGATAGACCCTTATTCAGCGATCGGAACCGACCTTTCGAAGCGCGGCGTTCATCCCCTTCAGGCCGGCAGTGTTCGCCCCGCTCTTGTCGATCGCACAGGCCCGGGGGAGCCCGTTCGACGAAATCGTTTGCGCCAGAAAACTCAGCGCCGCCGCCTCATCGCGATGCTCAGAGAGCATGAAGTCAAGGGTTTGGCCGTTTCGATCGACCGCACGATAGAGGTAACACCACTCGCCGCGGACCTTCACATAGGTCTCGTCTAGGCACCACGACAGAGCCGTCGCGGCTTTCCTGCGTTGCGCCACCGTGGCCAAACCCGAGGCGTATCTGACCACCCAACAGTTCAGAGTAGCGTGGTCGACCACCACGCCGCGCTCCGCCAGGATTTCTTCGAGATCACGGTATGACACACCGTACCGCACGTAGAAGAAAACGGCATGCAGGATCACGTCCTGCGGAAACTGAGCACCTTTGAACGACACCATCTGACGGACCTCATCGACAAATCACGCTGCCTGATAGACCATCACGCCAAAGTTTGCGACAGAACCTCCTGCCTTTGCCTGACGGCTGACACTGCGCTCAGGGCCTTCAGTTCAGGGCGCGCCACATCCTGAACCGCCCCTGCCCGGTCAGCTCACGGATCAGGCCCTTCTGTTCCATCCAGGTGAGATTGCGCTGAACCGCTGCTCTGCTGGCGCCTGTCAGCTTTTCAGCCATCGGGGCCGATACCAGTGGCCATTCCGTCAGCACTGCGCGCAAGGCCGGTGGTGTTTTGCCTGACAGCGACATCATTATCGTTTCAGACCGCGCGGACCATGCCTCGATGTCGTCAAGGTGGCGCATTGCTGTGAGAGCTGCGGCCTCCATGTGTCGCGTTACCCTTAAATCTGAGACACGACGCGTTCGGGGATATTTTTTGCCCTTAATTGTGAGATTCGACAGCCACCGGGCCTATGCGTCTCACGCGCCGTTGCGCAATGAGATCAACCGCAGCAAGCAGACGTGGCTCCGTCTCGAAGGCGCGCAAGAGAGCAACCCTTGCATAGTCGTCGATGCGGGAGTTCGAGATGGCCGCTTTGACCAGCGGACGAGATCGGGCTGCATCAATGGCGGCAAGGCAAAAAAGCCTCACTTCCTGTCGATGGCTCTGAAGAGCGGACAACGGTTCCCGGCGGAAGGCCTTTAATGACATGGCAAAGGTGACCGCGCGCATTGCGCGCCGAAGTTGCTTGGAGCTGCGTAATCGCGCGGCGTATTCAAGCCGCGCGGCGCCGTTGCGCGCACGATTTATCAGCTTTTCGGGCATCTGTTCGCCACTGGGCTTGCCGAGCGTCGGCACAAGTCTCGTCCCGCAAACCTGGCAGTCGAATGCCCAGGCTCGCCTCCAATGCTTGAGCGAAAGGCCCCGCCGAGAGCATTCCTGACAAGATTGGAACGGGACGCGGGCCGTCAGCAGGGTCTCTAATGGCGTCATTATTGGAAAGGTCAAAGACTGCACGATATCGGGATCGGTTCGTGCGGCGTCGGAAATTTTATATGCCGCTGCCGCGTCGATGTTGAAGTCCAAGGACGTGCCATGAGTTGTATCGATTTCGATATGGGCCAGTAGTTCCGCGTCATCACAGTAGTTGGCCGCAGCCAGCCGAGACAACCAACCTGACAACAACTCATCTGGCAGAGGTGCGACAGTCTTGGGCAGCGGGCGCGGTTTCAAACCCCGGACTTCTCGAGCCGGCGATGGGCGTTCGCATGGCGCGACCAAACCGGGGTCCATTTTGCGATTGCGTCATCGGTGATGCATTCCTCACCTGTGACAATGGCGTCGATGGCAAGATCCTTGATCAGGGCGAAGATGCGCGAGGTCACCCCACCGGTCAGTGCAAGTATCTGCTTGAGCGACTTGACCTTCAGATTGGATTTCTTCTCGAGGGGCATTGCCGCAATGAGTGTTTGGATCATGTCCGAGAACTCGGCATCGTCGCGCCAGTTCGGCAGGTGATGTTCATCCAACCGCCTGGCAAGCTGGATATCACCACGGATGGCATCGACGGCCTCGCTGACCCCCAGGCAGACCAGTGACACTTCGAGTTCATTGCTGAGATACCGAAGAACATTGAGAAAGCGGCGCTGTTCGCGGTGGGTCCCGGCCAAGAGGTTGTGGACCTCGTCGATCATGATCATCCGCAGGCCAAGGTCGCGCAAAAGCGCAACAACACGGACTTCGAGGGAGGCCACATTTTGAGCGCGCGCGCTCAGTGCCGTGGCCGGTGCCCCGACGGACGCCAGAATGTGCAGATAGAACCGCCGTTCGTCGGGTGCCGGCGGTGCTTGTAACAGCAAGAGCGGCGTTCGCGTAATTCCCGATGCTGGGTCATATTCCGGTGCATATCTGCGCGACAGGTTGCGGGCGATCATCGTCTTGCCGATCCCGGACGCGCCATGCACAAGAAGCCCGGGCATACGGGTTTGCCTCGGCGCTTCGATCATACCCTGCAAACGGTCCAACACCTGTTCGGCCCGCGGAAAGCCGATCCAGATGTCTGATTGAATGAGGGCGATCCGACCGTCTTCCTCTGTTGTCCTTGCCCTCAATTCACCATCTCTCCACCTTGAACAATGGGCGGGGAGTGGACAAAAGATGGGGGTCATGCGGCGCGTTTTCTGTTTGCGACGGTCAGCCGACCATCGAGAACTGCGGCCCTTGTGACGGCTACTCGGTGAGCCCCTTTGGGCGACCAACGCATCCTTCTGCGCTTTCCCATGCGGGCATTGGCAATGTCATCGACTGATCCTTCGGCACGAGATGACGAGATGGGCAGCCCGTTACGGTACCGTCGGCCATAGTCGACAAGGGATTCCATGTTGTTCGCGAGATAGGTGTACAGTGTCTCGCATCGGGCCTGCAAACGAGCGGCAGCGGTGCGAACAGCCAGAGGTTCTTCCGCAAGGCGGGTGCAATCGTGCATGAGCCCCTTCAGATAAGTTTCCGCGACCCGTGCTCTGCCATGCCAAAGCCACCAGCGGAGGCTTTTCGCGGGGCGCTGGAACAGCACCGGAATTCCAGTGAACCCCGGTATCTGGACCAGACCCTGAACGGCGGCCTCGACATGTCGAATCCGCATCGAGATGTGCCACCAGTCGAGGATATGCTTCACCTGGCCGTCGCCACCCATGGCATTCCGTATGAGGTTCGGGAGAGCAATCTCGCCATCAGAGATTACCGTCAACAGACGGCCCGGCTTCCATCCAAAGTCTGACAGCTCTTCTCGCATACGGCTGCCTGGCGATGCCGTCGCATTGGCGACCAAGCCAAATCGTCGGCACATATTGCGACTTTCTATCTTACCGACCACAAGATCGAGGTGTCGCTGCTGATACTCCGGTCGACAGCGGATATGCGCACCGTCCAGAAAAACCGTCAAACCACCTTTGGGCGGTGCTTCAACGGGATCGCCTGATGCCCTTCGACTTTTCTCGAGCCCAGTGGCTACTCTTCCCAACCGGTCACGTACCGTGGTGTGATGGGGCGGATGGCAGGGGAGGAAGCTTTTCATCAGCCGCGCGGCTTCGCGAAAGGAATGCCGGGACCCAAGCTCCGCATGTAGCCGCTGCAGCTCCGGGGTAGCTCGGTCTGGAAAGAAATAGGCCAGCGGAGAAATAGGTCCGCCGGGCACCGCCGCTGACCTGGCATCACAAGAACAGCGGCGCAAGCGCGCGGCTTTGACCCGAACCCGGCCAAAGAGCGTGTCGAGATCGCGCGTGCGATAGTCATGAATGGCACGAACCGAGGCGCAATCCGGGCATACGCGGCTTTCTCGGATGATTTCCTCAACCTGATCGCAAAGAATTGCCCGCTGAATCTGTTCGACAACCCTCTTCCCATCCTCAAGGCGCAGCCCGATCCCGTCTGGACAGGTCACCCGGTAGGGTCGAGAAATGCCTTCAAGCAGATGAGTGCGCTTCTCCCCGTTGTCGAAGGTAGTTTCGATTGTAATCCGTACGTCCATGACAGCCCCCCTCGCAAAGAGCTTACCTTAGCACAGGCCAGATCACCGACGACGACCCCCATGTTTTGTCCACTCCCGCCGTTGATTTCGTTGGATTTCTCATCTCACAATTAAGGGCTACGCGACATCTGCACTCCAGTTGCTTTTGCGCGTCGGTCTGCCAGAAAGGGTTGCTCATACTTACCCCCCGTCAGTTCGGGTATTTTACTCACGCGGGACGTACATCCTCAGTCCGATTAATGGGTCCTAACCCTACCGTACTGCCATATTTGCGTCTTAAGCTGGCTTTCTTTGATAGTGGCCGTTCTCAAAAGGCAAGCGAGGGAAGCCAAAGTGAAATGATCGGAAATGAGATCAGAATGACCAAGGTCAGTATATCCATCGCGACAAACCAAGTGATACCGCGGAAAATTTCAGGCAAAGTTACGCGATTGTTTAGCGCCCCGTTTATTACATAGACATTTAGCCCGATCGGCGGGGTAATCAATCCAATCTCAAGCAACTTGATGATGATGATCCCAAACCAAACTGGATTGATATCGGCCTCATTCACCAGTGGCACAAGGATTGGCAGCGTCAATAAAAGCAGGCCGATACTGTCGATCAACATTCCTAGAACTAGAAAGATCAACGTCACAGCCAGCAAAATCCACCAAGTTTCCGTGCTAACCGACAAAATTGCATCCGCAAAAGCCCGCGGAAATCCTGACAGGGCCAAAAACCTGGTGAAAAACAACGACCCAATCAAAATAATAAAGATTGACGCTGTAGATACAATTGCCTGCGAAACCGCATCGACCAGGGCTGCCCAGGTTAGTTTTCGTCGCACGATTGCAATAACGGTGGCCGCGAATGCACCCAGTGCGCCCGCTTCAGTGGGTGAGAAAACACCAGAAAAGATTCCCCCCAGCACAACAAGGATCAATGTTGGCAAAGGCCAGACGTCGCGAAACGCATCGCGCCGCTCTTGTGCTGTGGTATCAATCTGCACTGTACCAGCGAGTTCTGGTTTCAATTTCACGCGGATGTAAATCATCGCGATGTAGATAAACGCCGACAGAAGGCCCGGAAGAAAACCCGCCATGAACAGTTGACCTACCGACACCTGCGCATAGACCCCATAAAGTATAAGCAGGATCGAAGGCGGAATAAGGGACCCCAAAGTGCCCGATGCGGCAATCGTTCCTGTCGCCAAACCCTTATCATAACCGTTGTTAAGCATTTCCGGCACAGCCATGCGAGACATCGCAGCAGCGGTCGCTACCGATGACCCCGAGGCTGCCGCAAAGAAGGCACAGGCCGCCACAGAGGTGATCGCCAAACCGCCGGGTAATCTTGCAAGATATAGCCTAAGGGCGGTAAACAGTCCGCGTGTCATGTCTGTGGAAGAGCAGATAAATCCCATCAGCAAGAACATCGGCGCTGCCGACAGTTCCCACTGGCCCACATAGTCGAAGGGCGTGGTCGATATCATCCCCCAAGCCACATTCATGTTGAACATTACCGCAACGCCCGCGATTGACACCAGGCCAAGCGCCAGACCGATTGGCACGCGGATGGCGATTAACACAAGTGCCGCAACCACTCCTGCGATCCCCATATCGAGGTTGCTCATTTCATGCCCTCTGAAAGTTTTGTGGTCGGCTGCATCAAAGGGCCTCTCGGCGCACAATCGCGCGCAGAAAGTTTGCAAATACGGCCAAAAAAGTGCCCCCAAAGCCAATGGGAAGCGTCCAACGCGCAGGCCAAATTAGGAATCGAAAATTGCTCATCGCTTCTTCGCTGCGCTGGGTTGCACTGATGGCATCAAGCAAAGTCCGCCAGAAAAGCATCCCAAAGAAGATCATGCCAAGCAGGCAAGCAAATATGTAGAGGCCAAACTGCACTCGCTTTGGCATCAACTGGGCAAACAGGTCGACGCGAATGTTCTCATTCTTGTATTCTACATAGCCGAACCCAAGGAAAACGAGCGCTACCATATAGTAGAACGAAACCCATTCCAGCGTGCCGACAATCTGCCCGTTGAAAAAATATCGCACTCCTACGTCAAGCGTGATGTGCAGCATCATCAGCACCATAGCAACACAGGCTGCAACGGCGGTGCCAATGTTTAGCCAACGGATGGTCCCAGGAACCAAATTCATCTTGCAACCAAGCCTTTCTTGTAAGGATAAAGTGGGCCTGCGACGCACGCAGGCCCGCAGGCGGTCAATTTACGCCGTAGGTTGTCGCATCAACCTTGCTAAAAATTTCCCGCATCGCAAGATCAGTCAGGGCGTCTTCATTATTCGTGTCAACATCGGCCACCAAATCGGCCCATTTCTGCATCGTCTCCTCAAAGTCGGCAATCAGCGCTTCTGGCTCGGCCACACCAAAATCGGTGTCGGCCTTTGCCGCGGCTGAGACAGAGGTGCGGTTGCGGAACTCAGCGACATGATCTGCAAGATCTTGTTCTGGCTCATATACATTGCCGCCTGCTGCCTTGGATGCCTCTAGCCCTGCGTTGACCTTAGTACCATAAGCGATGACCATGCGCGCCATCGACCGCGCAGAAGCTTGCATAAGGATTTCGCGCTGCTCAGGCGTAAGGCTCGCCCAGAAGTCGGGATTGTAGCCCCATTGCGGACCAGACCAATACATCCCCGTTGACAGCAGTGTCGTATGCTCTGCCACCTCAAGAAGCGACCTGTCCAAAAGGTCACTCGCCGCGTTCGTGGCGCAATCCAGTGTGCCACGTTCAAGCCCTGTATACATCTCGCTTGACGGCACGTTGACGGGAATCCCCCCCGCCTCTTCGACCCAGACCGAAACGGCTGAGCCGGCGGTCCGAATGCGCTTGCCCTTCATCTCCTCGAGGGTACGAACTGGGCTTGAACACATCAAAACATAGGCTGGGGTTGCATAGGCCCCAAGGTAAACCACCCGCTTGTCTTTCCATTCGGCAAGCTGAACTGGGTTGTTCATCGAAAAATCTGTGACAGCAAGAATTGCGACAGTCGGATCTGAATAAGCAAAACCCAACTCCTGCACCGCATTTGCCACTGGAAGATCAGAGGGCGTATAGATCGCCGCGTGATGCGCAACCTGAACCACGTTGTCTTGAATGCCCTGAAGGGCTGCGCGGGGTGCCAAAAGCACTGTGCCAGTAAAGACCTCAGGCACCAGATCACCGTTCGACAACTGCTTGACAAGCTCAGCCCAGCGAACATACCCCTCGCCTGACATAGGCACTGCACCTTCGTAAAAACTGTTGGCGATGAAGTTAGTTTCAGCCGATGCAACGCTGGAAAAAAGTGTCGCAATCGCAGTAATGGTCATCAATTTTTTCATTTTACTCTCCTGTTGGTTGATGATTGATGCCACTCATTCTCAGAGCGGACATTAGCACGGTGGTGGATCAAACTTGTCCCTTGAAAGGCGCTTCTTCACCCTCTTGTTCCCTCGGGGCCGCGCGGCATACAATTTGGCCATCAAAGTGACGCCATCTTTTTAATTGCTTTGCCACCCTTCATGATCAGCGGCATATGGGCGCCCTGCGACGTAAGCAGATCAAGATTTTGCAGCGGATTTCCGTCGACCGCGATGATATCGGCAAAGGCACCGGGCGCAATCGTTCCGATCTTGCCTTCCATCCGCAATACTTTTGCAGCATCTACCGTAGCCGACCGGATCACCGCGTCAGCGGGAATATAGCGCCCGCGCAACGGAAATTCGCCCGACTGCTCGGTTTGCATACCGCCCAGAAGATCAGAGCCATAGCCCATTACGACACCCGCCGCATGCATCTTCTCCAGTCGTGCCAACCCAGCCTCGCGCACATCCGCGATCTTAGCGACAGATTCCGGCAGCAACCCAAAGCGGGCACCCGATTTTGCAAGAACGTCGTAGGTGATATTGGTCGGAACCAGTGGGATACCTTCCTTGGCGATCCGCATGATAGTTGCGTCTGAAATTAGGTTCCCATGTTCGATGCATTCAAACCCACAGTCCAAGGCGCGGACAATCGCCTCATCGGTATAAAGGTGCCCCGTGGCATAGGTGCCAAAGCTTTTTGCAATCTCGACCATCGCCTTCAGTTCATCGACTGAGAAAACAAGATAACCAACTGGGTCGGATGGTGATGATACGCCTCCATCCGCCATAGCCTTTACAAATTGCGCGCCGTTTTTAATTTCATCCCGGGCGGCCCGTTGCACATCAGCAACCCCATCACAAATGCGCCCCATCGCGCCAAGGCTTTGCGCATACCAGCTAACATCTCGGCTGTGATAGGGGCCGCGGTAATCGGTGTGCCCTCCGGTTTGCGACAGGGCTTTGCCACAGATCACCAAACGTGGTCCGACAAAAATGCCTTCTTCGACTGCAAGCTGCAGTCCGCGGTCTGCGCCGCCCAGATCGCGAACAGTCGTGAACCCGCGCATTAGCATATTACGCATTAGTACACTGCTGCGCGCCGCAATTAACGAAGGAGGTAGCGTCGCATTCAACCCCAAATTGGCAGTCGTAGCGATGACGTGGACATGACAGTCAATCAGCCCCGGCATTACCGTCAACCCGGCCAGATCCATCACCTCATCCGTCTTGACCGTCGCATTCGGGCCAACCTCGCGGATCATGCCGTCTTCAATTACGATACCCATCGGATCGGTAAGGTCACATGCGACCCCGTCAACGATGCGGGCATTCTTCAATAAAATAAGGGTCATTTGGCGTCTTTCAATCATTGAGCGGGGAATTCACGCGGAGGTTTGCAACCCATTAAGTAGTGACTAAGTACATCAGCCTAAAACTCTCAAACGTTGCTGCGGCATAGTTTCAGATTTCAAGATAGTTGAACCTAAATTGCAGATCGAGAACATTGGCATTGCGGCACCAAAGGTCGCGCATATCATCGTGATTTGGCTGTTGCTTAATATCGCCAACGCACTCACCTGGAATCGGAGTCCGATAATGATTGCTGGGAGATGCGGCATGGATATGCCTACAGACATTGCAAGCAGCGAAGGTCATCAAATCCGCTCGCTCTTCCGTAAAAAAGCGGGCAATATTTGTTCCACAAAGGGTTGATATACCCTTCTTGAAGACAACCCTATTGTATTCGGGATCACAAACTGTCGGAGGCAGTTCCATACTGAGGAAATCATATGTAAAGGTTTCGCGCATTGCCATTTCCTGAAGGGTTCCTAATCTGCCGGGGATCAATATGACGAGAGACTCGTATTGAGAATGTTGCGTCATTTAGCTCTCCTGGCCCAATTCAATACTGCGGGCGTACGCCGCTAAGGCGGCCCGTTCGACAAGCTGTTTCAGCGCTTGCCCCTGCATTAATACAGCCAATGCCGCCGCGGTTGTGCCGTTTGGACTAGTCACTTGCGCGCGCAAAGCACTGGGGGAAGCGTCTGACATCACTGCCATACGGCCAGCACCCGCGATTGTTTGTACAGCCAGAATTGCAGCTGTATCGGCTGGCAGGCCGAGGGACTGGCCCGCTTCAGCCAGCACTTCGATGAAGTGAAACACATAGGCGGGACCGGAGCCGGAAATCGCGGTCACCGCATCCATCTGTGCTTCATCTGTGATCCAGCTAACCGCACCGGAGGATGCCATAAGGACCTGTACAAAGCGCCTAGCCGCGCTTGGCACATCTGCGCCAGCACAAAGCACTATCATTCCTTCACCGATGGCAGCAGGGGTGTTGGGCATACAACGGATGATTGGGGCGGCTTCTGGCAAGGCTGCACGCATTGATCCTAGCGTGATCCCTGCTGCGACCGAAAGGAAGGTCGTGTGGCCGCCGGCAAACTTGCCGCATTTGGCAAGAATAGGAGCCACCATCTGCGGCTTAACCACCAGCACCACTAGATCGGGCTGTATACCTTCTGGTAGATCGCTTAACGTGGGAACTGTTGTTGCGCCAAGAGCATCGGCGCGGCCCCGCAATGTCGCGACAGGTTCTACGACATGAACCTCGAGCATTGGATCTTGCCGTAGCCAACCGTCGAGCATCGCATAGCCCATATTGCCCGCGCCTAACAGTATTATACGCCGCGTCATAGGCAGACCTCATCACCAAATTGCGCCCGCACCTTAAAAATAAGCAGCACCGGCCGCATGAACTGCCGCACATATCCTATGACATGGAACAGGTGCAGAGCAGTGTGGCCTGAAACAGCCTGCGTGAGTTGCCAGAGTAGAACCGCATTGTCGCGTATAAGAAGAATTAGGGTTGGATTAAGCAGGCCATCAAAATTCGCGAAAAAATCTAACTCTTCTGCAACGGATTGGCTCGAGCTGTGTTTATTTAACGCCTGTGCACTTCGATGTTGGGGAGCCGATCGAGATGCAGTGGCAGCCGCGACATAACGATAGGTGATCAATCTAAGCATGACGGTCAGCCTGTCCAGGTTGAGCTCGGCTCTCATTTCGAAAGAAACTTGCATACGCGTGTGATGGATTTGAACATCGTTAATGTTGATCCGCACTAGATCAATCATATCCTGACCGGTGCCATCGACATTACTGGCGTTCTTAATCAACGATGTGCTCATCTTGGTCACTCTTTCCGATTCATATCAGCGCTGGCGCGAGGCTCTGCGCAATTAAGGTCAGTTCAGCCATATCCTCGGAGGAGTAACTATCTCGCGTGGAGTTCAGCGATAGTACGCCGATGCAACGACCAGCCCATAGCACCGGAGCACAGGCACAGGCCTCGCAGCCTTTGGACAGGATGAGTTCGGCGTCCGGGAAGGCCCAGAACACATCCTCGCGCGAATTTCCTAACCAACTCTGGCCACCGTCTAACACCACCCTACCCCACTGAGTCAGGCCCATGGGTTTGAACACGCCGGTTGGATAGTCTGCCTCGGAACTGTGCATCCGCATTACGTTTCCGGTGCCGGGAAGGTTCTTCAAGATGGTTAGAAAACGGAAGCCGAAGCGGGTTTCGCAAGTGTCCTGTACTGCACGAAATAGCGAATAAGGCTGATTCGGCTTGGTCTGTGCGACCAGCAGGGCGGAGAAGTCGACTACTTTCGGGGTCATTGGATTATCCATACAGAGAGTTCGGGAGCCACAATGCTATGCCTGGGAAGACGGCCAGCAGAGCGACCCCGACCAGCATCAGTACAAAGAAAGGAAGCGCGGCGCGTGAAACATAGCTGAGCGGTCGGCCCGAAATGCCCTGTAAAACGAACAGGTTAAAGCCAACCGGGGGGGTTACCTGCGCCATCTCTATCATCAACACCAGGTAGATTCCGAACCAGATCGGATCAAAGCCCGCCTGCAATGCGAGCGGCAGCGAGATGGGCAAACTCATAACCACGATTGAGGTGCCGTCGAGGAAGAAACCGAGGCCGAGATAGAACAATGACAGCACCAACAGTAGTCCCCAAGGGGGTAGGTCCAGCGAGGCAATGCCGTCGGCGACATCGGCGGGTATATGCAAATAGCCAATAGCGGTGGACATGAAGGCTGCAGCAATCAAGATTGAGCACACCATGGTCGAGGTCCGCAGCGCACCCATCAATGTATCACGCAGCAGGGTCAGCGATAGCTGGCGCGTCACGATAGAGATAAAGATGGCGGCGATCACGCCGATGGCTGCAGCCTCGGACGGAGTGGCAATGCCACTGTAGATCGAACCAAGGACAATAGTCATCAACACTGCAAGCGGCGCAAGGTCCAAGAGTGCGCGCAGAAAATCCACCACGCTGCGTGACTCACGTTTAGCCGGAACCAGCGCCGGATTCAGAGTGGCGCGTATCATGATATAACCTGAAAAGAGCGCACAAATCATCAGCCCTGGCAGCACACCGGCCGCGAATAGACGCGAGATCGACTGCTCGGCAAGAATTCCGTAGACGATCATCACGATTGACGGTGGGATCATAAGGCCGAGGGAGCCAGCTCCTGCAAGTGACCCCAGCGAAAGTCGGTCGTCATAGCCCCGTTTAGCCAGCTCGCGCGTGGTAATGCGCCCAACTGTAGCGGTGGTGGCGGGCGAAGAGCCTGATACCGCTGCGAATAGCGTGCATCCAAGTACGTTGGTATGAAACAAGCGGCCGGGGATGTAGTCAACGAACGGCGACAGACCGCGAAACAGCCGCGTCGAGATATCAGTACGGAAGATGATCTCGCCCATCCAGATGAACATCGGGATGGCCGACAGTTCCCAGCTTGTAGAATAGCGATAGATGATACTTGCCGCGATTGAGCCGATACGCGGAAAACCCATTCCGTCTAGAAAGAACAGCGAAGCTGTGGCCACTAGGGCCAGCGAGATGAACACCCAGATGCCTAGGCCGAGAAACAACAATAGGAAGCCCAGCGTAGCAGCCGCAATTACAAGCGTGTCCATACAATATCTCCGGTTTGATGCGGCTTATTCGACAGGGGTCGCCAGCGGCGTGTGTTGAGCGGGCGAAGGGTGTCCGGTGATGTGACGGAGCCCGTACGCAAAGGCAGCTAGTGCAAAGAGTCCGAAACCTATCATGATTGCGCCCTCGGGTATCCACGTCGGCACCGCAGCAACTGAGGATGACACGGTACCGCGCGACCATGCTCGCACGACCCGCATCCAGAAAATCCAGGTCAGCCCTATGGTAAGTGAGCAGGCCACCAAAGCTGCCGCTGCAGTCGTCAGTCGCTGTGCTTGCTCTGGCAGGCGATCGAGTACCAGGCCGACGCGGATGAGATCCCCATGTTCCAGAACATAGCCCAGCGACCAAATCACGCAAATTGCAATTGCATACCCAACAAATTCGTCAAGGACGAAAGTCGAGGTAGCAAAGAAGCCTCGTAGGATAATCTCAAAGACGATATGGCCCACCATGTAAACCAGCGCAAATGAAGCAATTACGGCAGCCAGTCGAGACAGGGCAAAAACGCCCAAATAAAAATGTTTCATGCAGATCTCCAGCGATGGGAAAAAAGCGTGGACAGAAAAGAAGACTGCCCACGCCAGTTGAGGGAGGTACTATCGCTTCTGGTAAGCGGACATTATGGACTGCGCACGCTCACCTGTTTCTTCGAGCCACTGGTCAATGAATGGTTGCGCGGCCGCAGTCAGTGCTGTTGCGAATTCGGAGGGGACTTCTTCGGTCACAGTCATGCCGTTTTCGCGCATGGTTTCAAAGTCTTTGGAAGTCGCATCCGCCAAAAGCCCCCACCCAAAAGCTTCGGCTTCGGCGGCCGCTTCCTTAACGGCTGCCTGTTGTGATTCGCTCAGGTCGTTCCAGGCGTCCACATTCAGATGGATTGCCTGCAGCGATGAGGCATAATTTAAATTGGTAAAATCCGACTGCAGTTCCCACATTTGAACCCCAACGCCGCCATTGGGCGAGGTAAGTACGGCGTCGATCGCATTGGTCGAGAGCTGTGCTGATACGTCGGCCCAAGAGATCTGAATTGGAAAGGCGCCGGTGTTCTTAATAGTTTCAGTAGAAGCAACGTCATAGGTGCGGACCTTCACGCCTTCGAGATCGGCTGTAGAGGTGAAGGCTTTGTTACCCCAAAGACCCGAGGACGGCCACGGCGTTGCGAGCAACAGTATCTGATTGTTGCTTTCGAGGACCTTCTCATACTCCGGCTTCGCCAGCTCATATAGGTCACGAACATCCTCTGACGTCGGAGCGAGGAACGGCAACGAGGACAGTTGGAAGATGGGGTCGATACCGGTCCAGAACACAAAAGCCGAAGATGCGGCCTGCAATGCGCCGTCGCCCACTGCATCGAAGTTGTCGACGCTCTTATATCCAAGCGCCGCTCCATGATGCACCGTAACCACGACTTCGCCCTCTGTCTTCTCAGCCACGGCGTTAGCGAAGAACTCAGCGGTCTGACCTTGCAGAGAACCGGCAGGATATTCGTTCGAAAGGTCCCAAGTTGCGGCCAACGTCGGCGAGACGGTGAGACTTAGAACGGCGATTGCGCCAAGAAGTGTTTTGATGGTCATGTTGTTTTCCCCGTTTTCGGCCCGTGAGCACGGGCGGTTTTTAAATATCGAATCGCTCGTCATGCAAGCAGATTACGAACAAGTCTGTTTGTATCATACGAGCAGTCCTGCTCGTAAATCAACTACTTATTTTTCCGCGGAGATAATAAGGACCCAAGGTGCCAAAAATTTGTAGCGACTGTATCTCTCAGACCGTCGGGTCAGTCCATTTCCGACGGTTTTGCACAGGACGTTCTCGATGGTGACGAGCTTTCTCGCGACGCCATGATAATGACCTTGTGCGGTTTTCCGGCCTTGCGAAGGATATCAGGCTTGGATTGTGATGTGCCGCGACCAATGCCGCCCGAAACATCAAATGCCGCATTGCACGGCGACCTCCGGCGATGGCCCGTTTCGCGCGATGGGTTCCACTAACGTGCGCGCCCGACGTTAACCCAGTGAGTGCAGCAGCCTCTTCCCCGGAGATAGTGCCTATCATGGGCATCTCAGCGATCAGTATTAAGCTGGCAACCGGGCCGATCCTCATGATGGAACGGAGAACGGTGGCCACCTCCAACAGACTGGTCTTGTCGCGCTTACGTTCCGGTCTCTCAACTCATTTATGCGGCCTTCCGCTCGAAAGCCAAGGGGCTTTTGCCGCCGAGCGATGAGTGGCGACGGCGCGGGTTATAAAAGCCGTTAATGTACTGGAATATCGCGCCCTCGGCCTGACGGCGTGTTTCCCAACGGTTCCGCCAAATCAGCTCAGCCTTAATGGATTTGAAGAACGTTTCCACCATGGAATTGTCGTAACAATTGCCCTTGCCACTCATCGAGACCTTGAAGCCATGCTTGGAAAGACGTCGTTGATACTCGTTGGAACAATATTGCGACCCGCGATCCGTATGATGAATGCACCCTTCGGGCGGCTGTCGCAAAGCAACGGCCATATCTAACGCCCTGATCGCCAGATCTCGCTTCATCCGGTTGCTAACCGCCCAACCGATTACGCGGCGAGAGTACAGGTCAAGGATGACGGCCAGATAAAGCCAGCCCTCACTGGTCCAGATGTAGCTGATATCTCCGGCCCACTTTTGATTGGGGCCATCCGCTGAGAAGTCCTGATCCAGCAGGTTGGGTGCAATGTTGAACGTGTGATTGCTGTCCGTCGTCGCCTTGTATTTCTGCGTTCTGATGACTTTGATGCCGTTCTCACGCATCAGGCGGCCCACACGACCGTGACCGACGCTCAGCCCCAGCTCTTCCAGTTCTTCGGTCATCCGGGGCCGCCCGTAGCTTTGCAAGCTAAGCCGATGCTGCTCACGAATGTGGGCCAAAAGCACCATATCATCTCGCTGTCGTTGGCTCATTGGGCGTATCCGCCAAGCACGGAACCCACGAGATGTGACCTGCATGATACGGCAGAGAAATTCCACGGGCCAAACTTCTTTCCAGGCGTCAATGAAGGCGAACCTCACCGGCTTTGGCCTGCAAAGAAGATCGCCGCCTTCCTAAGAAACAGCGACCTCCTCTGTTATGGGTGCCAATGCAAATCCGAGGGTCTTGGCGCGGCGCTGAAGGTTTGACAGCACACGTTGTCGATGTCGCTCATCATAGGCCGCGGCACCTTGATCTTGATGGGTCATGCCATGGCGAATGGCGTTGTAAAATAGAACGGCAATCTTGCGCGCTGTCGCCGTAACTGCCTTTTGCTTGCCGATGCGAGATGACAGTCGTCGATAGAACGCGCCCAAAGCCGTGTCACTGCGGCCAATCGTGACGGCAGCCAGACGCAGAAGAGCAGCGGCGCGGCTTGAAGATCGACGTGTCCGCGAAGACAGTAGCTTGCCACCAGATATCTTGTTTCCGGGGGCCAGGCAGAGCCACGACGTGAAGTGCTTGGCGCTCTTCCAGGCGCGCAAATCGGTGCCGCATTCGGCAACCAGCTTCTGTGCGAGCGAAGGCCCAAGGCCGTGGATTTGCGTCAGATCCACGCCCAATACTCCATATAGCGCCGCCCGCACATCGAAGGATGGAGCGTTGTGCTGCTTGCGCTTGATCCGCGCCTTGGGCAATGGAGCCAGATCACCGTCAGCCCGGACTGTCAGGGCTCCAACCGCCGCCTCCAGCCTACGGTCGCACACCTTGATCTGCGCTTTGTAGAAATCGTAGAGCTCCAGCGACTGTGTCAGGGCAAAGATATGTTCCTCACGGTCGTTGCCGAGCAGCGCAGCTTTGATCATGTCCACAGAGGATTTGCAGCGAACATCCCGGAACGCGGCGAGAGCCTCCGGATCACGCTCGCCACCGACAATGGCGCGGATGATCCGCATTCCTGTGATGCCGGTGATGTCGGAGACGACATGATGCAATTGCAGGTTCATCTCCATGAGTGCCTTCTGCATGTGCTGGATATGGGCTGCGGCATACTCAGTGAGCCGTTCCCGTTGGCGCATGTAAGCGCGCAGGGTGGCGATCTCGGCCTCAGGCCGGAAACTGCCACGCAACAGGCCATAGGAGTGTAGCTGACGCAGCCATCCGGCATCGCTGACATCGGTTTTGCGACCCGGCACGTTCTTGGCGTAGCGCGCATTCACCAAGATCACATGAAGCCCATGGCCCTCAAGTATCTCAAAAGCCGGGATCCAGTAAACACCGGTCGATTCCATCGCGACGCTGGTGACACCGCAGGATTTGAACCATGCCGCCAGCGCATGCAGATCCTGCGTGAATGTTCCAAAAGCACGTACTGGCATGTCGCAGGAATCAGGGTTTACCGCAGCCATATGCATGGTCGAGCCGATATCAATCGCCGCGGCATTTGGATTGACCATCTTCAAATCCGGGTGGCCGCCGGTCATAGAGTTCGTCATGGCATCTCCTCCGTTTGGGAAGAAGGGCGTGGGCCATGCAAGTTCGTCATCTTCCTAACCGGGATCACCGCAACAGCGGCGTCACCACTCTCAAGTGCGCATCAACCCATGTGCCACGTTTTTTAACGGGGTCTGACCCTCCAATAAGCAATCGGCAACTGCCCTTCAGGCGCAGCATAGCACAGGCTGTTTATACCGCGCACAGGCGGGCTGCGGCCCGGAAAGGTTTTTTAACACTTCCCTCTCCTCTCGCAGCAGCCGGGCTTCCTTGCGAAGGCGTTCGTTCTCTTTCTCAACGTCTTCGTGAGGACCCGACATCAGGTCATCATGCTGATGCTTTTGGACCCACTTGTTCAGCGTCGAAAGCCCAATCCCCAAATCAGAAGCCGCTTGTGGTCGTGTCAGTCCACTGGTCGTTGCGATGCGCACTGCATCACGGCGAAACTCGTCTGTGTATCTCGTTGCCATTCTCAATCTCCTTCATAGCAAACATTGCTCGAAAGAGACCGGAACTAAACCGTGACAAGACCAGTTTCTGCTTTGCGCAGACTTGGGTCAGTAGCCGTTTGCGCATCTCGATCAATTTGGTTCATTTCGACGTCAAGGATTTGAGAAGGCATAGTTTTCTGCGGGAAGGCTGCGGCCTGTTTCGGGACGGAAAGCAAAGAAGCGGGCGATGAGTTCCGCATAGATCAGGTCGGTCTTGGCGCGCGTGCCTCGGCTTTACTCAAACGCCTTCACCTGAGCGGGGGCACCTAGCGGGCTGCAACACCTTCTGCCTCCAAAAGCGCCTAGAGCTGCCATTCTTGACCGCCAGTCGACTCAAAGCCGACGACGGCATCTCTGTCCCGGGCAAGATCAGCCACAACAGTATGAACTGCTGCGATCTGACAACTAGCTCGTCATTCATTTATTGCGATCTGTTTCCATAGATCGACCAGTTTTCTGGCAGTTTTGGGGTCGGAATCTAAGCTCCGATGCATAGCAATTCCACGCAATACTGAGAGGTGAAGCTTGGCCATTGTTTCGGCATCCGAATCGTCGACGTTTCCACCCCCAAGCCGCACGATCACCCGGTCACGCTTCCGTGTCCAAGTTTCCAAGATTTCGCGCAGCGATTGACCAAGTTCGTTGTCTTGTCTTGCTGCCAACATAAATTCCATCGCTGCTATGTAGCGGCCACCTGAGTAGATATTCTCCCAGAGCGCCTCAATGAGTGCATGCACTGATAGCTGCTCCTTGTCAGGATCGAGGTTAAAGGGATAACCTTCGCGCCACCCCTCAACCAGCTTATCAAAGGCCGCAATTAACATGTCATTGCGTGTAGGAAACTGGTGGGTAAGTGCACCGCGCGAAACCTTTGCCCTCCGCGCAATAAGGGTGGTAGAGATCTGCTCATAGCCAACTTCAACCAGCGCTTGGAGCGTTGCTTCGCAGATTTTGACGCGGGTTTCATGTGATCGCTCAGCCTGCGTTCGTCGCGAGCTTCGGGCAGTAATTGATTTCGCTTCGGTGCGCATTATTTGACCAGTTCTAATAGTTGGCACGTCCCGTCTCAGGTAGTATAGCTGTTTCTTGTCCAGCGCTGGCTTGAGTTTCTGCCAGTCCTTCATCGCCTGCGAGGGCGTCATGCTGCCCAATGCTGATTGCGAGAGCTGCTAGTTATAGAGCCACTCGTAGCGATGCCCCGTCGTTTCCAGTTCCTCGCCTGATGGGAAATGGTGGCTTTGCAATACTTCTTAGCTGCGGCTATTGAAACGTTCAACCATCCGATTGGTCCTAGGCTGTGCGGTTGGTTACGTCAAGATCGGCAACATGAGCTCTTCATTAACGTGAGTGTCCGTCGTCAGATAAAATGGTGTCGCGTTGCCCTTAAATCTGAGACACGACGGGGAGTGGACAAAACATGGGGGTCGTCGTCGGTGATCTGGCCTGTGCTAAGGTAAGCTCTTTGCGAGGGGGGCTGTCATGGACGTACGGATTACAATCGAAACTACCTTCGACAACGGGGAGAAGCGCACTCATCTGCTTGAAGGCATTTCTCGACCCTACCGGGTGACCTGTCCAGACGGGATCGGGCTGCGCCTTGAGGATGGGAAGAGGGTTGTCGAACAGATTCAGCGGGCAATTCTTTGCGATCAGGTTGAGGAAATCATCCGAGAAAGCCGCGTATGCCCGGATTGCGCCTCGGTTCGTGCCATTCATGACTATCGCACGCGCGATCTCGACACGCTCTTTGGCCGGGTTCGGGTCAAAGCCGCGCGCTTGCGCCGCTGTTCTTGTGATGCCAGGTCAGCGGCGGTGCCCGGCGGACCTATTTCTCCGCTGGCCTATTTCTTTCCAGACCGAGCTACCCCGGAGCTGCAGCGGCTACATGCGGAGCTTGGGTCCCGGCATTCCTTTCGCGAAGCCGCGCGGCTGATGAAAAGCTTCCTCCCCTGCCATCCGCCCCATCACACCACGGTACGTGACCGGTTGGGAAGAGTAGCCACTGGGCTCGAGAAAAGTCGAAGGGCATCAGGCGATCCCGTTGAAGCACCGCCCAAAGGTGGTTTGACGGTTTTTCTGGACGGTGCGCATATCCGCTGTCGACCGGAGTATCAGCAGCGACACCTCGATCTTGTGGTCGGTAAGATAGAAAGTCGCAATATGTGCCGACGATTTGGCTTGGTCGCCAATGCGACGGCATCGCCAGGCAGCCGTATGCGAGAAGAGCTGTCAGACTTTGGATGGAAGCCGGGCCGTCTGTTGACGGTAATCTCTGATGGCGAGATTGCTCTCCCGAACCTCATACGGAATGCCATGGGTGGCGACGGCCAGGTGAAGCATATCCTCGACTGGTGGCACATCTCGATGCGGATTCGACATGTCGAGGCCGCCGTTCAGGGTCTGGTCCAGATACCGGGGTTCACTGGAATTCCGGTGCTGTTCCAGCGCCCCGCGAAAAGCCTCCGCTGGTGGCTTTGGCATGGCAGAGCACGGGTCGCGGAAACTTATCTGAAGGGGCTCATGCACGATTGCACCCGCCTTGCGGAAGAACCTCTGGCTGTTCGCACCGCTGCCGCTCGTTTGCAGGCCCGATGCGAGACACTGTACACCTATCTCGCGAACAACATGGAATCCCTTGTCGACTATGGCCGACGGTACCGTAACGGGCTGCCCATCTCGTCATCTCGTGCCGAAGGATCAGTCGATGACATTGCCAATGCCCGCATGGGAAAGCGCAGAAGGATGCGTTGGTCGCCCAAAGGGGCTCACCGAGTAGCCGTCACAAGGGCCGCAGTTCTCGATGGTCGGCTGACCGTCGCAAACAGAAAACGCGCCGCATGACCCCCATCTTTTGTCCACTCCCGACGACGTCTCGATCCTCGAGAATGTCGATGACCACGCGACGCTCCAGATCGACAATGATCGTGCCGTAGGTTTGCGACTTCCGCCAGCTCCAGTCGTCGATCCCGATGACCGTCGGCGGCTCGGCGGTGCCTTGAGCACACTTCTTCAGCTGCCTGAGCACCGTGTCATCGCTGACCCCAAGGCCCAAACGGTGCAAGAGCCGCTCGGCAGGCCGCCCGCCGGTCGCATGCCCAAGATGGCTGACAATCTCCCCGACACGCGAGGTGCGCCGCGCAAAAGGACGCGCAACCGAGACGGTCTGGTCCGAGAAAGTCCGGCGCGGGCAAGCGGGAGCCAAACATCGCCAACGGCAAACCGCGAGATCAACCGTTACCTCGTCTCCATGCGCGGGATAATCCTGCAGCCGCCGACTACATGGATGGAAAAGTCGTCGGGTCTAGGATTTCCACGCACAAGGCCAAGCCGTCTGGATCGAACTAAGGGTTTGTTGATGCCGATGCTCAATTCGGATTGTAGCCATTCAAGTGCCTCAGACAACCGTATAGCTCTATCGTTCGGGGGGCAAGCATACCGGCAACCCCCGCGCACCGCATCTTTGCGACCATTACGCGCCCCGCCGTACCGTCAGAAGAAAAACCGGTGTTAGCACAAGCAGGAAGAGGACCGTATAGGCTGCCGCTACCCTGATTTCGAGATTGAGAAAACTTTCGAGCAGTCCCACTCCGACCGGATGACTGCCCGCTGAGGCGAGGAAAAGCGACCCGTTGATCTCAGCAAATGACATGATGAAGGTCATCGACCAGGCCAGCAGGATCGCATTGCGCAGATTGGGCAGGATCACGCGGGTAAAGATCGCCCAATCAGACGCGCCGAGCGTACGCGCCGCTGCGGCAAGTGTCGGCGCATCAAGTGCCATCATGGCTGTCATCACCGGCCAGACCACAAACGGAAAGGTCCACACAAGGTGAGCCAGCATAAGGATTTCCCAGCTTCCGATCAAGCGCGGCCAGGCAAGGACCAGACCCATCGCCACGATCATCGGCGGCAGCACTATCGGCATGCTCACGATGGCCTTGACCAGAACCTGCCCGCGCCGCCCGCCCTGCGCGAGGCGCACACCAAGCGGCACCCCGAGCAAAAGATTGATCGTGCTCACACCGATGGCGAGAAACAGGCTGAAGCCGATCTCACCCTGCGCCGTTGACCAGATCGTAGCATAGGCGTCGAGCGAGAGACCCGAAAGGCCCCGACTGTCCCAACGGGCTGTGAACGACCCAATCGCGAGAAAGAGGAGCGGTATCAGTAGCAGCCCCGCCGGAGACCAGACGAGAACCGGCTCGACCCAGGCCCAAAAGCGTTCGGCTCGCGCTCCGGCGCGCTGCCGTCGCCGGGTCGGGATCGCGTACATGCCGGCCGAGGCGGTCATGACCGTCCCGGAAGGCTGAGCAGAGGCGCGGCCGCACGGTCGCGGTGGCCCGGCGGCAGGTTGAGATGCAGAACATCGCCATCCCGCAAGCCGGTGGCCTTGGGCAGATCGACGGTCACGCTTGTTCCGTCCGCCGTCAGCCCCATCACCCGTAACCGATCGCCAAGATAGAGCTGCCGCCCAACAGTGATCGTCAGATCGGCGCGCGCGGCGTTCTCGGCAAGGCGCAGATCCTCGGGCCGCAGGATAGGCCCGGTTCCACCTTCGCTCGCTGCATCGAACAGCGTGTTGACCGCGCCGAAAAACGCCGCCACCTCGATATGGGTTGGTCGGTCATAGAGATCGCGCGGCGTGCCCTCCTGCAGGATACGTCCACCCGAGAGCATGACGATCCGGTCGGCGAGAACGAAGGCATCGGCCTTGTCATGGGTGACGATGAGCGTGGTGATGTCGAGAGGCTCGAGCAGCGCGCGCAATTCGGAGCGGATATCGTCGCGCAGGACCGGATCGAGCGCAGAAAGCGGCTCGTCAAGCAAGAGGATATCAGGCTCCGTCGCCAGGGCCCGCGCCAGAGCAACGCGTTGACGCTGTCCGCCGGATAGGGCATCGACACCGCGATCGGCAAAGCTGTCCATCCGCACGCGGGCAAGCGCCGTCATGGCCCGCTCATGACGCTCGGCACGTTTCATGCCGCGCATACGCGGCCCGAAGGCCACATTGTCGCGCACGTTCAGATGCGGGAATAACGCAAAGCTCTGGAACACATAGCCGATATTGCGCTCGGCCGCGTCAAGCGGCGTGACATCGCGCCCGTCAAAGAGGATGCGCCCGGCACTCGGTTCAAGCAAGCCTGCAATGATGTTGAGCAAGGTCGTCTTACCCGAGCCCGACGCGCCAATGAGCGCCGTCACACGCCCTGGCGCGAGAACCAGGTCGATCCCCTCGAGCACCGGTTTGTCGCCGAACCGTTTTTCAATCCCGTTCATCGTGATGGTCATGTCTGTCTTCCTCTCTCAAGGGTCAGGTGGCGTCGGTCTGCGTGTGAAAGGGCGTCGCGCGTCCAACAAGAAGCCGCAGTACGCCCGCCAACGCCAAAGCGACAATCAACAGCAGGATCGCCATGGCCGCGGCATTTCCAAAGTTGAGAAAGCCGGTGAATTCCCGGTAGATGACCGCGGGAAAGATCGTGACCGAGCGCGCGATCAGCAAGGCCGGCCCGAAGGAGGCCATCGCCAGAAGGAAGGAAAAGACCGCCGCCTCGATCAGCGCCGGGCGCAGGATCGGCACCACGACCAGAAACGTCACCGCAGGACCGCGCCCCCCCAGCGTGCGTGCCGCTGCCGGCAGGCCCGGATCCATCTTGGCGATCGCCTCGGCCAGAATGAGGGCCGAGCGCGGGATCTGAAAGCTCAGGTAAGCGACGCCGAGACCGAACGCCGTGAAGGCCAGGCCGCGCGTGGCCTCGGTGCCCAGAAGCCATGCTTCAAGCAGGGCAAGCACGCCGGCATTGCCCATCAGCACGATCATCAACATGCCGTAGATGATACCGGCGAAGGCGAAGTTGATCTGGCTGAGGGTTTGCAGGAAATGCGCCCCCGCCCCGTTGCGCCCGATCCGCCAGGCCAGGGGCAGAGCCCACGCCGTCGCGATGAACGAGGTCACAAGGCAGAACATCACGGTCTCGGCCAGCGCCTGCATGAAGTAGCCGCTCGCAAAGACCCGGCGATAGACATCAAGCGTCGGCGCGCCACTCTCGCCGGTCAGGCTGACGAGGATCACAGTTGCCAGCGGATAGGCCAGGCCGAGGGCGAATATGCCCAGCAGGGCTATGGTCGTTACGATCATGAAGGCGCGCATGGCAAAGACCCCGGTCGGTCAGATTGGAAAAGGGGCCGGGGGCAGGCAAGCCGCCCCCGGCGCGATGGTTCAGCTTCCCGCCAGACCGATTTCGCTCAGCGCAGCCTTGACATCGCCGCCTTGCAGCACGGCAGCGGTGAAGGCGCGTTTGAGATTGCCGACATTGGCGGCGGCATGGGGGATGTCCACAGGCACCTGACGGGCGATCTCGGGGAAGGCATCCGACATCTCCGCCGGGATCGCACTGGCGATGACAGGCCGGAAATAGGAGCGCGCGATGATTTCCTGTGCCTCGTCGCTCAGCACCCAGTTCAGGAAATCGGCGGCCTTCTCGGGTTCGGGGGCACCTTTGGCAAACCCCATGCCGAGCGGCACCGCCGCCACACCTTCCGAGGGAACGACCACATCGACCGGCGCGCCATTGGCCCTTTCGATCAGGATGTTGCCCTCGGCATCAATGGTGATCGGGCATTCGCCTTGCGCCAGACGCGGTGCCACGATCTCGGTGCGGTAGCTGTGACCGTTGTCTTGGAACGCCTTGAGAAAGTTGAAGCCCGTGGTGAAATCGTCAGGCGTGCCGCCCAGGATCGCATTCATCGAATACATGAACACCGAGGCAGTGCCCGACCAGGTCGGATCCATCGAACAGGCAAGCCCCTTGTATTTCGGGTCGAGCAGATCGGCCCACGAGGTCGGCAGCGGCAGGCCGCGACGTTCCAGGACGTCCGTATTCACGCCGATCACGATATTGGCGGTTCCGACGCCCCACCAATAGTGTTCCGGGTCGCGCAGGTCTGCGGGGATCTCGTCAAAACGCGCAACCTTGAGCGGGGCAGTGACGCCGGAAGCCTTGGCCTCAGAGGCGATGTCGAGCGACCAGAACGCCGCATTGGCGATCGGGTTTGCCGCCTCGAGCTTGAGCGCGGCCAGCGCGGTGCTCGATCCGTTCTTGAGGTCGAGCGTGGGGCGAATGCCGGTCTTGGCCTCATAGGCCTCCACCAGACCGGCCCAGTTCATGTATTTGCTGGGCAGGTCATAAACGGTCAGTTCTTCGGCGACGACAGGGCCGGTGATGGCCAGCGTCAGCGCGGTGCAGGTCGCGGTAAGAAAGTTTTTCATGATATCCTCTAGCAGCGGTTGGTTGGGGTTTTCTCGAACCGGCGGTCCTCGTAAACGAGGTCTCCGGCCAGGAAGGTCCGGCGCACGACCGGATGGCCGAGCCGGGTCGAGACCTGTGCCAGATCGCCCCGCAAGCCGGGGGCGATGGCACCGCGATCAGTTAGGCCAAGTGCTGCGGCAGGGCCGCTGCTGACCAGCCGGATCGCGTCAAAGAGATCGGGGATATGTCCGTCCTGAACGAGTTTGAACGCGCCACAGACCAGCGCAGGCGGATAGTAGTCCGAGCAGATCGCATCCAATGCGCCCACTGCCAGCGCCTCGATCAGGTTCAGGTTGCCGCTGGCCGAGCCGCCGCGCAGCAAATTAGGACCTGCCATGCTGACAAACATACCCAAGGCGTGGGCGCGCTCTGCCGCCTCCAGACGGACGGGCATTTCCGACAGGCGACCACCTAATGCGTACCATGCCTCGGCCCGAGCTGCGCTATTGTCGTCATGCGAGGCGATGATCAGGCCAAGTTCATGCGCGCGCGCGGCGACTAGGGCTTCATGCGCCGTCTTGAGATGGGCACGCGCCTGTTTCTCGGCGACCAGCCGTTCAAGCTCGTCATCATCGGCATCGGTCAACTGCCGGTTCAGGGCCTTGTAACTTTCCAGATCAGCAAACTGCCCCTCGCCGGGCGTATGATCCATGACTGAGATCATCCGCACAACCGGATGCGCCATCGCCTCGAGCGTATAGGCTGGATCGGCAGTCACCTCGTATCGCAGGTCCACCCAGTGCTCAACCAGTAGCCGCCCCGCCGCCGCGTGATCACGGATCGCGTCCATGATCTGCCTCGAAAGCCGTTTGGAGCGGTTCTTGGCCTCGTCCTCGAAATAGGCGATGGCGTGCAGTTTCGTGGTGATCCCCCAAGCGGCGGCGTTCTTGTCGGATTGGATGAGCCCCAATTCGACCGGCATGCGCAAGGTGCCGGCACGCGGGCCAAGCGCGCCGATCTCGAATTCGATATCGTCGCCATGCAGGTCTATGCAGCCAGGGATAAGCCAATCGCCTTCGGCGTCTATCACCTGTCCGGCCCCGTCCGGTGCGCCCGCCCCCTCGCGGATGTCGGTGATGCGCCCGTCTTCAAGGCAAAGCGCCCCCTCGACAACACGATCGGGCAGAACGATCTGGGCGTTTTCAATAACAAGGGTCATAGGACAGTTTCCTCCTTGCGACAGATTGGCGTCTCGGCCATGATCCGCCCGTCGTTGATTTCGATTTCGCGATCGGCCAGCCGATCCACGGCAACGCGGTCGTGCAGCACGGCGATGGTCGAGGTGCCGGCGACCTTGAGGTCCGCCAGTAGGTCGATCACGACCTCCCGCGTCGCGGGGTCGAGCGCGGCGGTCGGCTCATCGAGGATCAGCAAACGCGGGTGCCGCATCAGCGTGAGGCCAAGATTGAAACGCTGCTTCTCGCCGCCCGAAAACGTCACCGGATAGACCGGTGCCAGCGCCTCGGGCAGGCAAAGCCGCTCGAACAGCGCCAGCGCCTCGGCCTCGGCACGGGCGCGGTCGTCATGGAGTGCCGCCTCGATCATCAGATCAAGCGCACCGACCCGCGGCACAACGCTCAGATGCTGCGAAACGTAGCCAATCTCGCCTTCGAGCAACGCGATGAGGTCGATCACCGGCAGATCGGCCAGCGTGAGCACCGTGCCATCGGCACGCCGATACCGCACAGACCCCCCGGTTGGTCGGTTGTAATGCAGCAAGGTCTTGATCAGCGTCGATTTCCCTGCGCCCGTGCGCCCCGTGAGCGCCAGAAACTCGCCTTCGGCAAGGGCAAAAGACACATCATTGAGCGCCACGATTTCGCGCGCGCCAAGAAGATGCAAGGTGAAGGTCTTGCTGAGGTTTGCCACCTCCAGAACGGGGGGGCATGTCATAGTGCGGAACTCACCAATAGTTGGGTATAGGGGGCTTGGGGGTCTTCCATGAGTTGCGTGACCATGCCGCTTTCCACGACGCGGCCCGCCTTGAGCACAATCGCACGCCGCGCCAGAAGCCGCAGAACGCCCCAGTCATGGGTCACGAGGATCACCGTCAGGCCAAGCTCGCGTTGCACTTTGCGGATGAGATCGAGCGTGCGCGCCTGCACCGAGAGATCGAGGCCGGTTGTCGGCTCATCAAGCAAAAGCACTTGCGGACGGTTGGCCAATGCGCGCGCGATCTGCACCCGCTGGCGCATCCCGGCGCTGAGCGTCATGGTCTCGACATCCATCCGGTCGCCCAGTTCCATGTGATCTAGATGGCCATGCGCGCGGCTGCGCATCCTCCCGATATGCCGCTCGCCTGCGGCTAGCATCCGCTCGATCACGTTGCCGCCCGCGCTCATGCCCATCATCAGCGCGCGGCGCGGGTTCTGATAGACGATCCCGAGATCGGAATTGCGCAGCGCGCGCCGCTCCTCGGCAGAGGCATCGTGGAGCGGCTGCTTCCCTTCCCGCCAACCGTTGTAATAAATCGCGCCTGACGTCGGCTCGGCGCGGAAATCGAGCATGTCGATGAGGCTGGTCTTGCCCGCGCCGCTTTCACCGACAATGCCGAAAATCTCGCCCGGCCAAACCTCGAAGGACACATCGCGCAGCGCCCAGACCGCGCCGCAGACCGGGCAGACGGCACTTTGGGTCGTGGCCTCCATCGCCGGGCAATTCCCCGCGCAGGGTCGCGCGCCGTGGCGCAGCGACAGGTTTTCGACCCGGATCACAGGGTTTGCCATGTCATGTCCTCCAGCGTTTCACCGCGGCATTTGCGGCACCAGGCACTGTCTGAACAGGTCCAGGTCATCTCGCCGTCCGGCCCGAGCGCAGGGGCGAGAAAGCTCTCGGTCGAGCCGCATAGACGGCAGGATCGCCCGGTCTGATCCTCGACGCGGAACGGATGATCCTCAAAGCCCAAGGGCTCTACCGTGGTATCGGGCGGGATGGCGTAGATGCGCTTTTCCCGGCCGGCGCAGAAGATGAAGAGCGCCGGCGAATGATCGAGCTTGGGCAGATCCCAGCGTGGCACATGGGTGGGATCAAGCACATAGCGCCCCTCGATCATCACCGGATAGCGCCCGCCGATCATGATCTCGCCATGGGCGATGACGCTTTCATAGAGCCTGAGCCAAAGCTTGCTGTAATCCCTCTCGGCGTGCATCTGCCGCGCAACCGCCTCGGAGCGTTCGAAAAACCGCAACGCATCGGGAAAGGCGACCTGAAGGATCACGATCTGATCCTCGCGCAATGGCACCTCCGGCACCTTGTGACGGGTCTGAATGAGATCGGCACGTTCGGGATCTGTGGTGGCGACAGCCCCCGTCACCAGCCCGACCATGCGCCGCAGGTTGACGGCGTTCACCGTCTCGTCATCGCCCTCGTCGATGATCTTGTAACGGTCATCGGGGCCGATCAGCGACAGCGTGACCTGCAATCCGCCCGAGCCATAGCCTCGCGCAATCGGCACCTCCTCTGAGACATAGGGCACCTGATATCCGGGAATGCAGACTGCACGCAGCACCGCAAGCCGGACCGAGGCCTTCATGAACTCGTCCAGATAGGCAAAGGGCCAGGGCGCATCCCAGGCCCCGGTCGTGAAACGCTCGGTCATTCTCCGGCCTCCATGGGTTCGGTTTCGGGCGTCGCCACGGTGTCGCCGACAGCGTTCCGCCTGGTTGCATTTGCCGCGCTCATCCGATCCATCACCGAAGCGAAGAGCATGTAATGCGGCTTTTTCAGATGCTCGACAAAGCCGAGGCTCTCGACACCGTCGCAATGGTAGAGCACGAACTCGGTATCGTCGGACGGTCCGCCCTCTTCCGCGTCTCCCTCTTCGAGACAGCCATCGAGAATCGACATGGCGATGGCGCGCTCTTCCTGTTGACCGAGCGCCGCGCCGAAGCCGAGCGCCAGACGCAGCCCATCCTCATCATCACCGCTGGTCGAGATCGTGCCCACGCCGGAGATGATCGCATCAACCTGCGTGACAGGCACCTCGCCGATGTCCACGTCGAAATCCCATATTGGGTGACTCAGCCGCACGGGCACATGGCCGACGCGCAATTCACCGAGGGTGGGGTGCGAATGGCCATAGCCACGCAAAGAGGAATAGGCGAGGCCGATCAGCATCCCGCTCTCGCCTCGGGCCAGCGCCTGCAACCGCGCCGACCGGGCTGGGCGCGGAAAGCGCATCGGTGCCATGGTGATATCGGCGGGCTCGGCCTCGGGGGCCTCAGCGGGTTGCTTGACCAGCCCAGCCTCGCGCAGCACCTCCACAACACGCAGCATCGCCGGAAGCGGAGCGGTTTGCCCGGCACCATCGGCCCCGAGCGCGGCCAAGGCCTCGGCTCGGCGCGTCTGCGGCACCTCGCGCAGCAGATCGTGACGCAGGAAATGCAGTGTATAATCGCGCGTCGGACCAAGGAACTGCCCGCCTGGCACCGATTTGAACGCCGAGGACAGCCGCCGCAACACCCGCATCCGGTCCATGTCGAGCGGTTCTGCGGTTCCCCGGCGCGGCAGGCTTACCCGCAACGCGCGCAACACAAAAGAGGCATGGATCACGTCGCCTTCGGACTGGACGATCGCCAGCGCGGCCAAGCGCGGCGCATAAAGCCCCGCCTCGCACATCACCCGATCCACCGCATGGCGCTGCGCCGACAGGATCATCTCCACCTGCTGTGCAACTTCGGGCGCGGCCTCTGGTGCGGCGCGAAATGCGCCAAGGCGCACCGCATCGAGCATTTCCTCGGCCGCCAGCATCGCCCTCGTGCCGCCACGAACAACGGTATAGCCCATCTCACTCCTCCCCGTGCGCAAGACGCACATGCCGCGGCAGCCCCGCGAGTCTGCCCGTCGTCTCATCGACAAGCAAAATGTCCACACCGAGCGGATAGTCGGCCGTGGCGGCAGCGCGAGCGGCTACGAAGCCGTCGGGCAAGCCGGTGACGCTCAGATCGCGTGTCCGCCCGCCGGCCGCGCCCCGGCTGACACGATAGCGGGGTCCGCCTTCGGCCTCCGCCAAACCTGCGACCATGACGATCAGCAAAGCCCCCTCTTCCGGGTGCAGCAGCGTGCCGCGCGGCAGGGCGGGCAGTATGATCGCGGCCCGCGCCGCCGGTGCCGCAGCAACCGTAGCGCGCTCGGGGCCGACAGGGCGCGCGCCGTCGGGGCCTGCCACGCCCGCAGCCTCGAAGGCCGGATCCAGATGCAGGCGTGTGCCGGTCGGCACGAAGGTGCGCAACAGACCGGCAAGGGCAGCATCACAGCCGATCACCCGGCCCGGATAGGCCAGCGCCGTCAGCGCGGCGCGACCCAAGGCCTGGGTCTCGAACGGGTCCGGCCCCAGCGGATTGATCTCATCTCTCACGCGTATCTCTCCCTTATCGATCAGTTGAATAGTCATTGGCGTCATAGGCCTCGACCTCGCCGCCTTCGAAATCGATCTCGGTCGCGCGCACGGCAGCCCGCTCCCTTGAATGAGCTGCGGCGCGCGCACGCTCCAGGGTGGCAAGGGCCTTGGTCAAGGGCGGCACGAGCGTCGGGTCGGCTTCGATCGCAGCAAGGATGGTGGCCCCGGCGACAGCCGCTTCATGCTCATCGCCCAACCGCAGAAGACAGGCCTTGTACGCGCCGATCTCTGCCCAGGCCTCTATTGCAAGCGCCTCGGACATGTTGAATGCACTGCGGCTGACACCATCGGTCATCTGAAGCATGACGCGCACGCGGCGCAGGCTGTGCCGGTCGGTGGTCAGGCCAAGGTCATCGCGCAGACGCAGCACGTCTTTCGCGGCACAATTCGCAAGCGTTGCATGAAACCTCGCGCGCTGTTGGTCTGTCAAATCGGGCTGGAGCATCTGGTGTGTCTTTCTTTCAGGCAGTCAGCAAAAAGGGGGATGCGGGAAAGATGGTGCCTCCCGCACTTGAAAAGGTTCGAGACCTCGGATTTTCGTTGTTAGTCGTGCGCAACCACCACGCTCTTGAGGGTTGGCAGTTTCGGCGCGGTTATGAGCGGATCAAATGACCGTCATGGGCGCGACCCTGGTGTTGGCGTCATCTGAGGCCCTCTTCTTGTTCGTTGATTTGACTGGGGAGTCTATCCAAAGCCTCCGATCCTTTGGGACGGGCCGGGCACGACGGAGTTTGCGCGGCTTCGCCAACTGCAAACTCAATCCGATCGCCGCGAAACTGACTGATGACATATTCCTGCACCTCGCCACTGGCGCGGCAGGCATTTACCCCCTTCACACGCAAGACTGGCTGGGTGCGGGGCATCCTAAGCGCAAGCGCATCCTCGCTCCTCGGCAGTCGCGTAGTGATCAGGCTCTCGATCCGGTCAAGCGTGATCCCGCCCACCTCGCGCAAGTGCCTCGTGAGCGAACCGCCTGTGTAAGTTTGCGCAGCCGTCGCCGCTGCGCCGCACAGGAAATGCAGCGACACGGCATACGCAATGTCCCCCTCGCCGCGCAAGGTCCGTAAACACAGAATCGGCGTGTCTTCAGCCAGACGCAACTTTCGCGCCACCGACTGTTCGGCCACGATATCGGCCCGATCAAGAAGCATGACCTCCGCTGTGCGTCCCGAAGCCGCAAGCCGCTCGGTAAATCGGGTGTCACGCCCGATCCCATAGACCAGTTCACGTGCCAGAATGCGCGTGCCACGTCCATGCACGCGCTCGACCAGCCCATCATCAACCAGCACATCGACCGCCCGGCGCAATGTGTGCCGATTGACCCCGAAGCGCGCCGCCAACTCGATCTCGGAGGGGAGCCAGTCATCTGCCTCATGTCGCTCGGCAATATCGGACCTGAGCGCCGCCGCAATCTGGGCCCATATGGCAATTCCCGCGTTCCTCGCTAGAGTCAGCATAAAAGTCATCCGCCTCCTGTTGTCGAGACGTGTATACGTGATTCTTATGAATATGGTGTGACATCGCATGATGCGGGGTCTCCAGACAGACGGTAGAGCCATCCGAGATTATCGACGGGGGCGGATCCGTTGTCTGGGGGAACCTTGTTTCAGTCGAAATCCGCAGCATGTGTGAAGGTTGTTCGCTGCGTTGCCGGCAACCTGTTTCAGTTTGGAAGCAATGATACTCTGAGTCGCAGGAGAGAGTCGCAGGAGAATTTTTTTCATTTGCTTCCGGAGAGTCCTATATCTCCGTCGAGGCATCAAAATAGCTGAATATTGTCGGTGACTTTTCCGGAGATGGTCGAAAAACACCGAAGTTCCCGAAAACGTCTTCCCCATTAGCATTCGCGCGCTCCGGCGAACTCTATCTGTATGCGGCGCGACCATCGTCTCTTGATGCGTTGCAGCACGGCTGACAGCGCCATTTTCAGCGCTACAGCGGTTAAACAGCTGTTTACATGTGTAAATGACCATGCGCCTGCACATCGGCGCAATGTGTATCGAGGCGATCCATTTCCATACTAGCTGCCGCCCTGCGCCCATGCGGAGCAGTCAGTTCGCGGCGCGCCACATCCGATACCGATCCTGCCCGGTCATCTCGCGGATCAAACCCCGCGCTTCCATCCAGGCAAGGTTGCGCTGGACGGCGGCGCGACTGGCACCAGTCAGAGCCTCGGCCATCGGGGCGGAGACGAGTGGCCATTCGGTTAGAACAGCGCACAAGGCCGGGGGCGTGCGGCCCGAGAGCGGGGTCATCTCGGTTTCTGCCCGCGCTGACCATGCCTCGATATCGTCAAGGTGCCGCATTGCGGTCAGGCAGGCGGTCTCCATCCCGTCAAGCCAGCGCGCCAGACGGTCAGCGGGTGGGCCGCCGGCGCGCAGCCCCCCTGCCCCGCCCATGGCCAGAGGCGCAAAGACTGCGCCTCTCTCCTCGCTGGCCGCGATCCGCGCGGCCGTGACTGCCGCTTCCATTCGATCGCCCTGCTGCCCGAGGCCCGCGAGGCTCCAAAAGTGAAAGCCCACGCAGGCGCGAGTTATAGTGTGAAGATCGGCGGCTTGTGCCATCAGGCCTAGCCAACCGCCCGCACGGCCCGCGAAAGACTCGGCTTCATCTGCCATGTTCTCAGGATCGCGGCGGTCGAGGAAGCCAGACAGGTCCACCTCTGGGCCTGGCCCGCCTGTCAGACGACGTACCGCCCAACCAACCCGCGCGAGTGCAGCGGTGTCGTCTTGCAGGCCGGAAATGCGCATGGAAATCCAGAGCGCCAGCCGATCCGGGCCGATGCGGTCTCCCGCGAACCAGCTGAGATCAGCAGCCTCGATCAGGGCAAGCCTGTGCCGCCAGCCTTCCGGGCTGCGCTTCAGGCGGTCGTCCAGCGCGCCGACGCGACCGGCCACACGGGCAAGACGCGCGGCATGACCCGCCTCTGCCTTCCGCCAATCGTCGAGGACCTCGGTTTCACGCGGTTCGTCCCGCGGTCCGGGCGGCAGATAATCCGGTTCCTCTTCCATGGGACCGGGCAGAACAACTGTCGCATTTTCTTCACCATTTCAGCACATGATTATTACGTGATTTCTGGATGATACGGGGTAAGCACACATCATTTTTCAGCTTAAGGCTTCAATTTTGGCTACGTATTTCAGCAAGTGGCCGCCCTGTTGGCGCATGACCCAGCCGGTCTCGGAAGTTTCATATCGATGACGTCCGGCGAAGCGCATGCCTCGGATGAAGCGTGGGCCAAGGCGACGCGTACCGCGCGCGAGTTGGACCGGATTCTTGACGGAGCGGCGCCGGTGCGTGAGGCCGTGATGCGCGCGGCATCCGAGCTGCGGCTCTCGACACGCCAAGTCTACAACTATCTGGCGCGGTATCGGGAAGAGCGCAGGGTATCGTCCCTTCTGCCGCGAAGGAGTGGAACAAGACAACCAAGGATCAACCCCGCAGTCGAGAACATCATCGCGGTGACCCTGCGGGAGATGTGGTTGCGCCCGGAGCAGCCGGACCTTGCACCGATCGTTGAAGAGATCCGCACCCGCTGCGCAGAGGAAGGGCACACTCCACCCGCCTATGTCACTGTCGCCCGGCGGATCCCCATTCTGTTCGCCCCGGAAGAAATTGCCCGCCGCCGCCTGTCGGATGGTAAACACCTGCACCGGCTGAAGCCGCGACCGGGCTACATCCGGGCTAACCACGCGCTCGACGTTGTCCAGATCGATCACACGCCGGCAGACATCCAATTTGTTGAGGTGATTGATGACCACGGTGTCTTCGTTGGTCGTCCCTATCTGACCATCGCTGCAGATGTGGCCACGAGCGCGATCATCGGCTTCTGCCTGACCCTCGAGCGGCCGTCACGACTGTCTGTCGCGCTTTGTCTGGCGCACGCGATGTGCTGCAAGATTGACTGGCTGGCAGAACGCGGTATCGATCATGCCTGGCCGATGCACGGTCGCCCGAAGCAAATCGTCGTCGATTCCGCCAAGGAGTTCCAGAGCAGCACCTTCAGCAGAGGATGCGCGGACTATGGCATCGCCATACGCATGCGGAACAAGGGCACCGTGCATCGGGGCGGAGTCGTGGAACGCCTGCTTGGGAAAGTGAACACCGCGCTACGCGCCTTGCCCGGCAAGACGGGGCGTTCCATCGCGGATCGGGGCGACTATGCCTCGGAAGCGCGGGCACGGCTCAGCTTCGCGGATCTTGAACGCTGCATCGCGCTCGCGATCATCGACCACAACCTGAGCCAGAATGCGCGCAGGCTGACCGTTCCGGCGAAAGAGTGGGAAGATCGGTTCCAGCCGAAGGACCGGCCTATCGATGCGCCTGTCGATGTGCTGCTGAATTTCCTGCCACGCAAGACGCGGAAAATTTCACCTCAGGGCATCAGTCTCTTCGCCATCGACTATTTCGAGCCCTGGCTTGGCCCGCTGGTTGCGCGTCGTGACCGGCTGGAGCCGCTCGATCTGTGCTATGATCCTCGCGACATCAGCCATGTCTACGTCAAGGATCCGGATACGCAGGCCTGGCGGCCGGTCAGGCGACGGGACGGACTGGCCGAGCCGATCACGCTTTGGCAGCACCAGGCGGATCGACAGCAGCGGCGTGAAATCCAGCGGCGCCCTGTGCAGGAGGCATCAGCCATCCGACGCGAAATCGCAGCCACTGCTGCCGCCGCCAAAACCCCCAAAAGCCGGTTGAAGGAGATGACCCGCGCCCGGCATGCCACCGAGGCAAAGAAGCCTTATGCCGACTTCGCCGCGCCTTCCGTCCCGACCCAAGAAAAGCTCGATCCGGATCGCCCTCGGCGGGTCTTCCCTGTCGAGGATTGGTAGGGTGCCGGATCACCTCATGCCCGCCATAATCCCGCTCTTGCAGGCCGATGACGCAGTGCGGATCGCCCATGTTCGCGCGCCGCGCTGGATCAGCCATCCGGCCGCCGGCGCGGCGCATGACGCGATGCGACTGCTGCTCGAGCGACCGCCATCGCTGCGCCCACGCGGTTTGCTGCTTGCCGGTCCCTACCACAACGGCAAGACCATGATCGCCGAACGCTTCGCCATCGAACATCTGCGTACCGCCGACCAGCAAAAGGTGTGGGTGATCCAGACCCGGGAAGGTGCAGGCCTGTCGCATTTCTATGCCAGCATCCTGTCCGGATTGCGCGCGCCACAAGCCGCGGGCTGGCGCAGCCTGTCCCGCGCCGGCGATCAGGTCGATCATCTTCTGGAGCGCCTGAAGCCGCGCCTTTTGATCTTCGACGAGTTCCACAGCGCATTGCGCGGGCGGCGCCAGGATGTGAAGGCCATCTTCTCGTTCTTGCGGCGGATCGCACGGGTGCATGACATCTCACCAGTCCTTGTCGGCGAAATCGCGATCTACGATGCGGTGCATGACACCGACGAAATGGGCTCACGTTTCGATACGATCCCCATTCCACGATGGCCGTATGACGAGGAATTCGCGACGCTTCTCGACAGCCTGGAAGCCAGTCTGCCGCTCGCCGACACCTCCGATCTGTCGCGCGAACCCTTGGCGAAGATCATCCATGATCTGTCAGAGGGGCTGATCGGCGAGGTTGTCGAGATCGTCACCCGTGCCGCAGTGGCGGCAATCTCGCGCGGTGAGGGCCGGATCACGGGCGCAACCCTGTGGGACCTCGGCTATGTGCCTCTCTCGAGGCGCCGTAATTCCGCTTTGCGTCACGATATGACATGAGGTTTGGGCCGACCGAGATATCCGTCACATCTGCAGAGCGGTATGAAAGTGTGGCGGGAAGCCGTTGGCCAGTGAGCATTATGCCCGCACCAGGTGAACTTCTGTCGAGTTGGCTGCACCGCCTCGCCTACGCGAACGGCATACCTCCGCACTATTTTGGCACGCTTCTCGGAGCGCCGGGTGAGAACTGGTCGGCGCGGCTTGATCGGGCGTTGCCCGATCGCATCCTGCAGTTTCTGCGAGAGCATACCGGCATACCCGTGGAAGACATCGCGGCTCTGACCATTGCCCCTGACCCTTTGGCTGTGCTGCGTTTGCCCCTGCGGGCATCGCCTCAGCAGAGTTGCGCACCCAGGAGGCAGGTTACCTGGCTGCAGTTCTGTCCCGCTTGTCTGACGGAAGACGAAACGCCCTATTTTCGCCGAGACTGGCGCCTCGCGACACGCGTTTCTTGCTTTCGCCACGGCTGCCGACTTCGGGACAGGTGCCCATCCTGCGGACAAGGATTGGCTCCGTTCAGCCAGAAGCGTCTTGTGCCGCATCAGATCTGCGCCTGGTGCGGCGCGGCCCTCTGCAAACGCATCCGTCCTGCCACCAATGGGGTTCGGCGTCTTGAGCGTCTGATCGACGATCTGCTTCGTCTGCAGGCATCAGGGCATCGAATGGCAGAGGGGCGATCACTCCCGGACCTTCTTGGATCAGCCTGCTTTCAATTTAGTCGACGGCCAATGTCCATCGCGCGCCTCTCTCATCGGGATCGCTATCAGCTGTTTCAGAAATTGGCGGAAGGGCGGTCGACGCCGTTCGAAAAGAGAAGAAGTTCCGCGATTATCTATTGGAAACGCGTCGTTCAGGCTGCGCCAGCTTGGAGCGGACTGGTCACATCTTTCAGCGATGCCGTCCTGCCTCGGCCCAAAGCTGGGCCTTGCTCTACCACCGCTGGCCCGCATTTGGCGGATCTCGTTCAGGCGGCCGCGCGGCTCGATCAGCAGCGGCAAGCGCTGTAAAAATTCCCGGTGAGTTTCAGGCGCGCGCGGCCAGCCCGGCATCATTCAGCTGTTCAGCATCTGGCAGGTCGCGCAAGCTCTCCAGCCCGAAAGCTGCGAGGAACGCGTCTGTGGTGACGAAGGTATAGGGGGCACCACGACGCGGCGCGCGCGGCCCAGTTCCAATCAGACCCTGCGCATGCAGCCTTCCGATCAGGTCCCGGCTGATCTCTTTGCCAAAGATGTCTTTGAGCCCATCGCGGGTGATCGGCTGGTGGTAGGCGATGGCCGCCAAAATCGCGACGTCGAACTCGTTCAGGTCCAGCAACTGGTCTCCGACATCCGCTGCGGCGCGGATCGCAGGCGCGTAAACAGGCCGCGTCCGGAACATCCACCCCCCTGCGACCATGGCAATCTCGAACGCCCGCCCTTCCAGATCAGCGGCAAGGTCTTCCAACAGCAGATCAACCGAAGTCCCCTGCCCCACTATGCGCGCCAGATCCTCGCGCGGTACAGGCGAGGCAGAGGCAAACAGCACCGCCTCGATCCGGCGCATCCATTCCCGCCAGCGCAACTCCGGTGGCAGGTCGAGCAACTCGCGATCAAGCTCAGCTTCTGGTCGATCCTTCGACTTCCTTTCCGGTCGCATGTCCGAACCGCGAAACCGGTTCCCACTTTCGCTGTCCATGCTCATGGCTACACCCCGTAGAGCCGGAATGTGTCGCGCCCGGTTAGCTCACGGACCGCGCCGAGATCGACAAGCCGGTCACAGAGCCGCCGCGCCGCGCGGTCCGGCAAAGGCAGGGCACTGGGCGCCACGGCGTCCTGCGTCAGGAATATTTTCACCGCCGCCCCTGCCCCCTTGGCCCGAAGCTTTGGTGCAACTCCTTTCAAAAGCGAAGCCCGACGCGCGAGATCGACAGCCAGACGCGCGGCCTCGACCGCGGATGCGGTCACTGCGCGATGACAGGCTAGGCGCAAATCGTCACCCCGCTTGCGCAGGTCTGTGCGTTTCAAACCCGCGGCCAGCAGCGGCACGACATGATCCCAACCAAGCGCCTGGGCGAGGGCGGCGTCCGCGAGGATCAACGCCGGGACTTCGGCACGGGGTGCCTCCGTCAGGACAGCATCCAGCGCCATCGCGGCACGGGTCACCGGCGCTCCCTTCCCCGTATCGAGCCATGTAGCAATCTGGCCCAACTCCAAGATCGGCAAGGCTCGGCCCAGAGCCTTGATCGACACCGGCCGCTCCACCGCGCGACGCCAGGCAAGGTAAGTTTCCCCCGCGGGACCAGGTAGATCGCCAGGGCGCAGAAGATGAATCGCGTCGCGCAGCTCTGGGGCTCTTTCCGGACGACCAGAAAACCCGGCACATGCCTCGGCCGCTCGCAGCGCCAGCCGATCCCGCAACAAGGCTTTGGGGACCTCTTCGCGTCCCAACACAAGATGCAGGTGGTTCAGCGCCGCGCCTGATAAAAACGCCACATCTTCAAAGGCTTCAGGACGTGCCGAGGTGACCCATGCGGGCATCCGGGGTAGAGTGTCTGTGTCGATGGAGTGTTCCGGTCGGGCAAATGTCATGACTGAAGCCTAAACCATCGCGGCGCTTTGCTCCAGAAAATAGCACAGAAAACGCCTCGCTCTATCTTTTGCCATGATGTCCGATAACCTTGCGTTATCGGACGTAAAAATGATATGCTCGGAAACATGAGCAGTCTCACGAATAACGGCACCAAAATCGAGGATTCCGACGCGTCTGACGCAGAGATTTCGAGCTCAGCGTCCTATGACTCGCTGAACAGTGACGAACACGACGAGAGAACCTCTCGGGACCGAGCCTCAATCGCTCTGCCCGCTCATGTGGCCGGCTCCGGCGCGCTCGACCGGCTGATCGACACCGCGCGCGACTACGCCGAGGCCTCTACAGCTGAGAACACCAACAAGGCCTACTCGGCCGACTGGAAACACTTCACCCGCTGGTGCCGGCTGAAAGGGACGGATCCCCTGCCCTCCTCGCCCGAGATGGTCGGGCTCTATGTGGCGGACCTGGCCGCCGCGACCGGGAAGGCCCCTGCTCTCTCGGTCTCCACCATTGAGCGGCGCCTCTCCGGCCTCGCTTGGAATTACAGGCAGCGAGGGTTCACTCTTGATCGCAAGGACCGCCATGTCGCCACCGTTCTGGCCGGGATTAGGCGCAAACACGCGCGTCCGCCGGTTCAGAAGGAAGCGATCCTGCCGGAGGACATCCAGGCCATGGTGGGCACCCTTCCCTATGATCTCCGCGGGCTTCGAGACCGGGCGATCTTACTTCTGGGCTATGCTGGAGGTCTCCGTCGCTCCGAGATCGTGAGCCTTGACGTGCACAAGGATGATACACCGGACTCCGGCGGTTGGATCGAGATTTTCGAAGATGGCGCTCTGCTGACGCTGAACGCCAAGACCGGGTGGCGCGAGGTCGAGGTCGGGCGCGGCTCAAGCGACCAGACCTGTCCTGTCCACGCACTTGAGCAATGGCTGTATTTTGCAAAGATCGACTTCGGGCCGGTTTTCGTGCGTACGTCGCGGGACGGCAAACGCGCCCTCGAGACACGACTTTCCGACAAGCACGTCGCCCGGCTGATCAAGGCGACCGTTCTGAAGAGTGGCGTCAGATCTGATCTGCCGGAAGCTAAACGGTTGGCGATGTTCTCCGGCCATTCCTTACGTGCCGGGCTCGCCTCGTCGGCAGAGGTTGATGAGCGCTATGTTCAAAAGCAACTCGGACATGCGTCGGCCGAGATGACCCGGCGCTACCAGCGCAGGCGCGACAGGTTCAGGGTGAACCTGACCAAAGCCTCAGGGCTGTGAAGCTCAGGAATCTTGACGCGTTGGTGAAGCGCTAAGATGAAATTCCAGCGCTTCAGTTTCAGCTTACTGCTTCAATTGAAATCGGGAACTAAACGCGACACGAGAATCGCCCATCCGATTCTGCCGACTGATTTCTGTACGCACTCACAATACATCTTGTGGTCACTACGTAGTTGGCAACGAGGTGTTGAAGTAGAGCGAGAGCGCAGTCGCCCAAGACGCTGATTTTTAACAGTTTACCGTCGACAGAAATCGGTGCCTTCAACGCCCCCAGGCCGCTCAACGGTTTGGTCTGGATTTATCCACAATATCTGTTAAGCTTTGCAAAACAACAAAGACTTGAGGGCAGTGATGAACGGGATACGGGCCTCCCAGAGATTTGAAGTCATGTCCAAGCGGCTTGGTAGTCGGTTGCGTGAACATGCGCAGGAAACCTTCCCACCGGACGCTCAGAAGGGCCTCCGACGCTTCGCCATGCGGGAAGCGGCTGAACTGCTTCGCATTAATCAGAATACCTTTCGCCATCATGTGTCAAACCTCGAAGGCTTTCCCGAAGGTGTCCTGGAGGGCGGCAACCGCCGTAGCTTCTCTGCAGAGGAGATGGTCGAGGCACAACGCGTACTTCTCGAGACTGGAAGGATCAAGCCAGAAGAACACCCGCACAGAAGACCGGGAGAGGCTTGTCAGGTCTTGACGATCTTCAACCTGAAGGGTGGTTCGGCAAAGACGTCATCTGTTGCCCATGTAGGACAACTACTGGGTCTGCGCGGCTACCGGGTCTTGCTGATCGACCTCGACAGCCAGGCAAGTCTGACAAACCTGTTCGGGGTTACTCCCGAGCTCGATCCGGATATGCCGACTTCATACGATCTTATCCGATCCGACGATCCATTGCCCGCAGCAGATATCATTCGCAAAACGAACTTCCCGACTGTGGATCTGATTCCAGCATCCATGGACATCATGGAGTACGAGTTCGAGGTCGCCTTGAGCTTCAGGCACGGCGCCACCACGTTCCATAGCCGCATCCGGGAAGCGCTTGAGCCCGTCCTCAACCGATATGATGTGGTGATATTTGACACCCCACCGCAGCTGAACTTCTCTGTGATCTCTGCACTCTTTGCATCAACTGGGGTCCTGATCCCGCTCAACGCGTCGATGCTCGATGTCATGTCGCTGGCGAGCTTTCTGGGCATGGCGAGCAACCTGATGGGCGTCGTCGAGGCACACGCCCCGGAACATGGACTGAACTTCGTGCGCGTTCTGATCACCCGCTACGAAAATACGGATGGTCCGCAGGTGCAGATCTCGTCTCTGCTTCGGACAGTCCTCGGGGATGCCGTGCTGTCTGCCGAGTTCCTGAAATCAACAGCCGTGGGTGATGCTGCGAACACCCAGCAGAGCATCTTCGAGGTCGAACCTCGCGACGTGAATCGCAGAACTTACGAGCGCGCGATCGAGTCCGTCTCGCGCGTGACCGACGAAGTCGAACGCGAAATCCTGAAAGCATGGGGGCGTAGCCATGGCGCGTAAGGTCTTCGGGGACTCACTCAAGAACGCGATGGGCAAAACGCCGCCTTCGGACGAGGATCTGGATGTGAAGCGAACGAGCCCGACTGTAGCTCGCGCACAAGCATCCGTGCTCGAAGAAGATAAACACGCCACGCGGCTGATCGACCCGACCGCCATACGGATGTCCGCGGTCATGGACCGCATCGATCCAAGCGATGGTCTGGATGAGCTTGTCTCGTCGATCCGCGAGCACGGTCAAAAGGTTCCAGTGCTGGTTCGCCGAACCCAGGACGGTGCGCTTGAGATCGTCTATGGACGCCGTCGGCTTCTCGCTTGTCGCCAACTTGGTCAGAAAGTGCGCGCCACGGTCATGGAGATGACCGACGAGGAAGCTCTCATTGCCCAAGGCGTGGAGAATAATGCGCGTCAAGACCCATCGTTCATCGAAAGGGCTCTGTTTGTCGCCGGGATCATTCGAGAACTTGGGAAAACCGACGAAACGCGCAAGAACGCTCAAACGATCGCGTATCGGGCACTTCAGATCGATGAATCGCTCGTCTCGCGGATGAACCGTATCGCTACGGGCATCCCGATGGAACTGATCCAGGCTATCGGACCTGCACACGGCGTTGGTCGACGGGTTTGGGAAAAGCTTTTCAGGCTGTGCGAGAAAGACGTCGCGAGAGCCCGAGAAGTTGCCGGCAAAATCCCTCGCAACGTACCGGGCCCCGACCGTCTCGAAGCGGCGGTTACCTTGCTGACAGCCACCAAACCGTCGACGCAGAAGACACATCCCAGTGAGCGCGTGAAGATCGGCCGAAAGGGCAACCGCATCACCATCGATGTTGACGCTGATCTTGTCCCTCGTGTTGAGGAGGCAGTCCGGAAACTGGTCATGGAGCTTCTTGACCGCGGTCAAGACGGGCCAAAGTGACGACCCCGTGTCTTGACCGCGGTCAAGACATCAAAAGCAACGAGCAGAAAACGAAAGGAGGACCGGCTAGAAAAAGAAAGACCCCCCGAAAGCGATGCTTCCGAAGGGCCTCAATCAGTCTCGACACCTGATTGATACCCCCAAAACGAATCGATTTCAACACCGCTCGCGGTGAACGGGGATGCTTTTTCTTCCGAAACACCATGAGACATGCAACTGAAACAACAACCGCCCTGGCGGAACGGATATCTCTGCCCTGCCCTAACCCCTATGAGCTTCTGGGCCCAGTTCGCGTACTGAGGAAGGAGCTCGGTCTCACAGCCAATGACCTCGCCGTTCTGACCGCGCTCATTAGCTTCCTACCCCGCAAAGAACGTGAGATTCAGGACAGCCAGCGACTTACCCTCACTGTCGTGTTCCCATCGAACGCTTCTCTGTCAGAGCGCGCCAATGGACTCGATGAGAGAACACTTCGACGCAGCCTGGGACGCCTCTCAGCTGCTGAACTGATCGAACGCAAGAACTCAGCAAATGGCAAACGCTTTCCGCTGCGGTATGGAGGCGTTATCAGAGATGCCTTCGGCATCGACCTGAAGCCCTTGATCCAGAGGTACGGCTCGCTCTCGACGCAAGCCTTGCAACTCACCGAAGAACGCGAGCGCTTGCGATCACTGAAGGCTGAGGCGTTGGCCCTACGAGCTTCGCTACTCCAACAGACACGCTTCGATGACGCAAAGCTCTCTACCCTCAACATGATCAGAAATGTCCTGCGTCGAGCAACATTAACCGTTGATGCAGTCCTGAGCGTTATCTCGGAACTTAGAGCCCTCGGAGCCGATACCGACGCAAGCTACGGTGAACACCATGCCGCAGAAAAAGCTGGTTCCGAAGATAATTTACAAGCTATCGAACACCGACCTCATACACCAAGTTCCAACGATCTGCCCGCCACAAACGGACAAAATGTCCGGCACATAGAGTCTATAAAAAAAGATATTAAAAAGATTGCTCCCTCTACGGTCAATCGCGGTGAACAACCCGCACAAGCCAAACCCACGATGAACCGAGACCCAGCACGCATGGCATGGGAAGACTTCACCCATGTTGCGGGATTTTTCCCAGATCCGCCGCGTACAGGAGAAGCCCTCACCCGCATTCTATACGACCTCGGTCGATTGCTTAGAATAAGCCAAGACGAACTGCGGCATGGCATCCAGAAAGCTGGCGCGGGAAAACTGCTTCTCGTCTTCGACTACCTGATAGCAAGAGCAGACACGATCAAACACCCTGACGCCTATTTCGAAAGGATCCTACGCACACAACTTGCTCCCACATGAACTTCTTGACCGCGGTCAAGAACGATCATGAGAGGGAAAGGAGTGTTGGTTTGAGGGTGACGGGAAGTGAGATCGGGAGAGTGGCTTCCGGCGCCCGTTGTGGAGAAGATCTGATGACCAAAGCTGTCCAGAAAATCACCCTGTCGCCGTCCCGGGATATCCCTTTCGACAAGCTGGTGCTGAGCCAGTCCAATGTGCGGCGCATCAAGGCTGGCGTGTCTGTCGAGGAACTGGCCGAAGACATCGCCCGCCGCGGTCTGTTGCAGAGCCTGAGCGTGCGGCCCGTCTTGGCTGACGATGGTACCGAGATCGGCAAGTTCGAGATCCCGGCCGGTGGCCGCCGGTTTCAAGCATTGTCCTTGCTGGTGAAGCAAAAGCGTTTGGCAAAGACCACGCCCATTCCCTGCATCGTCCGCGATGCTGCTTCCGAGATTCTGGCCGAGGACGATTCCCTTGCAGAGAACATGCAGCGCGTCGCCTTGCACCCGCTCGACCAGTTCCGCGCGTTTGTGGCGCTGCGGGACAAGGGCCAGAGCGACGCAGAGATTGCTGCGGCCTTCTTCGTGACGCAGCAGGTCGTGAAGCAACGCCTGAAACTCGCTTCCGTCGCCCCTGCCCTGCTTGAGGTCTATGCCGAGGATGGCATGACGCTGGAACAGCTCATGGCCTTCACCGTGAACCCCGATCATGCGCGTCAGGTTCAGGTCTGGGATGTGATCCATTCATCCTGGAACAAGGAGCCATTCCAGATCCGGCGCATGCTGACAGAGACGTCGGTCCGGGCGTCTGACCGGCGCGCGGTCTTTGTGGGTGTTGAGGCCTACGAAGCAGCGGGCGGCACGATGCTACATGACCTCTTTCAGGGCGATGACGGTCGCTGGCTCGAGGACCCTGCCCTGCTCGATCGGCTGGTGACGGAAAAACTCCAGGCCGAGGCTGAGACGGTTGCGGTTGAGGGCTGGAAGTGGATCGAGGTCGCGCTTGACCTGCCCTACGGCTACAGTCACGGGCTGCGGTCTCTGTCTGGTGATCCGGCACCGATGACGGATGACGAAGGTGCAGCTCATGCCAAGCTGCTCGCCGAGTACCGAGCGCTCGAGGAGGAATACGCGGATCAGGATGACATCCCCGACGAGATCGCCACGCGGCTTGGCGTATTGGAAACGGAGATGGAAAAGATCGAGACCCGGCCGTTGATCTATCATCCGATGGAAATCGGACGGGCAGGGGCGTTCGTCACGCTCGACCGCTACGGCGCGCTGGCCGTCTATCGCGGCTATGTGCGTCCAGAGGATGAGCCCGCTGACGAGACCGCGGTCCAGGATGGTACTGATCCTGCGGTGGCAGGGCAGGGGGATTATCGTGATCTCACCGACGGCCATGGCAGGGCCGCTCATGGCGGAACCGTCATCATGTCGGGTGGCCAGCCGATCGGAGCTGACTTGCCGGAGGATGAGGATGAAGGGTCGTTGAAGCCGCTGCCTGAGCGGCTGGTCATGGAGTTGACGGCCCACCGGACGCTGGCGCTGCGTGAAGCGATCGGGCGCTCGCCGGATGTCGCGCTGACACTCCTGCTCCTGAAGCTGGTGACGGACACCTTCCGCACCTCATCTGCTTCGGGCAGCTGTCTCGAGGCATCCGTGCGTCAGGTCTATATGTCAGCGCAAGCGCCCGATCTGAAAGACAGCGTGGTGGCGAAGCTGGTCGACGAGCGTCATGCGGAATGGGAAGCCGATCTGCCGCTTGGCGATGATGCAGCGCTCTGGGACTATCTGACGGTCCTCGATCAGGGCAGTCGGTTGGCCTTGCTGGCGCATTGCCTCAGCTTCGGCGTCAACGCGCTGCATGAGAAGGTGAACCCATACGGTGCAGGCATCTCCGCAGGCGGTCTGACCCGGCGGATGGCGCATTCCGATCTCGTGGCGCGTGCCACAGATCTCGACATGGTCGAGGCGGGCTGGGAGCCGACGGTCGACACCTATCTCAACCGCGTGCCCAAGGCCCGCATCCTCGAGGCCGTGCGCGAAGCGAAAGGGGAGGGGACTGCCCAGCTCCTCGATCACCTGAAGAAAAGCGAGATGGCCAGTGAAGCCGAGCGCTTGCTGAAGGGCAGCGGCTGGTTGCCCGAGGTCCTGCGCCGGAACGATCTCGTGGCGCTGGACGGTGAGGACCGTGCCGAAGGCCAGGGGGCGGATGCCGAAGTCGCTGACAGCGTCAGTGAAGCTGACCTTCCTGCATTCCTGACGGATGACCTGCCTGCTCAAGGCGCATCGATGCTGGCCGCGGAATAACGTGATCCAGTGGGGGGCGGAGATTCCGCCCCCAATCACCCTATAACGTAACAATATCAATAAGATGAATGCGATTACTCGCATTCGGAATGAGGAATCATGTCTGCAACAACCATCATCGAAACCGCACCCCTCGGGGCGCTCATTCGCTACACTGACGGCAGCCCCAAGCCACCGGCACGCTTCACGAAGAAGCTGGCGGCCTGGGAGCGTTCGAACGGTGTCGGCCGCCTTGTAAAAAAGGAACCACCCCGGGCCTATCCGACCTGGACGGCTCCCGCGTCGTTCACGCTGCATGAGGGCAACTTCTCGTCGGACGGGGTGATCCTCGTGACCATCATGCGCAGCCATTCCGCTGACAGCACCCTCGTCTTCGAGGTGGCCGAGGATCCGAAGCCCGGGCAGGTGCGCGTGCTTCTCGACTTCGGCGGCAACACGGAGCTGCTGCATCTGGCGGAGTCCGTCACTGCGGCCGAGCTTTGGATCGCCAAGGAAGGATACCGCAACGCGCGGCTTGAAATCGTCGGCGATGAACAGGGCGAAAGGGCAGGGGGCGCGGACCTGGCCGCCTGAGCCCAACTGAAACCGAGGGGCCCGCCCAAGCGCGGGCCTCTCATCCATCACAACCCTGTCCTTTGAGTTCGCGGGGCACCAAAGGATCCATCCCCAAAGAAGAAGTCTTCAACCAAGAGCGTGGCCGGGAGGCTGGCGGCGTTCCAAGCATCAGCGGGACAACCGGCTCCTGATGTTGGGGGACCATCCCCCGCTCGCCATTCCCTTCCTTGGCCCGAATCCCGTCTTCGAGATCAACCCGCGAGGGGTCGGACTACGGGCAAGCCCGTGCCGCCGGATGGATTCGGGCAAGCCGAACGCACCCGGTGATGTCAGCCAGTATTCGGGCCTGCGGGGTCCTGTCGCGCGGGGGATGGTCCTCCGCCTCCAAGACAGGAGCCAAACAGATGTCCCGCAAAGATGCACACGCCTTCGCAGCCTCCCTCGCCGCCACCCTCATGGTCTCGATCGTCGTCTTCCAGGCCGGGGATGGAACCTATGGCGCCATTCCCGCCGATGAAATCGACGGCGACGAAGTTCAGGTGCTGGTTGAGATCGACCCGTGGGCTTAGGCCCACGGTTTCGAGAAGGGCTCGGCGTCGGGGCAGGGTCACCGATCCGGCCCTTTCGCCTGTCAACGGCCCCGGCCGACTGTCAAAATGAGCCAACAATGGTCGGCATAGCTATCCTGACGCGATTGGAGCACACGTCACGGCACTCGATGGCGCTACGAAAGCCGCTTGAACATGGACGTGCTACGCCGCAAGCTGTTCTGTGTCGGGTTGAGGTGCCAAAGTATGCTCTATAAATCATTGATTTCGTTATATGGATCATCACTGGCGGGTAAATCGGCTCCCGCTGACGACTTGGTTTGGCACTTCACGCCGTCCGAAGACCTGAAACTCTTTCGCGAGCATGCGCTCGACGCACTGCAGCAGGCCAAAGTGTACCTTCTCGATCATTTGGCAGCAGCCTACGCCGATTCTCTACATGACGCTGTCGCCAAACAGGCAGCCGAAACCGGGCTACCGGCCATGGCGATCCTTGGTGAGGTGAAACTACCTGCTGACGTCGTTTGGGTAGAGTTCGACGATCGAGAGCTGGGCGTCGCACGCTTCGAACGGGCTTCATCTGTGACCAGGTATGACGACAAGCCGTCAGGCACCGGCTTGCGCGGCTATCTGCTTGATGATCGTAACGAGCACCATTTGCGCATCACGATGTTTCATCGCCGTGAGAATTCGCGTGTCGTCGACCCGATCTGCGCCTTGCTCGTCAAGCGAACGCCGGCAGGAGAGCTGAACTATGATAACGTCGAAGTCGAGCAGAGCCGTTCCGTGGTCGATTTCCGCGTGCGGAGCAGAGATACGATGGAAATGATCAACGGTCGACGCACGGTGCATCAGGTTGAAACTGGCTACGATCTCTTCATTCCATACGCGCTCTTTGCCATGCTTGACTCGCCGGATCTGGGCGGAATCATCCCCACGGAAACCGAGACATTCACCAGCAAGAACACGAAGACTGCCCGGAAGTTTGGCAAGTCCTGGATACTTGGTGCCCAGAAATCACATCTGACGATCCGGATTGGCCCGAAGGCCGCCGCGCACATGGCGGAAAGGACCGCTCGCCTTGAATTCGAATGTCAAACCCAAGACGCGCGCAACGGACCCATGCGTCACTGGGTTGCCGAGCATGAGCGGCACTACCGCAGCGGCAAAGTTGTTCTGGTCAAAGGGCACCACCGCGGCTATGCGCCTGCTCCCAATCTGCCTACTCGTGTGATGGGGCCAAAACCCGACGAGACAGCGTTCGAGTTTCCCGCAGTCGAGCCGTCAAATCCAAAATGATCCGGCCGCGTAGCGCCTTCGTGCCGCCAGATCGTCCTTCGATTTTCCAACAGCCAGCGCCTTCACGAACCACTGCGGTTTGCGCCCGTGACCGGATCGGGTGAGCGCAGGGTTCTCAGTGTGACGGTACTTCACCGGGGCAGGCACACGCTTGGTTTTCGTATCTGTGCCGACGAGTTCGGCAAGGAGATAGCCCAGATCCCGAGCGAAGGCTTCCACCTTGGCGCGGGCTTCCGCCTTCTGCCGCTCCTCAAAGGTGGAGATCGCCTTGGAGACGTCTTTCTGCATTTTCTTCAGCTCGGTGAGCGACAGTGCCTAGAGATCGAAATCAGCAATTGGTGCCTCATCTTCTGAATGATCCGGTATCGATACTCGTCGTGGCATGACGCCGCAACTCCCGTAGGCAGGGTGCAGGTGACGAGTGTTGGCTGATTCATAGTCTTTGCCGCACAGTGTATTGTGCTGGGCTTGGGTCAGGCAGCCTTGATTGGCAAGGTGACAGGATCTGGCATGGGCTCCCCGCGCTCCTCTGTCCTCTGGTCCATCCCTTCGACTGACAATCCCCTAATCCCGTTCGGTCTGCCTCACGCGCAACCCCGCGTCAGACCGGGCCGTGTCGGGCGTGTTCCACGCCCAGCCCGCTCCACCCCGGTCCTTTGGGGGTTTCCGGCGTCCATGCTGTCCACCGTGCACGCGTCACCCGACGGGCTTTTTCAGGGTCTTGTCGAAGGGACAGTCCCGAAGACAGGAAACACAGGAGCTTATCATGCAGAACATCGTCATCCTCGCCGGCAACATCGGCCAGAACCCCGAAGCCCGCACCACCCAGGGCGGCACCCAGATCACCAACTTCAGCCTCGCCACCTCGCGCCCCCGCCTCGCGGAAGGTCGCGTGCTGCGCGACGACAACGGCTACCGGGTCATGGACACGGAATGGCACCGCATCACCTGCTTCAACGGTCTCGGCAAGACGGTCGCGGAGCATTGCGAAAAGGGCATGAAGGTCCTCGTCCACGGCCGTATCCACTACAGCAAGTGGATCGATAGCATGGGCAACGATCGCTACGGCTGCGAGATCATCGCCGAAAAGGTCGACTTCCTCAGCCGCCCGAAGTCGGCCGAGGGACAAGACCCCGAGCTGGTCGACCGCGACGACGAGATCCCGTTCTGAAGAACGGGGTCTCCACCTCGGGCCCGGCGGGGGTAATCCACCGGGTTCGGGGTGCTGCCGTAAGGCAGCTTGGAGCCCGCCCCGTCCGATGCTGCACTGTGATCGAACGGCCGCATTGCTGCAGATTGCCAAACCTCCTACGGTTGAGACCGGCACGCAGCCACCATTCACTTGGATCCGAGTGCGGGAACGCCACTCCCTTGGATGCCGCTGCAGGTATCGTAGCCAGCGATCCGTGAGCAAGAAAACCGTCCGCGGCCCCAGAAATTGGGTTTCTTCCTTGCAATCGGCTCCGTGTAGAACCGGATGTCACCGCGTCTCCAACCGGTACTTGAGGAATGTCGCGCCATCATGCTCGATTTCGCCGACGAACCTCGCGCCCAACCGGTCGAGCGCGGCGAGGTTCCGGCGCGACGGCGGCAGCAGGAAGGTGACGAAGGGAATGCGCGCGTCGGCCCTGGCGAAGGCGATGGCCTCGCGGGTGATCCGTGCGCCAAGTCCGAAGGCGTCAGGTTTCAGGACCAGGCCGAAATCCCATTCCACGCCCTCCTTCTGGAACCCGCCCCAGCCCACATAGCGATCATCCGCAAGGATTGCCCAATGCCCCAGCCCGTCGCTGCGCCAGCGCTCCTCCTTGGCTGCGACGAATTCCGCGGCGATGTCGCGGTTCCACGCGCCTTTCAGCAGCGGCATGTGTGCGGCCACGCGCGGGTCGGACATATGCGCGATCAGGATGTCCGGCGGGATATCCGGCAAGCGCGCGAATGTGATCCGGGGCGACCCTTTCTGCGTCATGCCGCCGCTCTCCTTGTGACGGGCTTCGACATCGTAGCACATGGCGGCGGCTTCCTGGCTCAAGCCGACTGCCTTTCCCGCACGGAGCTTATTTCCATACGACCTGCCAGCGCGCCATTGCGGCGACGCAGGAACTCGGCCAGACGGTCACCATAGTCAGCGGCGACGGCATTGCGCGCGGTCGGTCGGGCCGCCAACGCCACACGCCAGGCCGGAACCCGGGCAAGCCCGTCGAAAAAACCGAAGTCCCCGATCTGCTCGAAGGTTTCGAAGTAACGGAACACCGGAGCGAAGACCGCGTCGACCAGGCTGAAGCGGTCGCCCGCGAACCACGGGCCCTGGCCGAGATGGTCCTCGAGCAGGCGGAAGCGGGCATGCAGTGCCGCCGCCTTTGCGTCGAGCGCTGCCTCGTCCGGCGCGGCGTAGAAACCCGCGATGTCGTTCAGCACTTCCGAACCGAAACCGATCCAGGCACGATGCCGCGCCCGTTCGACCGGATCGGCGGGATGCAGCGGGTTGGGCTGTGTTTCCTCGAGATATTCAAGGATCGCAGCGGATTCAAACAGCGCCGCGTCGTCCACCTTCAGGACCGGCGTGCGGCTGAGCGGCGAAATCGCCAGAAACCAGCCCGGCTTGTCAGCGAGATCAATGGTGACACGGTCATGCGCGACGCCCTTTTCTGCAAGGGCGATGGCGATGCGCTGGACATAGGGGCAAAGCGCGTGGCTTACGAGGGTGATGGGTTCAGACATGGTTTTTTCCTTCATGGTTTGTTGCGCGGGCCACCCGCCGGGGGATGAGTAGTGGCCGGCCCGCGCTGGTTAGCCGTCCGTTTTGGCGTGAACGACGACAGTTCCTTTCATGTGCGGGTGAAACCCGCAGATGTAGCGATGCTCGCCTGGTGAATCGAACGTGATCCGACCTTGGCCATCCCGTTCGAGATTGCCGGTATCCCAGTCGCCGCTGAGCGCGGTGGCCGTGTGCGGTGCGACATCACCGTTGATCCAGGTCACACTGTCGCCGACGATGATCTCGATTTCAGGCGGATCGAAGGCGAAACGCTCGATTCGCACCGTGACCTCATGCGTGCCGTCATGTGCCCGAAGAATGCCGGGGAGTCCGGCCAGGGCCAGCGCGGTGCCGAGTCCCTGACCAAACCGTCTCCGTGTGGGCCGTGTCAGCCCGCGCATTGCAGACCCGACACCATATTCTCCGCATGTGCTTCATGTGCGCGGAAGGTGACGAGCGCATCCCCCAGCAGCGCCTTCAGAGGTTCGACTGTGACCACGGGGATGAAGTCCTCGGCGACCGTCTTGTTCACGACCTGGTGGTAGCCGAGTTCGTTCGTCGCATAAGCACAGTCGAAGGCCGCGCCCGCCAGGCTCGCCAGTTCGGTGCGCTTTGCCGCCGCCCCCTCGATCAGCGCCTGAGACAGCGCGTTGTCCTGCGGGGTGACATCGAGTTCGGCGATCAACGCGCCTGCCGCTTCGTTCACCGCGGAATGATCCCGGATCATGGTCTGGGCAAATTCGCGCACGGCATCGTTTTCAGACACAGCCAGAGCAAGATGCGCATACCGGATGTCGAGCTGACCCGCCGTATAGGCGGTATGGGCGATCTCGAGATCGTTCATCGCCTCACCGGCCTGCGCAACAACACCGGTCGCCGCCACGGCAAGGCCGATCATGAGTGTAAGGGTTTTCATCGTGTCATCTCCTTGGTTGGGTTTCGATGACGCCAGTTGACACGAAAGGAACCGGACCATGAATGCCGGTGCGTTCGGGATGAATGCCCGATCGTCCGGCTGTATGGACGTTTTCGGATTTCGGTGATAAAAATTGCATTCATGTTTGACCTGCTCAGCGATATCCTCACCCGCCTCTCGCTCCGTGGCACGCTCTACTTCCGCACGAGCTTCACTGAACCCTGGGGCGTGCGTGTGCCCGCCTTCCGCGACGTCGCGCGCTTTCATTTCGCGCACCGGGGCGAGGCGCTCGTCCGGGTGGCGGGCGTGCCGGTGCCGGTGCATCTCGCCCAAGGCGATCTGATCGTGATTCCCCATGGCACCGCCCATGTCCTGTCGTGCCGCCATACCGGCCCGGACGACGCGTTGCCGCTTGACGACATCCTGTCTCGCGCCGGTTTTCCGGGCCATGGCACGTTGGTCTGGGGTGGCGACGAAAGCCCCCGCGACACGCAACTGATCTGCGGACATTTTGCCCTGGCCGAGGGGTCCAAGCATCTGTTGTTCGACCAGCTTCCCCCTTTCATTCATCTGCGGGGCTACGGCGAGGAGGCGGGCCCCTGGCTCGAGGCCACGCTTCGCGTGATCGGTGCCGAGGCGGGCGGCGCGCGGCTGGGTGGCGACCTGATCGCGCTCAAGATGTCCGAGGCGATCTTCGCCCAGGCGATCCGGGCCTATATCGAGCAGGCGCGCGAGGTCGATTGCGGCGTGGCGGGCTTCGCGGACCCGCACCTTGCCCGCGCGCTCACCGCCTTTCACCGGAATCCCACTTCGAATTGGACCGTGGCGGCGCTGGCCCGCGAGGCGGGACTGTCGCGCACCGGCTTCGCCGAAAGATTCACGGCGCGGATCGGCGCAACCCCGATGAGCTACGTGACGTCCTGGCGGATGCAGATCGCCCGCGAGGCGATCAGTGCGCGCGGACTCAGCGTCGCCGAGGCGGCGGAAGTATCAGGTTACGCCTCTGAATCCGCGTTCAGTCGGGTGTTCAAGAAAGAGATCGGTATCTCACCCGCCGCGTTCCGGCAGGGCGGTGCCGAGTCCCGCGCGGCGTGACAAGTCGTCCCAATCGTCGGACGATCTGAGAGGTTTCCCGGACTTTCAGGAATTCACCGTCCTGATCAGGTCGGGTAGGCAGGTGACGCGGCGGATACACCGTCGCCCTTGCAACCCTTCCGAAAGGACCTCCACCATGCGCTTCGTCACCAAGACCATCCATGCCAGGCTCGACTATCCGGTCGCGCTTGCGCTTATCGCCCTGCCGTTTCTGCTCGGGCTCGGCACATCGCATCCCCTCGCGCTTGGCATCTCGCCGGTGATCGGTATTGCGGCTCTCCTGTTGACGGTCTTCACCGACCATCATCTCGGGCTGATCCGTGTACTGCCCTACAAACTGCATCTCACCGTCGATCTGGGTGTCGGCGTGCTGTTTCTGTTCCTGCCCTTCGCGCTCGGCTTTTCCGGACTCGACGCGGCCTATTACTGGCTGAACGGCGCTGCCGTTGTGGCGGTCATCGCCCTGTCGAAGCCCGAAGCCGACCTGGCCTCGGCCTGATCCCCAAATCCACGAAAGGACATATCCCATGGCACGTATCACCCAGGTTTCCGACACCGCCGCCGCCCCCGAGGCCGCCACGCTTTTCACCGCGATCAAGGGCAAGCTCGGCATGGTGCCGAACCTCTACCGCGTCGCGGCAAACCAGCCCGCTGTGCTCGGCGGCATGCTCGGCCTCAACGAGGCGCTGGCCCGAGGCAGCTTCGACGCCCGCACACGCGAGGCGATCGCCCTTGCCGTTGCCGGAGTAAATGGCTGCGACTACTGCGCCTCGGCCCATGCCGCGATCTCTGCCGGGCTGAAGATGACGCCCGGCGATATCGACGCCCATCTGGCCGGCCGCTCGGACGATCCGCGAACCGCGGCGATATTGCGGCTGGCGCTGGCCATCGTGCAGGCACGCGGCCTGATCGCCGATGCAGACCTGACCACGGCCCGCGATGCCGGCCTTTCGGAGGCGGATATCGTCGAGACGGTCGCGAACGTGGTGGCGAACATCTTCACCAACTACCTCAACCACGTCGCCGATACCGATATCGACTTCCCCGCCCGCAAAGCCCGCGCCGCCTGAGTGAACCGGCCTGTCGGTTCTCCGGCGGGCCGGTCGGGAGTATGCAAACCATGCTGTGGGAGAATTCCGCCCATGAAACGCGATGCCGAGGAGTCCAGCCCTTCTGTTCCGACGCGCGCCGACCGGAATGACCAGGCCGCCTCAAAGGCACCAGTTGATGACCCGATCATCGTGCGACCGTTCGAACCGGACGATGCGGCGGCGGTGCGCGCGCTTTTCATCGCGGTGAACAGGCTGATGGCACCGCGTCACATGGCGGAACAATTCGAGGCCTACATTGCCACTGCGCTGCGAGAGGAGATCGACAATATCGCGCGCTACTATGCCGCGCGCGGTGGACAGTTCTTCGTCGCCTCCGCAGCGGGCGGACTGGTCGGCATGTTCGGTCTCGAACAGGCGGAACCCGGCGCGGCCGAGCTGCGCCGCATGTATGTCGATCCGCGGTTCCGGCGCCGCGGCATTGGGCGTGACTTGCTGGCCCGCGCCGAGACCGAGGCCCAAAAGGCCGGCTGCAAGCGGATGATCCTCAGCACGTCGGAGTTGCAAACGGCCGCACTCACCCTCTACCGAAACGCCGGATATCGCAAGGTTCGGCAGGAGGTCGCGACGCGGGCAACCAACAAGACCCTCGGCGGGGCGATCCGTCGATTTCACTTCGAGAAGGTACTGCCCGGCATGGCGCGCTCGCCGCTGCCCGCGATCACCTGACATCCCGACAAGGAGGGAAACATGAACCACCCAGCCACATTTCACGCCGGCGAGATCGCGGTGCAGGATCGCGCCGGCGTTCCGCCGCGGACGCGAGAGATGGCCTCGCGCGCGATGCGCGATGCCATGCCCGCGCAGCATCAGGAGTTCTTCGAGAGCCTGCCGCTGGTGTTCCTCGCACTTCTCGACCGGCGGGGCCGGCCCTGGGCGGTGCCGGTATCGGGAACGCCGGGATTCGCACGGGCGCTTTCCCCGAAACGACTTTCGCTGAGCCACACACCGGATCTTGCAGAGGACTTCGACCTCGACACCGGTCCCGGCGCGAGTGTCGGTCTGATCGGCATCGATCTTGCAACGCGCCGCCGCAACAGGATGAATGGCCAGACCGCCTCTGGCGGCGAGGGCCTGGAAATTGCCGTCGAGCAGAGTTTCGGCAACTGCCCGAAATACATCCAGACCCGCGCCTTCGAGCTGTCGCGCACCGATCCACCGCTGCCCGTGCGACGGCAAATGCCGTTGAAGAGTGACGCGGTCCGGAGCATCATTGCCGGCGCGGATACGTTCTTCATCGCCTCGCGCGGCGCGCGAGTTGCAAGGAACGCCACTGAAGGACTCGATGTCTCCCACCGCGGCGGGCGGCCCGGGTTTCTGGGCATCAACGAGGACGGCACGCTTTCCTTTCCCGATTTCTCGGGCAACCGGTACTTCAACACGCTCGGCAATATCGAGGCCGATGGCCGGGCGGGTCTGTTGGTGCCGGATTTCGCCAGCGGCGACGCGCTGTGCCTGACCGGTCGGGCGGCGGTCGACTGGACCTCCGGCCGTGCCACCGCCTTCGCGGGCGCTGAACGCATCGTGGACTTCGTGCCGGACGAGATCTGGCATGTGGAACATGCGCTTCCGGCCACCGCACGCCTGATCGAGGTCTGGCCGGACCTGAACCAGACCGGGAGATGGCAAGATGCGCATCCGACACGCGCTTGAGGCCGACGTTCCGGCCATCGCGCAACTGGCGCGTGAGCTGGCCAGCCATGTGGCCGATCCCGATCCGGGCGCGGACACGGACGCTTTGCTCCGGCTCGGATTCGGCGGAGACAGGTGGTTCGATTGCCTCCTCGCCGAAATCGGTACGGAGATCGTGGGCTTCGCGTCTTACGGCAAGCGCTTCGAAATTCACACAGGATCCCGAAGGCTGTGGCTTGGCGATCTGGTGGTTACGCAGCGGTGCCGCAATCGCGGGGTCGGCGGCGCGCTCATCGCGGCGCTGCGCCACAAGGCGGTGGAACTGGGATGCGACGTGATCGTTCTGGACCTGTGGGCCGAGAACGCATCGGCCCGGGCCTTTTATCGCAAAGTCGGCGCGGTGCGGGATGCAGAGTTGGAGGTGCATCTGATCCCGACGGGGGCAGACTGACTCACCTGCGCCATCGCCAAGTGACCGGTTGCTTTCGGAACCGCCGACCGGATGCGTCGGAACGCATCCGGTGGATGGGATGCCGCGACCCGGTCGGGGAAAACCTGCATCAGCCGCGCAGGGCGAATTCCTGAAAGAGGTACCCGCCGTCATACTTCCGCGTTTCGACATGGCGCAGGGCAGGGGATACGGCTGTGTCTCCGAACAGGTGAACGCCGCTGCCGAGGATGACCGGTGCGCGTTTCAGGCGGAGAAGATCGATCAGGCCCAGGGACAGCAGTGCTCCGGCGAATGCCCCGCCGCCGCAGAGGTAGATCGGCCCCGGTGTTGAAGCCTTGAACTCCCCGAGCAGATGCGCATCGCCGCTCGCATGCACTTCTACATCGCTGTTTTCTGGCAGTTCCAGAGACCGCGAGAAGACCAACGTTGTCATGTGCTCATAGGGGTTCTGACCGGGCTTCAGGCCGAAGCGATAGCCGAACTCGTAGGTCCGTCTGCCCATGATCGCGGTGGCATAGGTTGCCAGCCGCGCCATGTAGTCCTCGACGACCGGTCCCTCCTGCGCGAATTGCGAAATGTCCCCGTCCGGGCCCGAGATGAAGCCGTCGATCGAGATGGCGACGTCATAGATGATGGGCTGCATGTAATCCTCCAATAAATTTGCGCCGATGCCTTTTGCAGGCGGCCGCTACATCCCGGTGCGGGTGCTGACCCAGCATCGATACCACAGGCTTCGGAAGACTTCGCGCGGCTCGCCAAAGCCTGCCTGCGCAAACAGGGCCCGCATGCGGGTTTCGGGCACGACCGGCATGCGCGGTATCGCTTCGAGTTCGAGGCGCGTCGCGTGAGGATTGGCACCGACAAGGTCCGCATGCGCCAGATAGGCCGGGATCAGCATCTCGAATTCCCCTGTCCCGCCAAGACATGCGTCGGCGTGGATCAGCGTGCCCCCAGGGGTCAGCCGATCTGCGAGGGCCGTCAGATAGGCCAGTTTGGTGCCATCATCGCGAAGATGGTGCATGACCAGCAGGGATGTCGCGATATCGAAGCATGGCCGCGACGGCAGGTCGGAGGCGGTGCCCCGGAAGAACGTGATCCTGCCCGACATACCCACCTGTTCGGCGACCTGTTTCGCGGTCTCCAGATTGTCGCCGGAGGGGTCGATGGCCGTGATCTCGAACGCCTGCGCGTTTGCGCCCAGAGCCGCGATTTCGCGCCCACCGCCAGCCCCCGCGATCAGCAGCCGCGCGCCCTTGCCGGCAAGACTCGCGATCAGGGCGGACACGAGGCGGTACATGCCATCGAGACCGGGAATGGCGCGCTGCATCTCCCGATACATCGCGATCCGGTCAATCTGGTGGTCCGTCGCAGAGGTCATGCGGTCAGACCCTCATGCGCGAGTGCGTCCCTGACAGCCGGCCGCCGCAGGATATCATCGAAATGCCGCTGCAATGCCGGCCAGGTCGCAAGCGCAAGATCCTGGTCCCCCAGCCAGCGGCAAACGGTGAACAGATAGACATCCGCCAGCGAGAATTCGGAGCCCGACAGGTATCTGTGCTGGCGCAGATGACCCTCGGCCATGTCGAGCCGCCGGGACAGATGCTCCCGGCCCGGTTTCAGGAACGCCTCGGGTGTCGTGGGCCGGAAGAGCGGGCTGAAGCTTTTGTGAATCTCGGTGCCGATGAAATTCAACCATTCCAACGCGCGATAGCGGCCCATCCCGGGTTGCGGCAACAGGGCGGCTTCGGGTGCCAGCGCATCCACATATTGCAATATCACCGGAAGTTCTGTCAAAAGCTCGCCATCCGCCAGTTCAAGCGCCGGGACATAGCCCTTGGGATTGATCTCGAGATAGTTGCGGTCGCCTTCCGTTAGTCGAGTCTGGTAGTTGACCTCTACCAGGCTGAACGGCAGGTCGGCCTCGCGAAGGGCGATATGCGGCGCCAGCGAGCAGGCGCCTGGCATGAAATAGAGCTTCATTTCGGGCTTCCCCCGGACAGCGGGCCGGGAAGGCCGTTCAACAGTACCAGCGCAAAGTCGTAGGCAGCGCCATTTGTTTCCTCCATCCTATGGCCAGCGCCGCTCAGGTCCATCGCCACGAACTGATCGCCGGGCGACAGCAGCCGCGTGTCTCCGTCGCTGGTCTCGATGCGCACCGATCCGGTCAGAACGGTCCCGAGGACCGGCACCGGGGCGCAATGCCATTCGTCGCGATAGCCGGCGGGATGGTGCATCATCAGAACGCCGCTCGCGCCCATGGTTTCGGTGACGCTGTAGCCCGCGGGCGATGGCGGCGTGAAATCGCCGTCGAAGACCGGCCAGGTGTCGTCATCGAAATAGGATTTGCCATCGTCGGTGGCGCGTATCCGGAGAAATTTCATCTGCCTGGTTCCTGTTCGGGTGGTTGATCGAAAGTGCGGCGAGGCCCGGCGCATTGCCGATCCCGCCGCCCAAGTGTTGCGTGTGCGGCTTCTCAACCTTCGGCACCATCGCGGGTTTCAATCTCGACCTGCAACCGGACGCCGTAGCCGTCGCTCATCCCCAGAAGCACCTGGGCAAGCTGAGCCGGAGCGTCGGCATATCCGCCGGTGCCGCCGGTCACGGCGCGGGTGACGCTCACGCCGGGATCGACAAGTTCCGGGCCATGGCTGATCAGCAGGTCACCGTCATCGAAGCGGTAGATCTGCCGGGTCATCACGATGGCGCCGGTTTCGGTGCGCATGCCGTCGCCGACGAAGAACCCGTCGCAGGTCCACTCCCCGATGACGAGCTCGGGGAAGGCCGGGCTGCCATCGGGCAGGGTGCCCTCGATGCCGCCATCGAGTGTGCCGGCGGGGTAGATGTAGCCCTGCGTGACGAACGGGTTGCCGTAGGCGGGCATGCCGTCGTCGAAGACCGGCGCTGGCGCATAGACAAAGCGCGAGATATCCTCGGCCACGTCGAAGGCGGCGAGCGGTTCGCCCGCCTGGGCCGCGAGGGGTGCGGTCGCGACGAGTGCCGCAAAGACAAGATTGGTCGGTTTCATCTGGTTGGTTCCTTTTTCGGTTTCAGGTCGGGCTTGCGCCCGCTTGTGCGGGGCGTGTCGTGACGGCGCGCGCGGCATGCGCGCCGGATTCTCTAGCTGCCGGGTGGCGCCGGGAATCGGCCGCGACGGCGTCGGCGATACGGTCGGCTGCGATGCGCGCGGCGTCGAAATAGCCGGTAAAGATCGGCCGGAAGCCGGTGAACCACAGACCGGGATTGGCGGCGTCGCGCTCACCCATCGGGTGCCGGGGCTGGCCGGACCGGTCGAGCACGTCGAGGTGCCCCAGCAATCGCTCCAGCCCGGTGCGATAGCCAGTCGCCGCGATCACCACATCCGGGCGGCATGCCGTGCCGTCCGACAACTGGACCTGCGCACCGTCGAATCCCTCAACCGAGGGCACGACCCGGATGCGGCCCGCCTTCAGCGCGGCGACGAACCCGTCGTCGATGGCGAAGGCCACGCCGTCGCGCAACAGCCGCGTGCCACCGCCGTCCGGATGGCTTTTCAGCCCGTGGCGCGCGAGGTTTCCAAGGAACAGCCGCTGGGTGATCCGGAAGGCCGGGTCGAGCACCGCCGCGGGCAGCGCCGCGAAGATCCGTGCCAGCCGGTGCAGCGGCAACCCGAAGACCCGTGTCGGCACCACCGCAGGGCCGTGCCGGACCGAGACCAGAACCTCTGCCGGGTCGTGCCGCACCAGATGGTTGAGCACGTCCGATCCCGAGTTGCCGGCGCCCACCACCAGCACCCGCTTGCCGTCGAAACGGGACGTATCGCCGAGATCGGCTGCGTGTAGGAACTCACCGTCGAAGCTCTCGCGCCCCGGCCAGTCAGGAATGTAAGGCTCCCGATCCCGGCCGGTAGCGATCACGACATGGGCCGCGTGAAACGGGCCGTTTGTTGTGGTCACTGCCCAGCCGTCGCCAGCTCTGTCGATCCCGGTCACAGCCGTTCCGAAATGGATCGGCACACCCAGACGCGCCGCATAGCGCTCCAGATGCGCCACCACCGTGTCGCGTTTGAGAAAGACGCCATCATCGTGCGGCGCCTTCTGCCCCGGAAGCCGGGCAAAGTGGCGGTGGATGTTGAGCCGCAGCGCGGGGTGGCGCTGCCGCCACGGCTCGGCCACGCGGTGCTGCGCTTCAAGAATGGTGACCGGAAGGCCGCGACCGGCGAGCGCACGGGCGGTTGCGAGGCCCGAAAGCCCCGCACCGATCACCAGCGTTTCGTTTTTTCGTGTCACTTGCATGTGTTGTCCTTTCGATGCCATGCGTCAAAGCTCGGGCCACTGGTCGCTTTCGCGCCGCCGGACTGCGTATTCGTCCAGTCCAATGTCCCGGAGCAGGTGGTCGCAAAGCTGCGACACGTGCCGCTTGTCCCGCCGCAGTCTTTGCCGGTTGCGTATTCGCGCGATCAGTCGGCGGGTACGCCCGGCGACGCCTCTGCCGCGAGACCGCGTAGGCCAAATGTGTTTCAGGTTCAGTTCCATGGTATTTCTCCTCTTTTCCGGGCGTCGCTCAGGGTCGGGCGACGAAGTAGGCGTTGATCGGGTCATGCGGCAGGCGATGCGTCTCGACCGAGGCGAAGCCGGTGGCGGCGAGGTATTCCTGCGCCGTCTCGACGCCCCACATCGCCCCCAGTCCGGGCCCGCCCTGACCGATCGAGATCGGCGTGCAGTGCATGGATGAGATCGTGTAGAGCAGCGGCGCGAACGGGTTCTTGATGTTCTTCTCCAGATCGCGCGAGCCGCCGATATCCTGCATCAGGAACACGCCGCCCTTGCGCAGCGACCGGTGGATGAGCGCCAGAAACCCTTTCGGATCCTTCTGGTCGTGGACGGCGTCGAACGCGGTGACCAGATCGAACCGTCCGACGGATTGCACCGAGGACAGATCGCAGCTCTCGAATGCGAGATTTTCCAGCCCTTCGGCACGCGCTTCGGCCTCGGTCGCCGCGAAGGCGTCGGCGCAAAGATCAAAACCGAAGAAACGGCTGTGGGGGAATTCCCGTGCCAGACGCAGCATCGCCCGCCCGCCGCCGCAGCCGAAATCGGCCACGTCGATCCCGTCCTTCAACCGGTCGATCAGGCCCGGCACGACCGGCAGGATCGCATCGACAAGGCTGGCCACCACCAGTTGAGCGCTGTCCTCGGCCATGACCTCGTGAAACCGGTCGAAATGGCCATAGCAGAGGCCCTCGCCGGTGCGGAACCGCTCCAGCATCTCGTTTTCGACAGAGGCGGCGACACCGATGAACTGCGTTGTCACCGCCATGTTGTCGGGCGCGGCCGCGCGGGTGAGAAACGCGGCATGCTCGGGCGGCAGCGTGTAGCTGCCTGCATGGGGGTCGTAGGCAACGACACCGGACGTCACCATGACGCCGAGCCATTCCCGCAAGTAGCGTTCGTTCACGCCCGCCTTGAGGGCCAGTGCGTCCGACGTCAGGCCGGGATTTTCGGCCAGCGCATCGAACAGGCCGGCGCGGTGCCCAAGCGATGTCATGATCGCCAATGCCGCTTCGTTCAGCGTGCCGACAAAGCGGTTGGCAAAGGCTTCGGCCCTGGCCTCGTCGAATGCGATGATCTCGTTTTGAACCGTCATTTTCATCTCCTTTGGTGACTGGGACGGCGGAATTGTTTGCGCCGTTGGTCACAGGAATGAATTGTCCGCGCGAGTCGCGGTAGGGTGCAAAAAGACGGAAACGGTGATTATAGGACAGGCGTTATGTTCAAATGCGATAAATACAGGAAGGTCGGTGCCTTTCGGAATGCGCGACTGATTGTTCCATCCCGCCTTGGAGGCGCGAAAAGATCGTTTTCGCAGACTGCGCGTCAATCCTCCCGACGGTGGATTTCGTGGGGAATTCCCGCAGAATGCGGCGGTGATCGACGATAGGATCTGAACTCGGTTCGCCAACATTACCGCGGCAGGTAGACATCCATCGCCTGATCGCCGAAGCCCCGCCGGATCAGCCGGGCCGCGTCAGAAGCGCAGGGGCCCAGAACGACAAACCCGCAAGACGAGATCGGCTGGCCGCTTGACGTGATTTCTGCGGATGGCAGTGTGCAGATGCGCCTGGCCCGACGCAGCGCCGCCTCCGTTTCGGAGGATACGTCGCCCCGGCACGCATAGGCGCGCGGCGGATCGGCAAAGATGTTTCCGAAAAACGCGCCTTCCCACAGCGGGAATGCCTGCTGCTCCGCCTTGGTTGCGCGCAATGTCTGCAGTCCTGCCAGATCGCCACCGACGCCGCGCATCGAGATCAGGACCGGCACGCCAAAGGCGTTGGTGCGGGCCAGCAGGCAGGCGGTGACGGCCGCCTGATCTGCCACGCTCAAGGCGCCACTGCGCCACTCCGGCGCGATCCCGACCGTTCCGCGAAAGCGATAGGTCTGTCCGTCATGGTGCGCGACGGCCATCGTGCCTTCGGGCAATGCGCACTGAACAATGTAGTCGAGCAGTTTCCGCGACGTGTTCGACACAAGCAATGCCGATCCGGTCAGATCTATCGGGTGCGCAGGGCTGTCTGCTTCTGGCAAGACCGGATACGGGATCAACATGAGTCCCGCCGCGAGAAGAGCAGCGCCTGCTTTCATCGGTCCGCCCTCAGCCGCCCAGCTTGCGCGCCGCCATGCTGATCAGGGCCTGATGGGCGTCGCGATCCCGCGGCGATGCCGCGTTGATCGTGATCACGTTCGATACGACGCCATTCAGTTGCAGGCCGTTGCTTGCCGAACCGGCGATCGCCGTGGTCCCCGAAACGCCCAACACAGCCGTCAAAATCAAGTGTCTCATTCCTGTCTTCTCCTTTGCGCGGCAGGCGGGATTGCGTGCCGGACTGCGTTTCACATGGACCGAACTGTCAAACTGTGGCAGAAGAGAAGCGGACCAGATCGGTGATTTCCAGACGGACGCGGGTAAGGCGAGCGGGATATGACGATCAAAACAGCGGTTATCGGATCGCGCATTGCCGGAACCTCAGTGCTGTTCTCGATCCTCGACATTCTGGCCTCGGTCGGTCGCGACTGGGAGATGCTGCATGGCCTCCCGACGGCTGAACCCATCTTCCATGTCACCTTGAGAACGCTGGACGGGGCACCCTACTGGGACATCAACGGGCGCAAGATCACGCCGGATGCGGCACTGGCCGAGCGTCCCGTCCCCGACTTCATCATCGTGCCCGATCTGCTGTTCGACCCCAATACCGGTCTGCCCGAAGACTTCGCCCCGGTGGCCGAATGGATCAACGGGGCCTATGCGCGCGGCGCCATCGTCACTTCGGTCTGCTCCGGTGCGGTTCTGCTGGGCGCGGCCGGCCTTTTGGATGGCAAGGGGGCGACGACGCATTGGGGCTATGCCGACATGCTCGGCCGGGCCTTTCCCCATGTGAAGGTCTGCCGTGAACGAATCCTGATTCCCGCCGGCGACGGCCACCGCGTCATCACCGCCGGCGGCACCTCGGCCTGGGCCGATCTCATGCTCTACCTGATCGGGCGTTTCGCGGGTGCGGACGAGGCCCGCCGGATCGCGAAGATCTACCTGATCGACCCGCACAGCGACGGCCAGCTTTCCTATGCCTCGCTGACGGCGGGCGGGCAGCATGACGACCAGCTTGTCGCCGATGCGCAGATCTGGGCGGCGCAGAACTATGACACATCCAGCCCGGTCGCGGCGATGGCCGCGCGCAGCCAACTGACCGAGCGCGGCTTTTCGCGCCGGTTCAAAAAGGCGACGGGTCAGGCGCCGGCAAGCTATGTGCAGACGCTGCGCGTCGAGGAAGCCAAGCAGCTGCTGGAGACGACCGCGATGCCCATCGACGATATCGCGGCCGAAGTCGGATACAGCGAGCCGTCCAGCTTCCGCTCGGCCTTCCGCAAGCATGTCGGAATCTCCGCCTCGGCCTACCGCAAGAAGTGGCGGGCGCTGGCGCCGATGGCATCCTGAAGCGCGACCTGATTGTGCGGATCACACCGGTAGATCGCGGTGCGGCGCGTCCCGCGACAGCGCGTCGGCAAGCAGATCGAAGACCAGCCGGATCCGGCGGCTGGTGTGCAGTTCGCGGTGGGTGACAAGCCAGACCGGCACCGGGATCGGCTGAAAATCGGGCAGTACGATCGACAGGCCCGGGGCGGTCGCCGCCATGTCCCGCGACATCAGACCTATGCCAAGCCCCTGGCGCACCAGTTCCAGAATGACCGATCCGCTGGCCGAGACCAGCCTGAAATTCTGCCGCGTCACCATGATGCCGCGCTCGTTCAGGATCGGCAGCAGGCGTTCGGCATGGTCATGTTCAAACCCGATGAAGTCGAGGGTTTCGAGTTCCGCGTGGCTTTGCGGATGCCCGCAGCGGTCCAGGAATTCGGTCGAGGCATAGAGGTTCGCGGCGGTCTCGTTCACGAGCCGCGCGATCAGTTCGGGCTGTTCGGGGCGCGCATGCCGGATGGCGATATCCGCCTCGCGCCGCATCAGGTTGCGCAATTCGTTCGACGCGATGATCTCGACCTCGATCCCCGGCGCAATGGCCCGCAGCCGTTTCAGGACAGGCGGCAGCGCGCGCGTGGCCATGAAATTGGTCGCGGTGATGCTGACCCGGCCCTCGATCGCCTGGCTTCGGCCCGAGGCGGCAAGCGAGACGCCGAGTGCTGCGTCGCGCATGGCGCGGACATGGTCGAGCAGATCGAAAGCCGCCTCGGTCGGCACCAGCGACCGGCCGACCCGCCGGAAAAGTTCGATGCCCAGCACGTCTTCCAGCTGGGCCACCTGCCGGCTCAGCGTCGGCTGGGTCTGGCCGAGCGCCCGCGCGGCGGCCGACAGCGAGCCCTCCTCGATCGTGGCGAGGAAGGCGCGCGCCTGGTTCCAGTCGAAGGCGACCGTGTCCCACTTCATCGGTTTGCGTATATCGGATAGCCGGTTTTTGGCAATTCGAATCGCAAACGCGCATATGTATTGAGGGTCCGAACCCCGACAGGAGCCCGCGAATGCCCCCATCGCCCAGATTCTGGAACTGGATCGCCAGGCGCTATTCCCGCCAGCCGGTCGCCGACGAGGCGGCCTATCGCCGCAAGCTGGAGATCACGCAATCCTATCTGCGCCCCGACATGCGGGTGCTGGAATTCGGCTGCGGAACCGGCACGACCGCCCTGATTCACGCCCCCCATGTCGCCAGTATCGACGCCATCGACTTTTCCGACCGGATGATCGGCATCGCCCGCGAGAAGGCGCAAGTGCAGGGCGCCCGGAACGTGAATTTCGAGGTGGCACGGATCGAGGACTGGCCAGCAACGGATGGCAACTATGACGCGGTACTGGGCCTCAGCGTCCTGCATCTGCTCGAAGACCCTTGCGTCGCGCTCTCAAAGGTCCACTGCCTGCTGAAGCCGGGCGGCATCTTCGTCAGCAGCACGGTCTGCCTTGCCGACATGCAAGGGATCGCCCGGCGGCTTCTGCCGGTCGGCCATGCGCTCGGCCTGCTGCCGCTGGTCCGTCCGCTGAGCGCCGAGGGCCTCGCCGCCGATCTGCGCGGGGCAGGATTTTCGATCGATCATCAGTGGCGGCCTGCGCCCGACAAGGCCGTCTTCATCGTGGCGATCTGGACGGAGGATCCGGATGCGCAGCACTGAGCCCCGCAAGCGTCGGGTGGCGATGATCATCATCGGCTATCCCGTCGCCCTGCTGATTGCCGCCATCGCCGTCAATCTGGTGCTGATCGGCGTGCAGCCGGTGGTGGTTGCGCTGCCATCCGAGGGCGCGGTTGGCGCGCTGGCGATCACCTTTGCCCTGCTGGTCGCCAACCACGCCTGGCTGATGACCAGCACCGAACTGACCCGGCTGCGGTTTGATCTCTCGGCGACGCCAGAGGAACGCGCGGCGCGGGGCCGCGAAGGCGCTGTGATCCCGGCACATGCATCAGACGAGCTGGAGCGGCGCCACAACGCCCACCGCAACACGACAGAGAACGTCGTCTGCTTCCTGTGTCCCGCCTTGTTGCTGGCCTTCGTTTCGCCGCCTGCCGCCGTCCTCTACCTGTGGTCCATCGGCTTCGCGCTGGCACGGCTCGGCTACACCTGGAGCTATCTTGCCGGCAGGACCGGCGCGCGCGGCCTCTGCATGAGCCTCAGTCTGCTGACACTGTTCGGCGTGACGAGCTACCTCGCGATGAGTTCGGTTCTCGGGCTATTCTGAATCGGCATAGGCCGTTTCAAACTTCGGCGCAGGAGCCCGAGGGCCACGGCTACATGGCTTTCTACATCAGCGTGAGGCGGCGGCGGTCAGCGACCGATCCTGCTGAGCAACAATCTGCGCAGCTTACTTCCCATACCCTCGATCAGGTTCACTGAACGCCTGGTGACAAGCTGCTGAACTTATCTGTGAAAAACGACATCTGATTTGACGTAGGACAAGGGAGACCGGCCAGAAAGGACCGTTATCGCCGCTCGACGTCAAGACCAGACGTTCGCTGCGCCACCGGCGCACTCACACAATGCGGGACGGACCTGCCATTCGCCGCGCCTGCTCGGTTTGCGCTGCGACTGCGAAGTATTCCGACGGGCGGGTGGTAAGTAGACCTTCGCTGCGCGGGTGCATTTGCATCCGACCGTGCTGAGAACGGGCGTTCGCTGGTTAATGAATGCAAGTCTGATCAACCTGAGTTTGGCTGCAGGCGTCCGGGCCACGGGGCTGGACCGCGCAACTCCCCTTTGGCAAGCACGAGACCATACCATTGTATCCCGCAGTCAGGACTACAGACGTCGGAATGGAAGCCGGCTGGCGGGGTGGGGCCCCGCCAGCGCGGACTTAGTTGACTGGAACGAGGAAGTTGTTCAAGACATGCGTTCCGATCTTCCGGCCGAGGTCCAAACCCGTGTCAATCGCCGAGCGGAAATGGATCCCGGCATGGATACGCGACTCGGCATTCTCTTCCGCAGCGTCGGTGAAGCCTTCGAAGCTCCGCCATGGTGCATGGCCCAACGCCGTCGTAGAGGTCATCGCGAAACCCGTGTCGCCGAGGGTTTCCGCGAGCACCGTGGCAGTCGCCGCGCCGAGGACCGAGTGGGTCGAGGGGTGGTCCTGGATGGGCGGCGTCGGCAGGAAAGGTGCCCAGCTCTCGATGGAGGTGGTCCCGGGGTTGCCATCATCATCGGCCGTCGCGATCGCAGTGACAGGGCGCCAGAAGTCGTGGTGCATCTTCGAGTCCCAACCGGCGATATAGCCGTCGGCCATCGCCACGTTGACGAGAGCGAAGAGCCTGGCGTTGTCGCGCAGATCGAGATCGTGCTCGCGCGCTGCAACGCGGGTTGCACGGTTCCAGCCTATGTCCGAGAACTCGTACCAGAACGCCGCGTATTCGGTTTCCTCGGCCGATCGGGTCTCGGAGACGTCCCGGCCGGTTGCCGCGACCTCGGCGAACTCGACGGCATATTCGGCGCTAGCGAGAGCCGGTGGTGGGGCGGTCCTGAACTGATCCGGTGAGGCGAGTGCGAAGGGACGGACCGAGCGCCACTGCGGCGAGACCAGGAAGTCCCAGCCCGGCACATGCCGGTAATGTCCCACACCCTCTTGCTCGGTCCAGCCTTCCCGGGCTTCGGCGCCATCCGTTGCGCGTTCGGCAAGGATCGCCGCAGCTGCATCCGCGCCGACGGCACGTCCGGCTTGGACGGCGGCGCCGACGCCCGCGTCAAGCAGCGAAGCCTCGAGCGCGGCTGCGACGATCGCCGCCTGATCGGGGAAGAATCCGACCAACACGTCATGCGCCGCGACGACGGTGGCGACCGCCGCGTCATAGTCCGCGGCGGGCGCACTGATCCTCGTGTGCGTGGCATATCTTGCCGCGCCGGCATTCGCAGCGTCGTGCATAGCGATATGCATGGTGGCGAGCACGCGCGTGGCGGCCATCGGATCGGCATAGCCGTTTGCCGCACGCATTACCGCGTAAGCGTTCAGGCTCCAGTCGCTGACGAGGTCACCGCAATCCGGCTGGCACCAGGCTGGGTCGTCGGCCGCGGCTGCGTTGGCATGGGTGACGGCGAGCGCCGATGTGGCGAGTAGCGCGGAAAGCAGAAGCTTTGCCACCCGGCGTCGTTGTTTGGTTCCTTGGTCGTATCTCATCTGTAACTCCTGGTTGGGGGGAATTTCCCTGCACCCTTCCTATTCCAGCAATTGCGGCGGGATCAGAGCCGGGACGGCCAGAACAGGGCGAAACCTGCCATGGGCGGCGACGAGACGCCTGCATCGGGGCGGGGGGCGCAAGGCAGGAAGGGCGACGGTGATCATCGCCCTTCTAGGATGCAGGGCGCGGGGAATTCGCGCCGGGTCTGGCTGTGGGATGAG